>NZ_JBEYXH010000005.1:89523-273237 GCF_040644755.1 Streptomyces sp. NPDC046887
CATCCGCGCCCCCCGGAGCCGGACCCCCCACCGGAGCGACGCCCCACCCTAGACCGACGGGTCGACCCGCTCCCTGTACGGGGCGAGCGGCGCCCCAACAACGGCCGGGGCCCGCGGACCTGCTTCGCGCCTCCACGGCGCCCGGCGGCCGTCCTGGTCACGCCCTCGCCCCCATCGATACAATGACACCCTGCGGGTATCATTGCGTCATGCTGTATGCGACTCCCCGATTCTCCACCGCCGACCACCGCGTCCTGGACGAGGTCGCCGATATGCGCCGCGCCCTGCGCCACGCGGTGCAACAGGTCCCCACCCGGTGGACTCTCGATCTGCGCCGCCATCTGACCGCCTCAGCCATCGCCGCGTCCAACACCATCGAGGGCTATGACGTCGACGCCCGAGACGTGGCCGATCTCATGGACGACGCACAGGAGAAGGTGGACGTCTCCGAGGCGAACCGTGCGGAGACCGTCGCCTATCAGCAGGCCATGAGCTACATCCAGTCACTTCACGACGCCCCCGACTTCGCCTACAGCAAGGGCCTGCTCAACGCACTGCACTGGATGCTGCAGGGCCACCACCATCCGCGCAAGCTTGCCGGGCAAGGGCGGCGGGGCCCGGTCTTCATCACGGCCGTCGGCGATCCGCACGCCACGGAGTACGAGGGCCCTCACGAAGACGATGTGGCCGCCCTGATGGACGAGTTGATCGACTGGCTCAACACCGGCGACCTTGACTCGGACCCACTCGTCCGCGCTGCGATGGCACACTTCAACCTCGTCAAGATCCATCCGTGGGCCGACGGCAACGGCCGGATGTCCCGCTCCTTGCAGACCCTCCTGATCGCCCGGGAAGGCGTCCTCGCCCCCGAGTTCTCCTCCATCGAGGCTTGGCTGGGCATGCCCGGTCACACCTGGGACTACTACAAGGTGCTGCGCGAGGTCGGCGGCCCGGTCTACAGCCCGCAGCGGGACACCTCTCCGTGGATGCGGTTCAATCTGCGCGCCTATCACGAGCAGAGCCAGAGCGTGCAGCACCGTGTGAACCGTTCCAACCGATGCTGGATCCAGCTTGACGAGCAACGCCAGACCCTCGGCGTCACCGAGCGCCAGATCACCGCTCTGCACGAGGTCGCCATGACCGGCCGGGTGCGCCGCTCACGCTACGAGAAGGCGGAGGGGATCAGTGAACAGCAGGCCCAGCGCGATATGCAGCACCTGATGCGCGGGCACTTGCTGACCCCTGTCGGCAACACCAAGGGCCGTTACTACGTGGCGGGCTCCCGCTACCCGCAGAATGTCCTGGCCACAGCTGCCGCACGCCACACGATCCGCGATCCCTACGAGAGCGCCGCCTGACGGGGCCGGCGGCCCGCTCCGCCTCGGCCAGCGCGGCCCCCACCCGCTCCACCGCCTCCTCCAGGGTGAACCGCTGCCCGGCCAGCGCACCATGCCCCGGCAGATCGCAGGCGGTGACCCGGAACGCGGGCACACCATCAGACCCGGCAACCGCCAGCCGGCGCGCGTGCGGCTCCCACATCCGCGCCCCCCGGAGCCGGACCCCCCACCGGAGCGACGCCCCACCCTAGACCGACGGGTCGACCCGCTCCCTGTACGGGGCGAGCGGCGCCCCAGCAACGGCCGGGGCTCGCCGAGCACCCGGACCAGCGCCGAAGCACCCCGCAAACGATATCTACGATCAAGAAACCACGGTATCGTTTACCGCCCCAGGAGCTTTGCGAGGGGAGCTGTCCACATGGCGAGGACCGTCATCGACCTCGATGAGGACATGGTTGCCGAAGCCATGCGCATCTTCGGCACCAAGACGAAGGCGAAGGCCGTGCGCCTCGCGATGGAGGACGCCGTCAAGCGTCATCTGCGGCAGGAGTTCTTCGACGCCATGGACGCCGGTGAAGTCGACTTCAGCGAGATCGTCGAGACCACCGGGCCGCGCAACGCCGACGGCTCCCTCAAGCGCGGCAACGGCCGCGAAGGGAACCGCGCCGCCTGATGCAGGACCGCTATCTGATCGACAAATCCGCCCTGGCGCGCTGGACGAAGCCGGGCGTGAAGGCAGTCCTCAAACCACTCCATGAGCGCTACCTGCTCGCGGTGTGCCAACCGACCGAGTACGAGATGGTCCACTCCGCGCGGGACAGCGCGGAGGCGATGCGCATCAGTACATGGCTCCACGCCTTCGACTACCTGCGCGCGGACGACGACACATTCACCCGCGCTCTGGAAGTCCAGCGCCTCGCGCTCAACGCGGGCTTCCACCGGGCGCTCTCGCTGCCCGATGTCCTCATCGCCGCCACCGCGGAGCTGAACCGGTTGACGGTCCTCCACTACGACGGCGGCTTCGACATGATCGCCTCGCTCACCGGCCAGCCCACCGAATGGGTCGTCCCACCCGGCACCGCCGATCGATGATCGTGCGGGAGGCGGAGGGGCGGCAGCCGAGTCGGGTTCTGTACGCCGGGAGAGTTACCACACCGCTTTCACCTGAACCACTACGCTCCGGACATGGACGACGAACCGCTTTCCCAGTGGGCCGAGCGCCGGGACGCGAGGATCGGCCAGCTTCGCGCGGTACCCCTCGTCACCGGCGACGGCCCGAGGGCATCGCATCTGAACCCCGACGCGCCCCGGGCGATCCAGCGGTGGAACGGCCATCTGTGGGAGCCGCACGGCTTCGCGGCGAACCTCGCGGAAGCACGGCGCATCCTGTTTCCCCACACCGAGGCGGCCTCCGCCCCCGAAGCGGCACCGAAACTCGGCCCGGGGACCGGCAGACATCGCAAGCCTCCGGCGTCCTGACGACCCAGCCGCCCGGCGTGGCTACCTTCGCAGCGGCGAGGCTTCCCTCGATCCTCCAGGAAAAAGAGCCCCTGACCTGCGGTTTCGCCGGTCGGAGGCTCTGAGTGGCAGACGAGCTGGGCTGTACGCCGGGTTCTGTACCCCGGGACCTCGCGGTCGTCGGGGTGACGGCCATCCATCTAGGGCCGGCGTTGCCGCCGGCCTCGTGCGGTCTACCCGCGGACTCGGGCGGGCAGCCCTCGATCGTCCGCGCAGAGCGCCTGTCACGGCGCTCCTCTTGACCTTGCTCCGGGTGGGGTTTACCTAGCTGCCCAGGTCACCCTGGGCACTGGTGGTCTCTTACACCACCGTTTCACCCTTACCGGGGCCGTACGGATACGGTCCCGGCGGTTTGTTTTCTGTGGCACTGTCCCGCGGGTCACCCCGGGTGGCCGTTAGCCACCACCCTGCCCTGTGGAGCCCGGACGTTCCTCGGGGGGATCGATGAGATCCCCACGCGGCCGCCCGCCCGGCTCGTCTGCCGTGCTGGTCATGGTACCCGGGCGGGAGGACGGGCGAGGTCGGGGGCGGGAGGCGGGGGTGCGTACGCTGGCGCGGGGCCGCACCCCCGTCCCGTATCGCGTGAAGGAGAACCGCCGTGCTCGTGCTCTTGCCACCCTCCGAGGGGAAGGCCCCGTCCGGCGACGGCGCGCCGCTGGATCCGGGGGCGCTGTCGCTGCCGGGGCTGGCCGGGGCGCGGGCGGCCGTGCTGGAGGAGCTGGTGGAGCTGTGCTCGGCGGACGAGGAGAAGGCCCGGGAGGTGCTGGGGCTGAGCGAGGGGCTGCGGGGCGAGGTGGCGAAGAACGCGGGGCTGCGGACGGCGGGGGCGCGGCCGGCCGGTGAGGTGTACACCGGGGTGCTGTACGACGCGCTAGGGCTGAGCACGCTGGACGCTGCGGCCCGGGAGCGGGCTCGGGCGGCGCTGCTGGTGTTCTCCGGGCTGTGGGGCGCCGTGGGGGTGGCGGACCGGATCCCCTCGTACCGCTGCTCGATGGGGGTGAGGCTGCCGGGGCTGGGGGCGCTGGGCGCCCACTGGCGGGCGCCGATGGCCGAGGTGCTGCCCGAGGTGGCGGGGGAAGGGCTGGTGCTGGACCTGCGTTCGGCGGCGTACGCGGCGGCCTGGAAGCCCAAGGGCGAGGTGGCCGAGCGGACGGCGACGGTACGGGTGCTGCACGCGCCGACCCGCAAGGTGGTCAGCCACTTCAACAAGGCGACCAAGGGGCGGATCGTGCGGAGTCTGCTGGTGGCGGGGGTGGAGCCGGGGACTCCGGCGGAGCTGGTGGAGGTGCTGCGGGGGATGGGGTACGCGGTGGAGGCGGAGGCCCCGGGGAAGAGCGGGCGGGCCTGGTCGCTGGATGTGCTGGTGGATGAGGTGCATTAGGCCGGTGTTGCGCGGTGCGCAACGGGCGTTGCGGAGGGTGTGAAGGGGTGGGCAGGATGGGGGTATGGATTCTGCTACTCAGTCCGCCGCTCCGTCCGTGCTGGATCTTTCGCCGGTGATCCCCGTGGTCGTGATCGAGGACGCCGCGGACGCCGTGCCGCTGGCGCGGGCCCTGGTGGCGGGCGGGCTGCCGGCGATCGAGGTGACCCTGCGGACGGCCCGTGCGCTGGACGCGGTGCGGGCGATCGCGGCGGAGGTGCCGGAGGCGGTCGTGGGCGCCGGGACGGTGATCACCCCGGAGCATGTGGTGGCGGCGGTGGCCGCCGGGGCGCGGTTCCTGGTGTCACCGGGGTGGACGGACGGGCTGCTTGAGGCGATGCGGGCCTCGGGGCTGCCGTTCCTGCCGGGCGTCTCCACGGTCTCGGAGGTGCTGGCGCTGCTGGAGCGCGGGGTCGGTGAGATGAAGTTCTTCCCGGCTGAGGCGGCAGGCGGGGTGCCGTATCTGAGGTCGATCGGCGGTCCGCTGCCGCAGGCCCGCTTCTGCCCGACCGGGGGCATCGGCCTGGACTCCGCGCCGGGGTATCTGGGGCTGGCGAACGTGGGCTGTGTGGGCGGTACGTGGATGCTGCCGCCGGACGCGCTCGCCGCCAAGGACTGGGTGCGGGTGGAGTCGCTGGCCCGGGAGGCGGCGGCGTTGCGGCCCTGAGCAACCTGCGGGGGCGGGGAGTTGGGGCGGTAGGGGGTCTTGCGGGCCGGCGTACCAGCGAGTACGAATACGGCCACCCGGACGGCCGAAGGACGAACGCGGCCGAGAGGCCCGTACGGGCGAACGACGTATGGCTGGCCCTCCCCGCTCCCCCACCCGCCAGGAGACGTCCATGACCCCACCGCCGCCGGCACCGAGCAGGCGTACCGTCCTTCAGACCGGCGCGGCCCTCGGGCTGGGGGCCGCCGGGGCGGTGAGCGGGACGGCGGAGGCCGCCGCTCGGGAGGGCGGGGGGTATCTGGTCGGGCGCGGGATCGCGGACGCGACCGGAGAGGTCGCCGAGGTCGGGATGATGGGCTACGGGCGGTTCGACCAGCAGGCCGCCGGGCTGCACACCCGCCTGCGGGCGCGGGCGTTCGCGGTGGTGGACCGGGCGGGCGGTGAGCGGGTGCTGCTGATCGTCGCCGACTCGCCCATGATCTTCAGCAGTGTGCACCAGGCGGTGCTGCGGCGGCTGGCGGAGCTGTACGGCGGGCTCTACACCGAGCAGAACGTGCTGATCACGGCCACTCATACGCATGCGGGGCCGGGCGGTTACTCGCACCATGTGCTGTACAACACCACCACCAGCGGCTTTCACGCCGCGACCTTCGAGGCGGTGGCCGCCGGTCTGGTGGAGGCGGCCCAGCGCGCCCATGAGGATCTGGCGCCCTCCGAACTGATCCTGAGCAGTGAGCAGTTGAAGGGGGTCAGTGTCAATCGGTCGCGTACGGCGTTCGATCGCAATCCGGCCGATGTGCGGGCCCACTTCCCGGACGCCGTCGATCCGCTCTCCACGGTGCTGCGGATCGAGCGCGGCGGGCGGGCGGTGGGCGCGGTCAACTGGTTCGCCGTGCACTGCACCAGCATGTCCGGGGACAACCGGCTGATCAGCGCGGACAACAAGGGCTATGCGGCCTACCACTGGGAGCGGGAGGTGGAGGGGGTCGACTATCTGGACGGCCGCCCGCCCGCGTTCGTCTCCGCCTTCGCCCAGACCAACGCCGGGGACATGTCCCCCAACCTGGATCTCAAGCCGCCCACCACCCCCGCCGACTTCGCCCGGACGCGGGAGAGCGGGCTGCGCCAGTACGAGGCGGCGGCGGGGCAGTTGGGGCGGGCGGGCACCCGGCTGGAGGGCGGGGTGGACGCGCGGCTGGTGTATCTGGACCTGTCGAAGACGGTGGTGGGGGCGGAGTTCACCGGGGACGGCCGCAGCCACACCACCTCCACGCCCTGTATCGGCGCGTCGATGGCGGCCGGGAGCATGGAGGACGGGCCGGCCTTCCCCGGCTTCCAGGAGGGCGAGAACCCGTTCTTCGACCTGGTGTCGGAGGCCCTGGTGTACAACGCCTCGCCGGAGCTGCGGCAGGCCCAGGCGCCGAAGGCGGTCTTCGTGCCGATCGGGCTGCTGAACGGGGTCTACCCGTGGGTGCAGGAGCAGGTGCCGGTGCAGCTGGTGCGGATCGGGCGGCTGTATCTGGTCGGCGTCCCGGGTGAGGTCACCATCGCGGCCGGGCTGCGGCTGCGTCGCACGGTCGCCGCGATCACCGGCTCGGAGCTGGACGACGTACTGGTCGCCGGGTACGCCAATGCCTACGTCCACTATGTGACCACACCGGAGGAGTATGACGCCCAGCAGTACGAGGGCGGCAGCACGCTCTTCGGCCGCTGGCAGCTGTCCGCGCTCCAGCAGACGGTGGCGGCGCTGGCGACCGCGATGCGGGAGGGGCGGCGGCTGCCGCTGGGTCCCGTACCGCCCGATCTGAGTGGCCGGCAGATCTCGTTGCAGCCGGGGGTGGTGGTGGACGCGCCGCAGTTGTTCCACCGCTTCGGCGATGTGCTGAGCCCGCCGCGCGAGACCTATCGGGCCGGGGAGGTGGTGGAGGCGGTGTTCGCCGGCGCCCACCCGGGCAACGACCTGCACCGGGGCGGGACCTTCCTGGAGGTGCAGCGCGAGGAGGGCGGCGGCTGGCGGACGGTCGCCGACGACGGGGACTGGGCGACCCGGTTCCACTGGCGGCGGGACGGGCTGGCCGCCTCTCGGACCACCGTGACCTGGGAGATCCCGGCCGGCACCCCGCCCGGCCGCTACCGCCTCCGCTACCACGGCGATGCGAAGAGCCTGACCGGGCGGATCACTCCGATCACCGGGACGACGGGGGGCTTCAGCGTGCGCTGAGCGGTGCTGATGGGGGGGCGGCGAGGATCGGTCGCCGTCAGGGGTGGGAGGCCAGGATCTCCAGGGCGCCGGTCTCGGTGTCGTAGCTGCGCAGGGTGGTGAGCCGGGCGGAGAGCGGCGGCGCGGGCAGCAGCTCGGGCACCCGCCGCCCGGCGAAGGCGCCCGCCCGGCGGGTGCGGCCCAGGGTGATGTGCGGGCGCCAGCGGCCCGGCTCATGGAAGGGGTTGAGGGCGTCGGGCGGACTGTCCGAGGCCACCGCCTCCCACACCCGGCGGTGCAGCGCGGTCAGTTCGGGGTCGGGGTCCAGCGCCCAGGCCAGCACCGAGGTGGGCCGTTCGAAGCGGACCAGACCGGTGAACCGCACCGGCAGGGGCAGGGCGGCCGCCACCTCGGCCAGCTCCCAGCGGATCGGGGTGGTCAGCTCCGGGCAGGCGGCCAGGGTGAGATGGGGGCTGTTGGTGGGGCTGCGGTGGCGCGCCTGACTGGGCAGCCCCGCGTCCGCGAGCCGCCGCCACGCCTCCCGGACCGCCAGGTCCGCCGCCTCGTTCAGCAGGAGCTCGACCGTACGCACCGCCGCAGCCTACGACGGCGGGTCAGCGTCCGGACGCCAGCAGGCCGTCCAGCTCGGCGGCGAAGTAGCGGGCGGGATCGAAGCCCATGCCGGTGAAGTGGCCGGCCAGCTCCAGGGACAGGGCGCCGTGCAGCCGGGTCCAGAGGTTCATGGCCAGCTGGAGGGCGGCGGGCGGGGCGGGGTGGCCGTCGGCCCAGGTCCGGTGCTCCTGGAGGTGGGCGCCGAGGGGGGTGGAGGCGCCGGCCGGGACCAGCGACGTACAGGCGTCAAGGAGCAGGGACATGACCTCGTCGGCGATGGCGGTGGTGTCCGCCGGGGCGTGGTAGCCGGGGACGGGGGTGCCGTAGACCAGGAAGTAGCGGTGCGGGTCGGCGAGGGCCCAGTCGCGCAGGGCGTGCGCCAGCCGGGCCAGGTCGGCACCGTCGGCGGCGGCCGCGCCGAGGGCGTCGGCGAGGCTGCGGTAGGCGTCCCGGACGAGCTCGGTGATCAGCTCGTCGCGGCCGGCGAAGTAGCGGTAGAGCGCGGGCCCGCTCATGCCCAGCTGCTTGGCGATCGCGTTCAGGGAGAGGGCGGACGCCCCCGCGGTGGCGATCTGCTCCCAGGCGCGGTCCTTGATCTCCCCGCGGACCTGGGCCCGGTAGCGCTCCCGGGGGGTCTTGGCTCCGGTGCCCGGGTCCGGCTTCGCCTCGGTGTCCGGCTTCGCCATGGATGGCCACCCCTCTCACACACTCACTACTGACTGAAGATTTAGTTAGAGGCTATCACGAAAGCTCTTGACCTTGCGATTCACGTGACGCTATACCTTATAACGAAAGCGGGAGCCCCTCGCAAATCCTTGCTCGACGGAACCCCACCGAGACGGAGAAAACCCATGTCCCGTACCCGTACCGCCCGCACCGCCGCCCTGCTCACCGTCCCGCTGGTGGCCGCCGGCCTCCTCGGCACCGCCGTCCTCCCGGCCGGGGCCGCCACCGCACCCGTCACCGCCGGTTCCCCGAGCCACCACCCCGGAGCCTCGCTCACCTGCCGGGGCAAGGGCGTCGACCCGGACGCCCGGGTGCGCCACCGCACCGAGACCGTGATCCACGCGCCGCTGAGCACCATCTGGCGGCTCCAGACCGATGTGGAGCGCTGGCCCTCCTGGCAGAAGCCCGTCGCCTCCGCCGAACGCCTCGACCACGGCCCGCTCCGCGCCGGTTCGGCGTTCCGCTGGACGATCCCGGTGCCGCCCACGCCCACCACCCCCGCGCTGGACCTGGACATCACCTCCACCGTGCGGCAGCTGAAGCAGAAGTCCTGCGTCCGGTGGACCGGGCCCGCGGTCGCCGAGGCGGCCCCGGGGCTGCGTATCGACGGGGTGCATGTGTGGACCTTCACCAAGGTCAGGGGCGGGGTCCGGGTGAGCACCGAGGAGACCCACACCGGCGCGGTGGTCGAGGGGGACGTGCCGACCGCGACCAGGGTCCTGCGGGAGGGACTGGAGGCCTGGCTGCTCGATCTGAAGACCGCCGCCGAGGGCCGGGCCCGCTGAGCCGGCCACCTGCTCACTCCGGATGCGCGTTCGGTCGCCGCCGAGGGCCGGGCTCGCTGAACCGGCTCATCCGCTCACTCCGGATGCGCGTTCCGGCCGCCGTCCCGCCCGGGCGCACCCGCCGGGCGGAGGTATCGGCCACGGCCTGTTTAGGATGACGTCCCGGTTCCGGGCGGCGCCACGGGCCCGGGGCCCCGCTCCACCCGGTCGGCCGCCGTCCGCGGCCGGCGCTGACACCGCAAGGGCGATGACCAGATGCGCGTACTCCTCGTCGAGGACGAGCCCGACCTCCGGGACACCGTCGAAGCCGGGCTCCGGGACGCCGGATACGCGGTGGACGCCGTCGCCGACTGGCCGGACGCCGATCTGCTGCTGGATGTCACCGACTACGACTGCGTGGTGCTGGACCGGCTGCTGCCGTCCGGGGACGGGCTGTACGCGCTGGCGGGGCGCCGCCGCACCGGCTGGACCGTCCCGGTGCTCTGCCTGACCGCGCTGCACTCGCTGCCCGACCGGGTGGAGGGCTTCCGGCTCGGCGCGGACGACTATCTGCCGAAACCCTTCGCCATGGTGGAGCTGGTGGCCCGGGTCGGCAGCCTCGCCCGGCGCGCCCCGGGACGGCTCCCGGTCCAGCTGCGCTGCGCCGACCTCGAACTGGACGGCGCCCGGCGCGAGGTGCGGCGCGGCGGCGTGCTGCTGACGCTGACGCCGAAGGAGTACGCGGTATTGCACCGGCTGCTGGTCCACCAGGAGACGGTGGTCACCCGCAGCGCCCTGATCGAGCACTGCTGGGACGAGATGGCCGACCCCGCGTCGAACGTGGTGGACGCGGTGATGGCCGGGCTGCGCCGCAAACTGGGCGGCCCGCCGCTGATCCACACCGTGCGCGGCCACGGCTTCCTGCTCGGCACCCTCCTCGACACCGGCCAGGCCCCGATATGAGAACGGCCCGTCCGGCCCGGAACTCGGCCCGGCGCCGGCTGCGCCGCCTCCAGTTCCGGCTGACGCTCGCCTACACCCTGGTCACCCTGGCCGGGGTCAGCGTGCTCTGCTGGATGGTGATCGTCACCGACGCCCGCTCCTGGCGGGAGGCCGAGTACGACGAGATGGACCGCAGGGCCGCCGTCAGCGCCTCGCTCATCTACTACGACGAGGACGGCCGGCTGCGACTGGACGGCCTCCAGGACGACGCCGCCACCCGGGGCCGCCCCCGGGTGGTGGTGCTGCACACCGCCGCCGGGGGCACACTGGAACGGATCTTCACCTCACGCGGCCCCGCCGTGCCTGTCGCCTCGGCGGAGCTGACCCGGCTGGCGCGGACGGCGATGACCGAGGACGCGACGGTACGGGGGGAGGCGCCCGCCCGCGACGGCACAGCCGCCTATCTGCTGGCCCAGCCGTACTACCACGACGAGACCCATCGGACCGTCGGCGCCGTGGTGGTGGTCGGCGACCCGGACCAGGGGATGGCCCAGCACCGCCGGCTCACCGCCGCGGTGCTCACCGGCTCAGCCCTGCTCACCTGTGTCGCCGCGGTGACCGGCCATCTGCTGTCCGGCCGCAGTCTGCGCCCCGCCTGGCAGGCGCTGGAGGCGCAGGAGCGGCTGCTCGCCGACGCGGCGCACGAGCTGCGCACCCCGGTGGCGATCATGCGCAGCTCGGTGGAGACCGCGGACGCCGATCCGCGCCGCCTCCAGCAGCATCTGCCCCGGATGCGGCGGGCCACCGACCGGCTGGCCGACGTGGTCGACAACGTGCTCACCCGGGGCCGGCTCCAGGCCGCCGCGGAGTCGTTCCGCCCGGAACCGCTCCGGCTGGACCAGCTGGTGGAGCAGATCTGCGCCGAACTGCCGCCCGCCGCCCAGCCGGTGAGTATCCGGCTGGCCGACTCGGTGGTGGCCGCCGATCCGGCGCTGGTACGGATCGCGGTGCGCAACCTGCTGGACAACGCGCTGCGCCACGGCGCCACCCCGGGCGGGGGCCCCGAGGTGGCGGTGTCCGTGCACGGCGCCACGGTGACGGTCGCCGACCGCGGCCCGGGCCTCGCCGCGGGGGACCTGCCCGAGCTGCTGGAGCGGTACCGCTCGGACGGCGGCGGCACCGGTATCGGGCTCTCGCTGGTCCAGGAGATCGCCACCGCCCACGGCGGCACCGTCACCGTCCGCGCCCGCCCCGGCGGCGGCTCCGTCTTCGTACTCCGCCTCGGGCCCGGTGCCGCCGAGCCCCGGCACGCGCGGGGCGGCTGACGGACCGGCCGGCGTCCCGGCACGCGCGCCCCGCACCGCGGCCTGATCACGGGGCTGCCGAGAGGCCCTGCTCGGGGTCAGCGGTGACGGATGCCCGGTAGAGCGTCGGTGAGCAGCCCTCGCCGTTGGGCCGGAAGGGGCGCAGAGTGGCGTTGGTCCGCTCGTCGAAGAGGATGTCGCCGCCGCTTCCCACCCTGACGGTGAGACGCACCTGCACCCGCTTCTCGCCGATGTCATCGGCCAGCCTGACGTCGACATCGGACGGCGGGGCGTCGGACGCCGCCGTCGTCCGGGCCGGCCGGCTCGCGCAGACCTCGCCTACGCACAGCCGGGCGCTCAGCCGCTTCGGCTCCACCCCCGCCGCGTCGGCGAAGGCATCCGCGTTCCAGTCCGCGGACACTCCTGACCGGCCGCCCATCGACGTGCAGGCACGGGTCTCGCCGCACCCCGCGCAGCCGACGGCCAGCAGCCCGGCCAGAGCGACGGGACCCAGCAAGCGGCGTGCCACAGCGATCGGGTTCATGCTCGTGCCTCCCACCATCCAAGATGACAAGGGGTGATCCGCGCCGGCGGGCTTTCAGCGAAGCCGCCGTGCGACCTTCCGTACGACGGGGTGGCGCCGTAGCGCCGCTGCGCGGAGGGGCGGGGTGGCACCGGGCAAGCCGAGGCTCGTCAGCCGGCGCCGCTTGAAGTAGCGTGGCCGTTCGTCATCCGTGACGTCGGCGAGGTAGGCGTGAGCCGTCCCGCGCAGCTCCGGATGGGCTGTGGGCTGCATGCAGTAACCGACTGTCCGCACGAGCGCGTCCACGTCCGTCGCCAGGTCGACAGGGTGCCCGGCTCGAAGGGTGTCCGACAGTTCGGGGACGAGGGCGTCGACGAGGGTCAGCGGGATGCGGTTGCTGTTCTCGTAGGGTGTGATCCGTTGCAGGAGCATGTCCGTGCCCACACGTGCGGCCGGGATGCCGTAGAAGGCCGCCGCCGTGATCATCGCGGTGGAGAAGCATCCCACCACCAGCTCCGGCCGCGCTCGCTCGTACAGCGTCTCCGCGAGGACCGGGTCCCGCAGAACGTTCAGGGTGATGTCCAGCTCGGCGGCCAGGTCCTCCAAGGGCAGAGTGGAGTCCCCGGTCGCGCTGGGGTGTGGCTTGAAGGTCACTTCACGGTGACCGAGTGCCACCGCTCCGCGAAGCATGCTCATGTGCAGAGCATCCTCCTCGGCTCGACTTATCAGGTCGAGTGCCGACAGGTACTGGCCGAGGAGCAGGGCGGTCGGACGCTCGCGACCGATGGCGGCTGCCGCGCCGACTTCGCCGAGCACGGAACGGAAATGCTCGGAGGGGACGGGCACGGACTCGATGCCGTACTCGGACAGGAGCAGCGGCTTGAGCCCGGGAATCAGGTCGAGGTGGACCAGACGGAGGATGCGGCTGCTCATCGGCAGCGGAATGCGGTTGCGGGTGGGGCCGTAACTCATCAGACCGTCCGCGTACACGTGGAGGGGACTGTCCGCGAAGATGGCGGCGATCACCCGCGACGGATTGGCCTGGATCGACTCACAGATGATCTCCACCCGCTGGTCGTCCAGGTCCCAGGCGAGCCGGAGCGCCTTCTCCCACAGCGGGATGTCCTGCGGCCTCGGCGACCAGCCGGCCGGATGGTGGGGCCAGATCGTCTCGTTCCAGGAGCGGACCTCGTCGAAGTCGGGACGGAGCGCCTCGAAGCCCGACATCCGGTCCAGTGGGACGCCCAGCTCGGGGATGGCGGATGTGTCGCTGACCAGCAGGATGCGGCGATGATCGGCGCGAGGGCCGAACATGCCGGCACGCAGGGCGCCCGCGACGGTGGCCGCCGCGTACTGGGTGGCGGCGCAGAAGATCTGGGTGGTCATGCGACGGCCTTTCTGAGTACGGCGCGCCGCTCGTCGTCGATACCGGTGAGCGCGCGCCGCATCTGAGTCTCGGGGATTGCTCGCAGCGCACGGCTGGTCAGAGATCGCAGTTCGCGGGCGACGGGCCGCTCGAAGCGGTGCAGATTGCGCAGATGGTGCGCGATGACCACGCAGTAGCCGCGGACCGCCTTGGGCATCAGGATGTCGGCCTGCGGATCCTCCGCCACCTCAGCCAGCACCTGGGCGAACGCTCTGACGAAGTCGAGCTGCCGGACGTCGCCGATCTGCGTCAGCGAGGTGGCGACGCCCCGCCGGTAGAACACTCCGGCCAGGGAGGCGACGGCGTAGGAGCCGGCGTTGCGGTGGAGCTGCCAGATCCACGGTCGGTCCTCGGCGGTGCGCAGCCCGTCGGTGAACCTCAGCATGCCGCGGTCCAGCAGTGACCTGTCGTAGATGCCGGCCCAGGCATAGGGGTAGTCGACCATGGTCGACTGATCCACCGGCAGGATCGACGACCGGGGATCCAGCGGGATGCCTCGCCGCCCTTCCGGTGCGCGCTCTACCGTCCGCTGTACGAGGTTCACCTGCACGTGGTCGGTGCGGACGAAGTCCACACCGAGTCGTTCGATCGTGTCGGTGAGCCGGGCGAGATGGCCGGGGCCGAGCCAGTCGTCTCCGTCCAGGAAGGTGAGGTAGCGGCCCTGGGCGTGATCGATTCCGGTGTTGCGCGCCGAGGCGAGCCCTCGGTTCACCTCGTGGCGGATGACTGTACTGCGGCGCAGGCTCCGGGTGAGCGCGGCGAGCACCTCTGCGGTGGCGTCCGTGGAGCAGTCGTCCACGAAGAGGTATTCGGCGTCGGCATCAGCGTTGTTGGCAAGGCTGGCCACGGTGTCGGGCAGGTAGGTGGCGACGTTGTAGCACGGCACGATGACGGAGGTGGTGGGCATGGGCACCGGGGAAGGCTAGGGCGCATGGGCAAGGCACTACGGACGGTCCGGGAAGGCACCAGGTGAACACCGGGTGAGGCTTGGGGGTCGCGGGCCCCCAAGCCACCTGGTCCGCTGGTCAGTAGACCTCCATCCCATACCAGGCGAGTGCCTCGTTGACCGGCTGGAAGTAGGCCATGCACTGGCCGCCCGACCCCGAGTGGATTCCCACGGCGGCCTCTCCCCAGAAGACCGGACCGCCGCTGTCGCCGTCGTTGCGGCAGATCTGGGCGATGCTCATCCCGTGAAGGGTCGAGCCGTCGGTATAGCGCACGGACTGGTTGGTCTGGCGGACCATGCCGCAGGCATAGCCGCTGCGGTAACCGGTGCTGCAGACGTCCTCGTACGGGTGGGCGTCGCGCGAATGGGTGATGTCCTGTACCCCGCCGCCGGCATGCACGTTTCCGTACTTGGTGACGTCCGCGTTGTAGTGGCGCACCACACCGAAGTCGTTGCCCGGGTAGTAGGCGCCGGTGGTGTAGCCGATGTACACGTTGGACGAGTTGAGCCAGTCGCGACGGCCATCGGCGTTGGTGGGCTTGGTGCAGTGTCCCGCCGTCAGGAAGTACTTGTCGTCCGGGTCGCCCTTCTTCCGCACGTTGAAGCCGAGCGAACAGCTGTGGCCCGCCGAACGGGCCTGAATGTAGTCCCCTCCGTTGACCGAGGCGTGCGCCGTCA
The DNA here is from genome assembly GCF_040644755.1 of Streptomyces sp. NPDC046887. Taxonomy (NCBI): domain Bacteria; kingdom Bacillati; phylum Actinomycetota; class Actinomycetes; order Kitasatosporales; family Streptomycetaceae; genus Streptomyces; species Streptomyces sp. NPDC046887. Next base: position 104,587 of record NZ_JBEYXH010000005.1, read on the forward strand.
TCGTTCCGGCGACCCGCTCAAGGCGGGCAGCCTCGCCGTACGGGGCGATGAGTTCCTGAAGCTGCGTGTACTCAGCGGAGTCCACCGTCTCGTCGGCCCGGACGCTCACCTGGTTGGCAGGCGTATCGACGCCCCAACCCACCCCGGACGCCTTGATGCCGGTGTCCAGCTTCGCCTTGATGGAATCGAGGTAGGCCAGGTCGTACGTGACCACCTCCGCCAGCCCGCCCGCCGCGCGTACCTCCTGCGCCGCCGCCTGGTCGGTGACGCCGATCACGAGGCGGTGCTGCTCGCGGTTGAACCAGACGCCTGCCGTGCGCGTTGTGCCGAGGCGGTCGGACAGCGTCTTGGCCTCGGCGCTGCTGATCCCCGCGGTCACCGGTCCGTCCGAGACAGCGGTCGGCACGCCCGGCTCGGCGTCCGCCGCGGCCGGCGCCGCTCCCAGGATCCCTGCGAGTAGTCCGGCGGCCAGCACGGCGCGCAGCACAGTGCTCCGTCTCCACTTCTCTGTCATGCCATTCCTCCCCTGGTGGCACACCGCTTCCGCGGTGACGCGGGGAGTCAACTCAGCAAACCTTGACAGAGAGCCACGGAAGGATGAACTCCATTGACAGGCAATCACGTTGGGCCATAAACGGCCGAGATCAGCACGATCGGCCGCCTCCTTGCCGGCTGGCGGCCCACCCCGCCTCATGGAACCCTCACGATCGGCGGCGCAGGATGCGTACACCCGTACCCCCCTCGTACGGGCGTACCTCCCCCCGCACTGGAGATCGTGTGCCGAAGCACTCCGCCACCCCCTTCCACCGCCGCCGCTCCACCCAGGTCGCAGCCGCCGCCGGAGCGGTCGGCGCGCTGGCCGCCGGGCTGCTGCTCTTCCCGGCCGGCGCCAGCCAGCCGGCCAAGACGACCGCCAAGAAGGCCGCACCGGCGGCGAAGGTCGTCCTGCCCACCGCCAACACCGGCTTCGACTACCAGATCGGCGGGGCGTACACCCCGCCCAAGGGCGTCAAGGCGGTCTCCCGGGACCGCTCGGCGAAGCCGGCCCCGGGCCTCTACAACGTCTGCTACGTCAACGCCTTCCAGGCCCAGCCGGACGCGCTCGGCTGGTGGCGGAAGAACCACCCCGACCTGGTGCTCAAGGACCGGGGCGGCAACCCGGTGAACGACGAGGACTGGGGCGAGGCGCTGCTCGACACCTCGACCGCCGCCAAGCGCGCCCGGCTCGCCACGGTGGTCGGCGGCTGGATCGACGGCTGTGCCAAGAGCGGCTTCCAGGCCGTCGAGCCGGACAACCTGGACTCCTACGAGCGTTCCGGCGGCCGGCTGACCAAGGAGCACAACGCGGCCTTCGCCACCCTGCTCGCCCGGCGGGCGCACGCCGCGGGCCTGGCCATCGGCCAGAAGAACACCACCGAGCTGCTGCCCGAGCGCGCGAGGATCGGCTTCGACTTCGCGGTGGCGGAGGAGTGCGGCCAGTACGGCGAGTGCGGCGCCTTCGCCTCGGCGTACAGCAACCGCGTCTTCGTGATCGAGTACGAGGAGGACGGCTACGCCGGGGCCTGCGACGAGTGGGGCGGCCGGCTCTCGGTCGTCAGGCGGGACATGGACGTGGCGGCGCGCGGCGGCGACGGATACGTCTTCCGCGCCTGCTGATCCCTCGGAACCTCGAAGGGCCCCCGCGCCGTGCCGGCGCGGGGGCCCTGAGGGGTGGCTCAGCGCAGGTGCGAGGTGTCGTTGAGCAGCCGCACCGAGGCGTTGCCGTCGCGGTAGTAGGCGACCGCGGAGAGCGAGGCCGCCGACAGCTCCATCCGGAACAGCGACTCCGGCGGGGCGCCCAGCGCCAGCCGGACCAGGGTCTTGATCGGGGTGACATGGGTGACCGCCAGCACCGTACGACCCGCGTGCCGCTCGACCAGCCGGTCCCGGGCGGCGGCGACCCGGCGGGTGACCGCCGCGAAGGACTCGCCGCCGGTGGGCGCCGCCTTCGGGGAGGACAGCCAGGCGTCCAGGTCGTCCGGGTAGCGCTCCTTCACCTCGGCGAAGCTCAGCCCCTCCCAGGCGCCGAAGTCCGCCTCCCGCAGCCCCTGTTCGACCTGGACGTCCAGTCCGAGCCGTTCGGCGATGGCGGCGGCGGTCTGCCGGCAGCGCAGCAGCGGCGAGGTGACGATCTCCTGGACGGTGCCCCGGGCGGCCAGCATCGCGGCGGCCGCCTCGGCCTGGCGCCGCCCGGCCTCGGACAGCTCGGGATCGCTGCCGCCGCTGCCGGAGAACCGCTTCTGCGGGGTGAGCGCGGTCTCCCCGTGCCGCAGCAGCACCAGGGTGGCCGGGGCGCCCAGATCGGCGGTGGCCCAGCCGACGGCCGGGACGGCGGCCCGGGTGGTCGCCTCGGTGGCCTCACGGGGCCCGGGGCCGGCCAGGGCGGCGCGGGCCTTGGCGGCGCCCGCCCCCTGGTCGCCGACCACCCGGGCGGCGGACGCGTCGGTGGTGGACGCGGCGCGGATCACGGAGGAGTCGCCGGGCTGCCACGGGCGGCCGAGCTTCCCGGCGTCCATCGCCTCGTTGGCGAGCCGGTCGGCGTGCTTGTTCCGCTCGCGCGGGATCCACTCGTAGCGGACCTGCGCGGCGGGGAAGATCCGGGCCGCCTCGGCGGCCAGCGGCTTCATGTCCGGGTGCTTGATCTTCCAGCGGCCGGACATCTGCTCCACGACCAGCTTGGAGTCCATCCGCACCCGCACCGACGCCTCCGGCGCCAGCTCGCGGGCCGCCTTCAGCCCGGCGATCAGGCCCCGGTACTCGGCGACGTTGTTGGTGGCGGTGCCGATGTACTCGGCGGCCTCGGCCAGCGGCTCGCCCGAGACCGGGTCCAGGACGACCGCCCCGTATCCGGCCGGGCCCGGGTTGCCCCGGGAGCCGCCGTCCGCCTCCACCACCAGTTCACTGGGCGGGGCAGCCATCAGAGGCCGGACTCCGAGGTGCGCACCAGGATGCGGCGGCAGTTCTCGCAGCGGACGACCGTCCCGGGGGCCGCGGCGCGGACCTCGTTCAGCTCGGTGATGTTCAGCTCCAGCCGGCAGCCCTCGCAGCGGCGCTGGAACAGCTTGGCCGCGCCGACCCCGCCCTGCTGGCCGCGGATCTTCTCGTAGAGCTTCATCAGGTCGGCGGGCACCGACCCGGCGATCACCTCGCGCTCCTTGGTGACGGAGGCGGCCTCGTCGTCCAGACCGCCCTGGGCGGCGTCCCGGCGGGAGGTGGCGTCGTCGTGCTTGGCCTGCACGGCGCCGGTGCGCTCGGTCAGCTCGGCGACCCGCTCCTGGGCGGACTCGCGGCGCTCCATGACCTCCAGCACCACGTCCTCCAGGTCGCCCTGGCGCTTGGCGAGGGAGACCAGCTCGCGCTGGAGGTTCTCCAGGTCCTTGGGGGAGGTGACGGCGCCGGAGTCCAGGCGCTGCTGGTCGCGGACGGCGCGCTGGCGGACCTGGTCGACGTCCTGCTCGGCCTTGGTCTGCTCGCGGGCGCAGTCGCCCTCCTCGGTCTGCGCGGCCACCAGCAGGTCGCGCAGCTGGGCGAGTTCCTTGGTCAGCGAGGCGATCTCGGCGTGCTCCGGCAGCCCGTCGCGCTTGTGGGCGAGCTGCGCGAGGCGCAGGTCGAGGGCCTGGACGTCGAGAAGGCGGATCTGGTCGGCGGGCGCGGCGTTCAGTTGGGGGCTCCAGAGAAAGAGTGATCAGAGGAAGAGTGATCAGCAGAAGAATGATCGGAAGAAGGGCGAAGGGAGTCGGAGTGGTGTGACCAGGGGTCGGTGACCGTCGTGGAGGCGTGGACCGCCAGGTCCCAGCCGCGGCGGTCGGAGATCCCGGCGAGCTGGCTCGCGGCCAGCGCGCACCAGGGCTGCTCGGTGGCCCAGTGGGCGGCGTCGACCAGTCCGAGCGGGGAGTGCTGGACGGCCTCGGAGACCGGGTGGTGGCGCAGGTCGGCGGTGAGGAAGGCGTCCACACCGGCGGCCCGTACCGCGTCGAAGAGGCTGTCGCCGGAGCCGCCGCTGACCGCGACCCGGCGCACCGGGGCGTCCGGGTCTCCGGCGGTGCGGATGCCCTGGGCGGTGGCGGGCAGGGCGCGGGCGGCCCGCTCGGCGAAGGCGCGCAGCGTCTCGGGCTCGTCCAGCTCGCAGATCCGGCCGAGGCCGTTCTCGGGGACCAGCGGCCCGGTGGTGCGCAGCCCGAGGGCGGCCGCCAGGGCGTCGGAGACGCCGGGCTCGGCGGTGTCGGCGTTGGTGTGGGCGACGTGCAGGGCGATGTCGTGCTTGATCAGGGTGTGCACCACCCGGCCCTTGAAGTGCCCGGCGGCGACCGTGGTGGTGCCGCGGAGGTAGAGCGGGTGGTGGGTGACCAGCAGGTCGGCGCCGAACGCGATCGCCTCCTCGACGGTCTCCCGGACCGGGTCGACGGCGAACAGCACCCGGCGCACCGGGGCGTCCGGGTCGCCGCAGACGGTGCCGACGGCGTCCCACTGCTCGGCCCGCTCGGGGGGCCAGAGGGCGTCCAGCTCGGCGATGACTTCAGACAGACGGGGCACGGGGCAAGGCTACCTGTCCGGCGTAACGGGACGGTCATGGCCGGTGGGGGCGGGGAGCGGGATCCCGGGGGCGGTGGAGGGGTGCGGGAGGACCCCGCCAGCACAGCCGCCGCCGCGACACCCGGTGAACGGGCCGAGGGCCACCCTTACAGGTGAAGCGAGCGAGGTCCCGTTGTCCGGCTGGACGTGCGAAAACTAGCTTCAGTCGCCGGAGGTGACGAACCGATGACAGCCTGTGCCATCGAGACCGCCACGCAGACCGCCGTACGCACTGCCGTTGGCACCGCCGCACACACGGCCGCACGGACCGCCGCGGGGGGTCCCGGACCGGACCGGACGCCGGGCGGGGCCGGGACGCCGGACGAGGGCGGGACGCCGCGCACGGAGGCGGGGTCGGCCGGTCCACCGGGCCAGGGGATGGCGAGCGGCGGGATGGCGGGCGCCAAGGCCGGGGCCGGGGCCGGGTTCACGCTGGCCGCGGGCGGTGGTTACGCGGTGCGGCTGGCCGGGGCGGGCGAGTCCCGCTACCCGGAGCGGTGGACCCTGGACGGTCCCGAGCCCTACGCCGTACCGCTGCCGGCCGACCAGCCGGAGGACCCGGACGCGCAGCTGCTGGCGCTGGCGGACGGCCGGGTGCTGATCGGGCGCCGGAGCGAGGGGCGGCGGCTGTTCTCGCTGCTGTACCCGAGCGGGCCGCGCACCGGGGAGGTGCCGCTCGGCGCGGTGGCGGACGGCCCGGGCGCGGGCGGGGCGGTACGGCTGCTGCCCCCTTCGCCGGACGGGCTCCGGGCGTACGCGCTGAGCGCGGGCGAGCACTCCACCGGGGTGTGGCGGGTGTGCGGCGGGGCGGGCGGCGGCCCGGAGCTGGTGGCCGAGGTGCCCGGGCGCTGCGCGGGCGGGGTGTGGCTGGACGGTACGGGGCGGCTGCTGGCCCTGGACCGGCGGCCCGCGCGGGGCGGGCCGGTGAAGTCGGTGGCGGTGGACCTGGAGCGGGGCGGCGAGGTGACGCCGCTGCTCCAGATCACCGAGGACAGCGACGACCGGGTGCTGCTGGCGGACGCGGACAGCGGGCTGCTGCTGGTCCGCTCGGACGCCCCCTCGCCGGGCGCGCCCCGGCTGGGCTGGGGGGTGCTGGGCTCCACGCTGCCGGTGCGGTTCCCGGAGTGCCTGCGGCTGCCGGACGCGGCGGTGACCCCGTTCGCGGTGCAGCCGGGGCAGACGCTCACCCCCGAGGGGTGCGCGGTGGCGCTGCGGATCGACGGGGCGGCGGGCAGCTGGGTGGGCGTCTGGCGCCCGGCCGAGCGGCGGCTGCACCAGGTGGCCGCGCCGCCCGGGTGGCAGGCCGGGGCGGGGCTGTGGACCCGGGAGGGGGTGCTGCTGCTGCCGTACGCGACCGGGGCGGTGCCCTGCGGACTGGCCCGGCTGGCCCGTTCGGCGCCCCCGGAGCAGGAGGCCGCCCCCGCCACGCCCCCCGTCCCGTCGTCCACCACATCCGCACAACCGGAACCGTCCGGGGCGGAACCGAGGGCGGCCGTCACGGCGACTGTCGGGGTGTGCAGACCGGTCCCGCTCCAGCAGGCGCCGCTGACCGGTCGCGCACCTGTCAACGGGAGGCCCTAGACTCGCGGGCCGCACATCATCGGACGATCACGACGGGGTGAAGTTCCCACATGTCTGAAGCCATGACCGACACGACCCAGGCGGGACCGCAGGGGGACGCCGGCGGCTCCGGAAAGCACCGAGGCGGCTCCGCGCGCACGGAGGACTCCGCGGACCGCCCGCACGGCCGCCACCGCAGGGACCCTCAGGCGGAGGCCGCCTGACCCACGGGGCACGAACAGGAGACAGCGAGAGGGCCGGAGCCCGGGCGATCCCCGGGCCCGGCCCTCTCCCCTCCCCCGCGTCGGTTCAGTGCTGTTCTGCCCGGCGCGGCATCCACAGCAGCGTCAGCAGCGCCCCGGCCAGCAGCACCCCGGCGCCGGTGCGGAAGGCCAGCGCATAGCCGGCGGCGACCGCCTCCGGGGCGGCCGACGCCCCGGTGCGCGCGGCGGCGACCGTGGAGAGCACCGCGAGGCCCAGCGCGCCGCCCATCGTCCGCGAAGTGTTGACCAGGCCGGAGACCAGGCCCGCGTCACCGGGCGCGGCGCCCGAGGTGGCCAGCGAGGCGAGCGGGGTGATCGACAGGCCGACGCCCAGCATCATCAGGATGCCGGGGCCGAGGATCGTGGTCACATACGAGCCGTCGGCCTCCATCAGGGACTGCCAGCCGAACCCGGCGGCGGCCACCAGGGCGCCCAGCACCGCGAGGTCCCGGGCCCCGACCACCGCCATCAGCCGGGGCGCCAGCTTGGAGCCGAGGACCACGCTCAGCGAGCTGGGCACCAGCGCCACTCCGGCCTCCAGCGGGGTGTAGCCGAGCACCCCCTGCGCGTACACCGTCAGGAAGAACCACATGGCGAACGAGGCGGAACCGTTGACCAGCATGGCCGCGTTGGCCGCCGAGACCGGGCGGGAGCGGAACACCTTCAGCGGCATCAGCGGCTCCCGGGTGCGGGCCTCCACCGCGACGAAGAGGGCGAGCAGCGCCAGCCCGCCGAGCAGCGGGAGCAGGGTGGCGGCGTCGCCCCAGCCGGCCTGCTCGGTCTGCACGATCCCGTAGGCGACGGCGGCGAGCCCGGCGGTGGCCAGCACGGCGCCCGGCAGGTCCAGCCGGCGGCGGCCCTCCGTGCCGCGCCCCTCGCGTATCCACAGCACCGCGGCCACGATGACCACCGCGCCGATCGGCACGTTGATCAGCAGCACCCAGCGCCAGGAGAGCAGATCGGTGAGCACCCCGCCGACCAGCCCGCCGGCCGCGCCACCACCGGCGCCGACCGCGGACCAGGTGCCTATCGCCCGGGTCCTGGCCGGTCCGGGCGGCACCGACGAGGTGACGATGGTGAGCGTGGCGGGCGCGAGCACCGCGGCGCCGAGGCCCTGGACCGCCCGGGCGGCGAGCAGCTGCCAGCCCTCGGCGGCCAGTCCGCCGGCCACCGAGGCGGCGGTGAACAGCCCCAGGCCCACCAGGAACATCCGCTTGCGCCCGAACAGGTCCGCGGCCCGCCCGCCCAGCAGCATGAACCCGGCGAAGGCGATGGTGTACGCGTTGAGCACCCACTGGAGCCCCAGCGCGGAGAGCCCGAGGTCGGAACGCATCGACGGCAGCGCCACATTGACCACGGAGACATCGAGGACGACCAGGAACTGCCCGGCGCAGGCGGCGGCGAGCACCGCCCAGGTCCGCTGCGGGCGGTCGGCCGGGGTGGCGGAGGGCTCGGGGACGGGGGACACGGCGGTGTGGGGACGGGGCTCGGGCATGCGTTCCATGGTCGCAGCCGGCCGGTGCTCCCTACACCCGCCTGTCGTCGCACCGGCCCGGGACCTTGGTCCTAGGCGGGCTCCTAGGCGGGCCCCGGCCGGTGCCGGGCGGCCCGGTCACCGCGACTACCGGCGGGTACGGCAGCATGGGCCCCGCACCGCAGACCCCTGACCATGTGCTGGAGGAACCCCATGGCCGCCGTACCCGGGCCGCAGACGCTGGCCGCCTTCGAGGCCGCCAAGGGCTTCATGCCGGTACGTGAGGGGCTGGCGCTGTACGCGGCGGCGGCCGAGGCGGCGGCGCTCGGGCTGCCGCTGCTGGAGGTCGGCAGCTACTGCGGGCGCTCCACCATCCTGCTCGCCGACGCGGCCCGGGCGGCCGGGACGGTCGCGGTGACCGTGGACCACCACCGGGGCAGCGAGGAGCAGCAGCCGGGGTGGGAGTACCACGACCCCGAGGTGGTGGACCCGGAGGTGGGGCTGATGGACACCCTGCCGACCTTCCGCCGCACCCTGCACGCGGCCGGTCTTGAGGAGCACGTCATCGCGGTGGTCGGGCGCTCCCCGCAGGTGGCCCGGGTGTGGGCGGGCGAGGTGGGGCTGGTCTTCGTGGACGGCGGCCACACCGACGAGCACGCCACCGGGGACTACGAGGGCTGGGCGCCCAAGGTCGCCGAGGGCGGGCTGCTGGTCATCCACGACGTCTTCCCCGACCCGGCGGACGGCGGCCAGGCCCCGTACCGGATCCACCAGCGGGCGCTGGCCTCCGGGGCGTTCACCGAGGTGTCGGCGACCGACTCCCTCCGGGTGCTCCGCCGGACCGGCCCCGGTGCCTGACCGGCCGCCGGCCTGGTGGCTCCTCCCCCGCCTGCCGGCCCGCCCGGACCTCGGCCCGTAGCATGCGCGGGTGCACGACGACGACAGCCTCCGCCCCGCGTCCGCCCGCCGCCGACCGCTCATCGTCCTCGCCGCCCTGCTGACGGTGTCGGCCGCCGTCGGCGCACTGGTGTGGGGGGTGGCGCGCGGCCCGGACCCGGACGCCCCCGCCGACGGCCGCGGTCCCACCGCCTCCCCGACCGGAGAGCCGACTGCCGGAGAGCCGACCACCGGCGAATCACCCGCAGGGAAGCCGCTCGCCGGGCGGACCGTGCTGGTGGACCCGGGACACAACCCGGGGAACTTCCGGCACACCGCGGAGATCAACCGCCAGGTGGACGCCGGGACGCACCGCAAGGAGTGCGACACCACCGGCACCGCCACCGAAGCCGGTTACACCGAGGCCGCGTTCACCCTGGACGTGGCCCACCGGCTGCGCGACCTGCTCACCGCCCAGGGGGCGAAGGTGGTCCTCACCCATGACGCCGACCGGCCCTTCGGCCCCTGTGTGGACGAGCGGGCCAGGATCGGCAACGCGGCCCGCGCCGACGCCGCGATCTCCGTCCACGCGGACGGCTCGGGCCGGGGCAACCGCGGCTACCACGTGATCCTCCCGGCGAAGGTCGCCCAGGGCAGCGCGGACACCTCGGCGATCGTCGCCCCCTCGCGGACGCTCGGCGAGCGGGTCGCGGCCGGCTTCCGCGCCGCCACCGGAACCGCGCCCTCCAACTACGTGGGCGGCGGCACCGGCCTGGATGTGCGCGCGGACCTCGGCGGGCTCAACCTCTCCACGGTCCCCAAGGTCTTCGTGGAGTGCGGCAATATGCGCGATCCGCAGGACGCCGCATTGCTGACAGACCCGGCATGGCGTCAGAAAGCGGCCCGGGGCATGGCCGACGGCATCCGCACCTACCTGCTGCGCTGACGGGACCGGACGATAGATTCCTCCGTACGATGGGGTCCGGCTACCACCCCCGTGCTTCGCGCCACCCCGATGAGACAACCGACGAAGGACTCTTTCACGTGAACATCCGATCCCTCACTAGAGGCGACGGCGTGGTGATCGGAGCAGCGGTGGTGCTGTTCATCGCCTCGTTCCTCGATCTCGCCAGTATCGACTGCCCGAGCGGCATCGACTGCTCCGACTACGGCACCAACGCCTGGGACAGCCTCGGCCTGCTGATGAGCATGTTCCTGGCCGGTGTCATCGGCGCGGTGCTGGTCGTGGTCGGCCGCGCCATGCCGGGTCGCAAGGTGGCCGGGCTGGACGTGGGCCAGTTCGGTGTGGCGTTCTGCGTCTTCGCGCTGTGGACGGCGTTCTGGAGCATCATCGACTGGCCGTCCGACGCGGGCGCCGGCATGATCCTCGGCCTGCTGGCCACCATCGCGCTGGCCGCCGGTGCCATCGCCGCCCCGCTGGTCCCGGCGCTGAAGGCCCCGCTGATGGGCGCCCCGCGTCCGCAGGTCCCGGGCCCGTACGGCGGCCAGCCGCAGGGCGGCTACGGCTACCCCGGCGCCCAGGGCCAGCCGTACGGCACCCAGGGCGGCCAGCCCCCGCAGGGCGGCTACGGCTACCCGGGCACCCCGCAGCCGCAGGGTGCCTCGCAGGCCGGTCAGCCGGGCGCCCCGGCCGACGCGGGCCAGGCCCCGCAGGGCGGCGCCACCCCGGCGCCCGCGCCCGGCGGGGACTTCTCCCCGTTCTGGTTCGCGGTCCCGGTGGCCCGTCCGCTCTACCCGGAGGACGGCTCGCCGACCCCGCTCGCCGAACTCGCCCCCGGCACCTGGTACCTGGCGGTGGAGCAGCGCGGCTCCGGCCTGATCGCCCAGACCCAGGACGGGCGCCGCGGCGTCCTCCAGGACACCACCGGCATCCAGCGCGGCTGACACCGCCGGCCATCAGGCATCCGGACCCCCGAAGCCCCCGCCCTCTCCGCAGGGCGGGGGCTTCGCCGTTGCCACTGCGGCCTCAACCCGCCCATGATCACCCAGGGTTCGACCCATGGGCAGAGGTTTGCCGGGGGGCCCGGCGGCAATCCGTCGAGCATGTCAACCCGTCATCGCAGCGGCAGCAACCAGGCGGCGACCGTGATCGTCGTCATCGCGGATGTCATGGCCGCCATCATCGGCCTCTGGATCATCATGTACCTGCTCGACGCCAACCGGGCCAACGACCTGGTGGCGTGGGTGGCGGACGCGGCCCGGTTCCTCGCGGGCTGGTCCTACGACCTGTTCACCTTCGACGAGGCCTGGGCCCGCGTCGTCATGGGCTACGGCCTGGCGGCGGTGGTCTACCTCTTCATCGGCCATCTGATCGCCGGCCGCATCCGCCGCGGCTGACCCCGCCCGCGCCTTACGGGACCGGGCTAACCGCAGTCGGCGCAGTCCGGTTCCAGGCCGCGGGGCAGCCGGGTGCCCCCAAAGACCGCGGTGGTCGCCTCGTCCCCCCCGAGGGCGGCCACCGCGAGCAGCAGCGAGCCGGCCGTCCAGGTGGTCAACTCCTCCGGCCACACGGCCGGCTCGCGCCCGGTATCGGCGTCGCCCTCGAAGACGTAGCCGGTCCAGTACATCCCGCCCTCGGCGCGCAGATGGCCGAGCGACTTCAGAATGGCGAGGGCCCGGTCGGACTCGCCCACCGCCCAGAGGGCGAGGGCCAGTTCGCAGCTCTCGCCGCCGGTGACCCAGGGGTTGGGCAGCACACAGCGCACACCCAGCCCCGGCACCACGAACTCGTCCCAGCGGGCGTCGATCCGGGCCCGGGCGGCCTCGCCGGTGACCGCGCCGCCGAGGACCGGGTAGTACCAGTCCATCGAGTAGCGGTCCTTGTCGAGGAAGCGCTCGGGGTGGTGGCGCACCGCGTGGCCGAGCGCGCCGGCGGCCAGCTCCCAGTCGGGCTGGGGCTCCTCGCGCGCCTCGGCGATGGCCAGCGCGCAGCGCAGCGCCTGGTGGATCGAGGAGCTGCCGGTCAGCAGGGCGTCGGCGGTGACCGTGCCGTCGGGTTCGCTGCGCCAGCCGATCTGCCCGCCGGGCTGCTGGTGGCGCAGCACGAACTCCACGGCCGCGTAGACGACCGGCCACATCCGGTCCAGGAAGGCGTCGTCGCCGGTGGCGAGGTGGTGGTGCCAGACGCCGACCGCCACATAGGCGCAGAAGTTCGTCTCCCGGCCGTGGTCGGTGACCTGGTCGTACGCCCCGTCGTGGTAGGCGGCGCACCAGGAGCCGTCGGCGTTCTGGTGGCGGGCCAGCCAGTCGTAGGCGCGGGCGGCGGCGGAGTGCTCCCCGGCCGTGTCCAGCGCCATGGCGGCCTCGATGTGGTCCCAGGGGTCCAGGTGGTGGCCGCGGAACCACGGGATGGCGCCGTCCGGCCGCTGGACGGCGAGCAGGGAGGCGACGGTCTCGGCGGCCTGCCCGGCGGTGAGCACCCCGGGCAGCACCAGGTGCCCGGCGACGCGGTCGGGGCTGGTCACCGCTCGGCGTCCGCCGTCGCACCGGCGGCCTCGGAGGCAGCCGGGCGGGGCAGGTGCGGCTTGGTCGCGTACGCCACGAAGCTCTTGCCGATGACCGGGTTGAGCGCCTGCTCGGCGAGCCGGGTGGCCAGCGGCTTCTTCATGATGTCCCAGACCAGCAGCTTGTGGTACGCCCGTACCGGCAGCGCCTTGTCGTTGTCCACGCCGAAGGCGCACTTCAGCCACCAGTACGGCGAGTGCAGCGCGTGCGCGTGGTGGGTGCCGTACGGGCGCAGCCCCGCCTCGCGGATGCGGGCCAGCAGCTCGTCGGCCTTGTAGATGCGGATATGGCCGCCCTCGACCTCGTGGTAAGCGTCGGAGAGCGCCCAGCAGACCTTCTCGGGGCCGTAGCGCGGGACGGTGACCGCGATCCGGCCGCCGGGCCTGAGCACCCGGACCATCTCGGCGAGCACGCCCTTGTCGTCGGGGATGTGCTCCATCACCTCGGAGATGATCACGACGTCGAAGGACTCGTCGGGGAAGGGCAGGTTGAGCGCGTCGCCCTCCATGGCGACCGCGCTGGCCCCGGCGGGCGCCTCCCCGGCCTCGGCCATCGCGGCGAACCACTTGGTGACCTCGCGGATCTCCTCGGCGTTCTGGTCGAGCGCGACGACCCTGGCCCCGCGCCGGTAGGCCTCGAAGGCGTGCCGGCCGGCACCGCAGCCCAGGTCCAGGACGCGGTCGCCGGGGGCGATCGGGAAGCGGGTGAAGTCGACGGTCAGCACGGGGTCGGCCTGCCTTCGCGGTCGTTCGGGGTGGCGGCGGCGCGGGTCGCGCGCGCATGCGGAGTCGCGGGCGCCGGGGTGGGGGGCGCGCTGGGGAAGGGGGCCGGCGTCCCGGTGGCGATGGCCTCGCGGTACAGCTCGGCGGTGCCCTGGGCGGCGCGGGCCCAGGTGAACCGTTCCAGCACCCGGGCGCGGCCGGCCGCGCCGAGCCGGAGGCGCAGGGCGGGCTCGGCGAGCAGCCGGCCGAGGGCCTGGGCCAGCGCCCCGGCGTCGGCGGGCGGGACGGCCAGACAGGTGTCGCCGTCGCGGCCGGAGACCTCGGGGATCGCCCCGCCGGTGGTGGCGACCAGCGGCGTACCGGTGGCCATCGCCTCGGCGGCGGGCAGCGAGAACCCCTCGTAGAGGGAGGGCACGCAGGCCACCTGGGCCGAGCGGTAGAGGTCGACCAGCTCGGCGTCGGTGACGCCCTTGACGAATCGGACCACGTCCCCGCCCAGCCCGTACCGCTCGATGGCCTGGGCGACCGGACCGTCCTCGGCGGGGCGGCCGACCACCACCAGATGGGCGTCCGGGTTCTCGGTGCGGAGCTTGGCCAGCGCCTCCACCAGGTGCACCAGCCCCTTGAGCGGGACGTCGGCGCTGGAGGTGGTGACGATCCGGCCGGTCACCTCGGGCACGGACGGGTCAGGGGACCACAGCTCGGTGTCGGCGCCGATGTGCACGACCCGGATGCGCTCGGGGGCCACCCCCAGGTCCTCGACGATCTCGTCGCGGGAGGAGCCGGAGACGGTGAGCACCGAGGGCAGCCGGCGGGCGACCCGCTTCTGCATCCGGGTGAAGGCGTACCAGCGGCGGACCGAGGCGCGGCGCTTGAGGTCGGCCGCCGCGGCCAGCTCCAGCCGCCGGTCCACGGTGATCGGGTGGTGGATGGTGGTGACCAGCGGGGCGCCCAGGTCGCCGAGCAGGCCGTAGCCGAGCGTCTGGTTGTCGTGGACCACGTCGAACTCACCGCGCCGGGCGCGCAGATGGCGCCGGGCGCGCAGCGAGAAGGTCAGCGGCTCGGGGAAGCCGCCGGTCCACATGGTGGCGACCTCCAGCGCGTCCACCCAGTCGCGGTACTCGCCGCGCTTGGGCGTGCGGAAGGGGTCGGGCTGCCGGTACAGGTCCAGGCTGGGCAGCTCGGTGAGCGGGACCCCGCCGTCGAGTACCGGGTAGGGCTGGGCGCCGATGACCTCGACGCTGTGGCCGAGCCGGGCCAGTTCGCGGGAGAGATGGCGTACGTAGACGCCCTGGCCGCCGCAGAACGGGTTGCCCTTGTAGGTGAGGAGCGCGATCCGCAGCGGGCGGTCACCGGACGGGCCGGCGGCACCGGCGGGACTCCCGGGGGCGGTGCCGACGCCGGTGCCGATATCGGTGCCGATGTCTCGGCGGGGGCCTGCGTCCATGGCCTCGGCGGTCACTCGCGGGCCCCCTTCTCGCCTGTTCCTGCCTGCGTTTCGCCGGAGCGTAACCGCTGGCGCTAATCTGGAACAAGTTTCAGACTTGGTCGTTCAGGAGCATCGAATCTACCGGCAGGTAGCGCCGCTGTGCGGGCCGGAACAGGTGATTCCCGCCACGGCGGACACCTCCCGGAGTGGCAGCGGCATGACGGACAGCGGTACGACGGGCGGGACTGATGACCGAGGAAACCAGGGCGGCGGCGCCGCTGACCGAGCGCCAGGAGGCACGCCGCCGCGCCATCCTGCGGGCCAGCGCCGAGCTGGCCGGGCGGGGCGGGTTCGACGCCGTCCAGATGCGTGAGGTGGCGGAGGCCGCCGATGTCGCCCTGGGCACGCTCTACCGCTACTTCCCGTCCAAGATCCATCTGCTGGTCGCGGTGATGCAGGACCAGCTGGACCGGCTGCACACCACCCTGCGCAAGCGGCCCCCGTCCGGCGAGCGGGCCTCCGAGCGGGTCGCCGAGACCCTGATGCGCGCCTTCCGGGCGCTCCAGCGCGAGCCGCACCTCGCCGAGGCCATGGTGCGCGCGCTGACCTTCGCCGACCGGGGCGCCAGCGCCGAGGTGGAGGCGGTCTCCCGGCGTACCACCGCGATCATCGTGGACGCCACCGGCCTGGACCGCCCCACCGCCGACCAGCTCTGCGCGGTCCGGGTGGTGGAGCACACCTGGTACTCGGTACTGATCGCCTGGCTCTGCGGCCGCGCCTCGCTGGACCAGGTCCGCGCCGACATCGAGACGGCCAGCCTGCTGGTCGACCGCTGACCACCGGCCGACCACAGGGACCTCCGGCGTCGGGGCGCAGATGACCCACCGGTAAAGTGGTCGGGCAGTCATCGTCCCGTACGGGGGGAAGCCGGTGCGAATCCGGCACTGACCCGCAACCGTGAGCCGCGCCGCCCGCAGGGGCACCAGCGCGCGGCGAGTCGGAACACCTCGTACCGGACTGACCGGCTCGGGCCGCCGGAAGCTCCACGGGAGCCTCGACGGTGGCCGGCACCGTCGGGAGACGCGGGGCCGGAGCCCGGCCCCCGCGTTGTGCCGGTGCCCGCTCCCGGCCCGGTACCGAGCACATCGCGCAGAGAGGCCCCCATGACCACCGTCCGCGTCCGCCGCCCCGGCGCCGCCGCGCTCGCCGCCGCCGCGGCACTGCTCGGCACCGGCCTTCTCGGCCCCGCGACCGCCGCCTCCGCGGCCCCCCAGGCCCCTACGGCTCCCAAGCCCTCCCCCAGCTCCTCGCCCGCCGCCCCGGCGCTGCCCGAGGGGCTGTACGGGACCGGCGACCCGACCTATGACGGGGTCTGGCGCCAGTCGCTGGCCTTCATGGCCCAGCAGGTGTCCGGCGTGGAACCGGCCCGGGAGTCGGTGCGCTGGCTGCTGGACCAGCAGTGCGCGGGCGGTGGCTTCGCGGCCTACCGGCCCGCCCCGGACAAGCCCTGCGACGACGCCACCGTGCTGGACACCAACGCCACGGCGGCCGCGGTGCAGGCCCTGGCCGGGGTGGAGGACCCCGAGGGCGCCGAGGCGGAGAAGGGCGCGCCCGGCCAGGCGGTGAAGGCGGGTGCCTCCTGGCTGAAGGAGGCGCAGAACGAGGACGGCGGCTGGGGCTACAACCCCGGCTCCCCGAGCGACGCCAACTCCACCTCCATCGTGATCAGCGCCCTGGCCGCGACCGGGGACCGTCCGGGTGACCTCGTCTCCGGCACCGGGAAGACCCCGTACGACGCGCTGCTCGGCCTCGCGCTGCCCTGCGACGCCAAGCCGGGCGGGGGCGCCGAGCCGGGCGGGGGCGCCAAGCCGGGCGGGGGCGCCAAGCCGGGCGGGGGCGCCTTCGCCTACCAGCCGGACAAGGCGGGCAAGCTGGCGGCGAACGCCGACGCCACCGCCGCCGCGGTGCTCGCCGGGCTCGGCAAGGACCTCCAGACCCGGGGCGTCCAGCCGCAGCAGAAGCCGGAGTGCGTCACCCCGGCGAAGCCGGCGATCGAGCGGGCCGCCCGCAACGGCGCCGCCTATCTGGCCGGGGCCCTCGCCAAGAACGGCCACCTGGAGCAGCCGCCGCTGCCGGGCGCCGAGGAGAGCGCGCCCATGCCCGACTTCGGCAACACCGCCGACGCGGTGATCGCCCTCTCGGCGGCCGGCGCCACCGAGGAGGCCCAGCCGGCGCTGGAGTGGCTGGAGAAGAACGCCGAGGGCTGGGCCGACCAGGGCGGGCCCGCCGCCTACGCCCAGCTGGTGCTGGCCGCGCACGCCGCCGGCGCCGACGCCCGGGCCTTCGGCGGCACCGACCTGGTCGCCCGGCTGAACGCCACCGGCCCCCAGCCCGCCACCGCGCCCACCCCCGAGGCCGCCGCCACCGACCAGGGTTCGACCCGCGAGGAGGGCAACGGCGACGAGGAGGGCGACGGCATCAACACCGGAGTGGTGGTCGGCAGCTTCCTGGTCGCCGGTATCGGCATCGGCTTCCTGATCAGCGGCCGCGGCCGGAACCGCACCCCGTGACCCGCCGCACCCTCTCCGCGCTGCTCGCCGCGCTGCTGTCCCTGGCGGCGCTGGTCGTGCTGACGGTCGCGACCGCCGGTCCGGCCCAGGCGGCCGGCTACCGCTACTGGTCGTTCTGGGAGAGCGGCGGCGGGGCGTGGACCTATGCCACCCAGGGCCCGGCGACCGCCCGTCCGGCCGACGGGGATGTCAACGGCTACCGGTTCGCGGTCAGCGCCGACTCCGCCGACGCCGCCAAGCCCCGGCGCGCCCCCGACTTCGCCGCCGTCTGCGGCTCCGGCCCGGCGCCGAAGGGCGCCAAGCGGGTCGCCTTGGTGCTGGACTTCGGCACCGCCGCGGACGCCCCGGCGGGGGAACGGCCGCCCGCCCAGCGGGGGGCATGCGCCCGGGTGGACGAGGACGCCACCAGCGCCGAGGCCCTGGCGGCGGTGGCCAAGCCGCTGCGCTACGGCGACGGCGCGCTGCTCTGCGCCATCTCCGGCTACCCGAGGACCGGCTGCGGCGAGCAGGTGGCCACCACCCCCTCCCCTTCTGTTTCCTCCTCCGCTTCGGATTCCGGTTCCGGTTCCGGTGGGGACGGGCCGTCGGTCGGGCTGGCGGCCGGGGCGGCGGCCGTCGCCGTGATCGCCGCCGCGGCCGTCTGGCAGGCCAGGCGCCGGCGCCGATGAGGCTGCGCGCCCCGGAGGCCCGGCGGTCCAACGCCCTGCACGCCGGCGCCTGGTGGCTCTGGGCGCTGGGCCTGGCGGTCGCCGCCTCCCGTACCACCAACCCGCTGCTGCTCGGTCTGCTGGTCGCGGTCTCCGGATACGTGGTGGCGGCCCGCCGCACGGACGCGCCCTGGGCCCGGGCGTACGGGGCGTTCGTCAAGCTGGGCCTGGCCGTACTCCTGCTCCGGCTGGTCTTCTCGGTGCTGCTGGGCTCGCCCATCCCGGGCAGCCATGTGCTGGTCACCCTGCCCGAGGTGCCGCTGCCCGACTGGGCGCGGGGCATCCGGCTCGGCGGCCGGGTCACCGCCGAGCAGCTGGTGTTCGCGCTCTACGACGGGGCGCGGCTGGCGGCGCTGCTGATCTGCGTGGGCGCGGCCAACGCGCTCGCCAACCCGGCGCGACTGCTGAAGTCACTGCCGGGCGCGCTGTACGAGGCGGGGGTGGCGGTGGTGGTCGCGATGACCTTCGCCCCGACCCTGGTCGCCGATGTGCTGCGGCTGCGCACCGCGCGCCGGCTGCGCGGCCGGTCCACCGGCGGGGTGCGCGCGGTGCTCCAGGTCGGGCTGCCGGTGCTGGAGGGGGCGTTGGAGCGGTCGGTGGCGGTCGCCGCCTCGATGGACGCGCGCGGCTTCGGCCGTACCGCCCCGGTCCCGGCGGCCATGCGCCGGCTGACCGCCGTACTGACGCTGGGCGGGCTGTTCGCCGTCGTCGTCGGGGTGTACGGGCTGCTCACGGCCGACGGTACGGGCGGGGAGGCCGGGATCGGCTACGGGCTGCCGTGCGCGGCGGCCGGTACGGCGCTGGCGCTGGCCGGGCTGCGCCTGGGCGGCCGCCGCTCGGTGCGCACCCGCTACCGGCCGGACCGCTGGGGCGTCCGGGCCTGGCTGGTGGCCGGCTCCGGACTGCTGGTCGCCGCCCTGGTCATCGCCCTGGACACGCCGGCGCTGCACCCGGGGGTGGTCCCGCTGGAGGCGCCCGGACTGCCGCTGTGGCCGGCGCTCGCCGTACTGCCGGGCCTGCTGCCCGCGTTCGTCGCCCCGGTGCCGGGACAGCCCGCCGGCCCGGCCCGGGTAAAGAAGGAGGCAGTGGGTTGATCCGCTTCGAGAACGTCTCGGTGGTCTACGACGGCGCCGAGGCACCCGTACTGCGCGGGGTGGACCTCACCGTCCCGGAAGGCGAACTGGTGCTGCTGGCGGGCCCGTCGGGGGTGGGCAAGTCCACCCTGCTGAACGCGGTCTGCGGGCTGGTGCCGCACTTCACCGGCGGCACCCTGCGGGGCCGGGTCACCGTCGACGGCCGCGACACCCGCACCCACCGCCCGCGCGAACTGGCCGATGTGGTCGGCACCGTGGGCCAGGACCCGTCCGCCCACTTCGTCACCGACACGGTGGAGGACGAACTCGCCTACGGGATGGAATCGTTGGGCATCGAGCCGCAGGTGATGCGGCGCCGGGTGGAGGAGACCCTCGACCTGCTGGGCCTGGCCGAGCTGCGGGACCGCCCGATCGCCACCCTCTCCGGCGGTCAGCGCCAGCGGGTGGCGATCGGCTCGGTGCTCACCCCGCACCCCCGGGTGCTGGTGCTGGACGAGCCGACCTCCGCGCTGGACCCGGCGGCAGCCGAGGAAGTACTCGCGGTGCTCCAGCGGCTGGTGCACGACCTGGGCACCACCGTGCTGATGGCGGAGCACCGGCTGGAGCGGGTGGTGCAGTACGCGGACCGGGTCGCGCTGCTGCCCGCGCCCGGCGCCCCGGTGGTGCTGGGGCCGCCCGCCGAGGTCATGGCGCACTCCCCGGTGTACCCGCCGGTGGTGGGGCTGGCCCGGCTGGCCGGCTGGGAGCCCGTACCGCTGACCGTCCGCGACGCCCGCCGCCGCGCCGCCCCGCTGCGGGAGCGCCTGGCGGACTCCCCCGTTCCAGTTCCGGTTTCGGTTCCGGTTTCGATTTCGGAGGTGGCTCCGGTGGCCGGCGGCGGGGTCCCGCCCCGTGGGCCGCTGGCCCGGCTGCTGCGGCGGACTCCGGTTTCCGTACCGACCCGTCCGGAGGAATCCCTCCTCACCGTGGAGCGGCTGGCCGTGCGGCGCGGCCGGGTGGAGGCGCTGCGGAAGGTGGACCTGCGGGTCGCGCCCGGGGAGACCGTGGCGCTGATGGGCCGCAACGGGGCGGGCAAGTCCACCCTGCTCGGCGCGCTGGTGGGGATGGTGGAGCCGGCCGGCGGCACCGTCCGCGTACACGGCCTGGAGCCGCACCGCACCGCGCCCAAGGAGCTGATCCGGCACGCGGGCCTGGTCCCGCAGGAGCCGCGCGATCTGCTCTGCTCCGACACCGTGGCCGCCGAGTGCCGGGCGGCCGACGCCGACGCGGGCGCGGCCCCGGGCAGCTGCCGGGAGCTGGTCTCCGTACTGCTGCCGGATGTGGCCGACGGCACCCATCCACGCGATCTCTCCGAGGGGCAGCGGCTCGCCCTGGCGCTGGCCGTGGTGCTGACCGCGCGCCCGCCGCTGCTGCTGCTCGACGAGCCGACCCGGGGCCTGGACTACGCGGCCAAGGCCCGGCTGGCCGGGGTGCTGCGCGGGCTGGCGGCCGAGGGGCACGGGATCGTGCTGGCCACCCATGATGTGGAGCTGGCCGCCGAGCTGGCGCACCGGGTGGTGATCCTGGCGGACGGGGAGGTCGTCGCCGACGGGCCGACCGCCGAGGTGGTGGTCTCCTCCCCCTCCTTCGCCCCGCAGGTGGCCAAGGTGCTGGCACCCCGGCCGTGGCTGACGGTCGCCCAGGTGGAGGCGGCGCTGTGAGCCGTACCGGGCCGGCCTCCTCGAAGGCCGGCGGGCGTCCGATCCGCCTCGGGCCGCGCTCGGTGGCGGCGCTGCTGCTGGTCAGCCTGGTCGGGGTGGCCGCGTTCGGCTGGCCGCTGCTGGCCGACCCCTCCTCCGCCCTGGTCAGCCGCTCGCTGGACGCCCCCTGGCTGCTGGCGGCGCTGCTGCCGCTGCTGGTCGCGGTGGTGCTGGCCACCATCGCCGACAGCGGGATGGACGCCAAGGCGGTCGCCATGCTCGGTGTGCTCGCGGCGGTGGGCGCGGCGCTGCGGCCGCTCGGCGCGGGCACGGCCGGGCTGGAGCCGATGTTCTTCCTGATGGTGCTGAGCGGCCGGGTGCTGGGGCCCGGTTTCGGCTTCGTCCTCGGCTCGGTGACCATGTTCGCCTCGGCGCTGCTGACCGGCGGGGTCGGGCCCTGGCTGCCGTTCCAGATGCTGTCGATGGGCTGGTTCACCCTGGGCGCGGGGCTGCTGCCAGGGGGGCGGGGGCTGCGCGGGCGCGGTGAGCTGGCGCTGCTGGCCGGATACGGGGCGGTGGCGGCCTTCGCCTACGGGACGGTGATGAACCTCCAGGGCTGGGTGCTGCTCCAGGGCGTCGGCAGCGGGATCTCGTTCCGGCCCGGCGACCCGCTCACCGAGAATCTGGTGCGCTTCCTGGCGTACTGCGCGGCGACCTCGCTCGGCTGGGACCTGGGGCGGGCGGTGCTCACCGTGGTGCTGGTCGCCACCGTGGGCCCGGCGGTGCTGAGGGCGCTGCGCCGGGCGACCCGCCGGGCCGCGTTCGACGCCCGGCCCGCGTTCCAGACCGATGGTCATGATGGTCATATCGATGGCGACAAGTCGCCGTAGCACTCCGGCGAGGGGGCGAACTGGCGTACGTTTCCCCCATGACTCAAGATCAGTGGAAAGCCGTTGAGGAGTACGTGGTCGACCGCCTCCTCCCCGCCGACGAGGTGCTGAGCGCCGCGCTCGCCGAGAGCGACGCGGCGGGTCTGCCGCAGATCGAGGTGTCCCCGCCGCACGCCAAGCTGCTCCAGCTGCTGGCCCGTTCCATCGGCGCGCGGGCCATCCTGGAGGTGGGCACGCTCGGCGGGTACAGCACCATCTGGCTGGGCCGCGCGCTGCCCGAGGACGGCCGGCTGGTGACCCTGGAGTACGCCGAGGCGCACGCGGAGGTGGCCCGGGCCAACCTGGCCCGCGCCGGGCTGGCGAAGGTGGCGGAGGTACGGGTCGGGCCGGCGCTCGACTCGCTGCCGAAGCTGGTCGAGGAGGGCGCTGGCCCGTTCGACCTGGTCTTCATCGACGCCGACAAGGTGAACAACCCGCGCTATGTGGAGTGGGCGCTGAAGCTGACCCGCCCCGGCAGCCTGATCGTGGTGGACAACGTGGTGCGCGGCGGCGCGGTCACCGACGGCTCCGGCGATGACCCGTCGGTGCGCGGCACCCGCGAGACCTTCGACCTGGTGGCGAGCCATCCCCGGCTGGACGGCACGGCGGTCCAGACGGTCGGCGGCAAGGGCTGGGACGGCATGCTGATCGCCCGCGTCACCGACTGACCGCTCCGGCAGGCGGATACGGCGGCAGCGGGCGGCCCGGACGGCATCGTTCACCGTCCGGGCCGCCCGGGCCGCTCGTTCGTACTCGCTCGTTCGTACTCGCTTGTTCGTACTCGCTTGTTCGTACTCGCTCGCTCGTCGCTCAGAGCCGGAGCAGCCGCTCCGTCATCTCCCGGTACGCCCGGAGGGTGACTCGGAGCTGCTCGGTGTCGTGCGCCGGACCCGCCTCGCCCTTCCTGCCGGCGCGCCCTTCGCCGTCGCCGTCCCAGCCGGTACGCAGGGAGCGGCGCCGCTCGTCCAGCGCGGCCGTCAGATGCTCGGTGGCCGCCTCCAGCACCCCGGCCGCCTCGCGCACCGCCCGCTGGGGGCTGTCCACGAACTCGGACAGGGCATGCTGCATACGCCGGGTCAGCTCGTCCCGCTCATGGGCGGGCAGCAGCTCGTCATGGTCCTTGCCGTGCTCACCGGTCCGATCGCCGATCCGGTCACCGGCCCGGTCGCCGTGGGTGCCGGCCCGGGGGTCGGCGGGCGGTGCGGCCGGGGCGTGCGGGACGTGCCCCGCCTGGCCGGTGCCGACGCCCGTACCGGCTCCCGTCCCCGTCCCCGTACCGACACCGGTGCTGTGCCCGGCGCTCGGCGGCGGCGGGGCGGTGTCGGCGCCGATCGGCGGGAAGTGACCGGTGACCGAGGGGTCACCGCCCGGGGCGGCGGGCGGGGTGGGCGGGGCCTGGTGCTGCCCGGCATGGGGCGGGGTGTGCCCGGCGCCGGGACCCGGCGGGGGCGGAGGCACCTGGCCCGGCTGCCCGCTGTGCTGGAGCGGGTCCGGGGAGACGCCCGGGGCGGCGGGTCCCTTGGCCCGGCCCTCGGGGCTCTCCGGGTGCTCGGCACCGGCCCGGGCACCGAGGTGCCGGGGGGCGGGCTGGGTGCGGGGGGTGCGGGCCGGGTCGGTACCGGCGGGGTCGTAGGACATCAGGCGCCACTCCCCTTCGGCCAGGCGGCCTGGGTACGGTTCCCGCGCTCGGTGCGGCGGGTCGGGCGGTGGTGCGCGTGGCGGCCGGAGTCCTCGCCCTGCTCGGCGACCAGGACCTCGAACAGCCGGCGCGCGTCCAGCATGGCCTCGCGCAACTCCTCGGTGTGCGCGCCGCCCTGGACCTCGGCGGCCTGGGTCATCCCGGCCGCGCGGTGCACATTGCGGTAGCCCTCGACCTGGTGGGCGTGGTGCACGGAGAGGGCGTCGAGCTGCTCCTCGTACGCCTGGGCGTCCGGGTAGCCCCGGTCCTGGGCGAGCCGGGCGACCAGCCGCTCGGCCTCGACGACCGCCTGCTGCGGGGCGTCCACGAAGCGCTCCTGGAGGCCGGCCCACAGGGCGACGTACTGCTCGCGCGCCTCCGGGGGCAGCGGCCGCGCCCGCAGCTGGCCGTGGCGCTCGACGCGCTGGGCCAGTTCACGCTCGGCGGCCTTGGTGTCGCCGTCGTGCAAGGCGACCGTACGCTCGTACTCGGGGCCGAAACGCCGCTTCAGACCTCGTCCGCGCCGACCGCCGGACTTGCCGGGTCCCACGTACAGGACCGCGGCCACCACGGCGGCGAAGACGAGGACCAGAGCGACGACGATCAGGACAGTTGACATGACTGCCTTTCCCTGGATGCGGGAGGGCGGGCGGACCTGACGGACCGCCAGCCTCGTCGGACTGGTGGATGAATAAGGGGAAAGCCGGCGGTGGTTCGGTGAGCTCGACGGGCGGGTTGCCGGAAAACCGTTGGGCAAACGGCGGCACCCCGGGATAGGCACGGACCCATGGAGAGTGTTCGAGGGACCGGGTGGGTGTTCGCGCCGGAGCGGTACGACAGCGCGGCGGCCACCGCGCTGCGCCGGGACTACTACGCCGAGGTGGCCGGACGGTACTGGGGGCGGCCCGCCACCGCGGCGGAGGTGGACTCCGGGTTGGCCGGGGACGGCGTGGAACTGCTCGCCCCGCCCACCGGTCAGTTCCTGGTCGGCCGGGTGGGCGGCCCGGACGGCCCGCCCGCCGCCTGCGGAGGTGTGCTGCTACTGGATGGCGTGGCGGGACTGGACGGCCAACGGGCCGAACTGACCCGGGTGTTCGTCCGCCCCGAGCACCGGGGCACCGGCGGCGCGGCCCTGCTGATGGCCGCGCTGGAGGAGGCGGCGGCCGGGCTGGGGATGCGGCGGCTGGTGCTCAACACCCGGCTCGACCTCATCGAGGCCTGCCGGTTGTACGCGCGCACCGGCTACCGGGAGATCCCGCGCTACGGCGACGCCCCGTACGCGGAGATCTGGTTCGGCAAGGAGCTGGAGCCGGCTCCGGTACCGGCTCCCTGAGTCCCCCTGCCCTCAGTGCGGGGCGGGGGTGCGGGGGTGGGGGTTGGCGTGGTCGCGGACCGGGTGCGCCCCACGCGGCTGCTCGCCCCGGGAGCCGCACAGCTCACCGCTCAACTGCTCGACCAGCTGGACCAGGTCGGTGGGCCGGTCCGGGCCCCACCAGTCGCCGAGCAGTTCGGCGAGCGAGTCCTCGCGGGCCTTGGCCAGCCGGACGGCGGTCCGTACGCCCTCGTCGGTGAGCACCAGTTGCAGGCCCTCCCGGCGTACCAGGCGGCGTTCCTCCAGCTGGCGGGAGGCCTCGCTGATCACCCGGATCGGCACCGGGGTGGTGTCGGCGAGCCGGGCCGGTTCCACGGCGCCGTGCCGCCGTACCCGCAGCAGCAGCCAGCTGGCGGCGGGCAGCAGGTCCAGCCCGGCCCGCTCGGTGATGTGCTCGTACACCTTCTTCCGGCCCTCCCGGCTGCCGAGCACCGACAGCGCGCGGGCGCACTCCTCGTAGGAGGACCGCTCGACCGGGTTGGAGGCCAGGGTCTGGCTGGTGTCCGGCGCGGTGACCGAGGCGCGCAGCCGGTCCTCCTTCAGGAACCAGGCGACCACGAAGGCGACCAGCACGATGGGCGAGGCGTAGAGGAAGACATCGGTGATGGAGGTGGCGTAGGCGTGCAGTGCCTCGGCGCGCAACTGCGGCGGGAGGGTCGCCATGGCGCGCGGGTCGGCGGCGATCCGGTCCGCCCCGGTGCCGGGCGGGACCTCCTGCCCGGCGAGGGCGTCGGTGAGCTTGCCGGTGAGCCGGTTAGTGAAGATGGTGCCGAAGATGGCGACGCCGAAGGACGCGCCGATGGAGCGGAAGAAGGTGGCACCCGAGGTGGCGACGCCCAGGTCCTCGTAGGCCACCGCGTTCTGCACCACCAGCACCAGGACCTGCATGACCAGTCCGAGCCCGGCGCCGAAGACGAAGAAGAACAGGCTCATCTCGGCGGTGGAGCTGGTCTCGGTGAGCCGGTGGAGCAGCAGCAGGCCGATCGCGGTGATCGCGGTACCGGCGATGGGGAAGACCTTCCAGCGGCCGGTGCGGCTGACGATCTGCCCGGAGGCGGTGGAGGTGATCAGCAGGCCCGCGACCATCGGCAGCATATGGACGCCGGACATGGTGGGGGTGACGCCCTGCACCACCTGGAGGAAGGTCGGCAGATAGGTCATCGCGCCGAACATGGCGAAGCCGATGACAAAGCTGATCACCGACACCAGGGCGAAGGTGCGGATGCGGAACAGCTTCAGCGGCAGCACCGGTTCCGCGGCCCGCCGCTCGACCCGTAGGAAGAAGAACAGCAGCACGGCGCCGAGCACCGCCAGTCCGATGATCTGCGGGGAGGCCCAGGCCCAGGTGGTGCCGCCCAGGGAGGCCACCAGCACCAGGCAGGTGGCGATCGAGGCGATCAGGAAGGTGCCGAGGTAGTCGATGGTGTGCCGGGTGGAGCCGGTCGGGATGTGCAGCACCGCGGCGATCACGAAGAGCGCGACCACCCCGATCGGCAGGTTGACGTAGAACACCCACCGCCAGCTCAGATGCTCGGTGAACAGCCCGCCGAGCAGCGGCCCGAGCACACTGGTCGCGCCGAACACCGCCCCGAACAGCCCCTGGTACCGACCGCGTTCCCGGGGTGAGACCAGGTCGCCCACGATGGCCATGGACAGCACCATCAGCCCGCCGCCGCCGAGGCCCTGCAACGCGCGGAAACCGATCAGCTGCGGCATGTTCTGGGCGATCCCGCAGAGCGCCGAGCCGACCAGGAAGATCACGATGGCGGTCTGGAACAGCCGTTTGCGGCCGTACTGGTCGCCGAGCTTCCCCCACAGCGGGGTGGCTGCGGTGGCGGCCAGCATGTAAGCGGTGACCACCCAGGAGAGGTGGTCCATCCCGCCGAGCTCACTGACGATGGTCGGCAGCGCGGTGGAGACGATCGTCTGGTCGAGCGCCGCCAGCAGCATGCCGAGCAGCAGGGCGCTGATCGCGACCAGGACGGTACGCCGGGTCTGCCCCTCCCCGGGCACCGGCCCGCCCCCGGTCGCGCGGGTGGTCGTCTGCTGCGCCATGGGCTCCTCCGCTGCCGCTCGCTGCCACGCTCTCTCGCCGCCGGTCCGACCCGCCCTTGTCTCCGTGCTTTCGCCGCCGTGCCTTGCTTCGTCACCGTGGTGGGGTCGGCCGTCGCCGGACGCGACGCGTACCCCTTTCCGCCCGATTCATCCCGGATACGGAATGGGCACCCGTCGCCCCCGGCGCCCTTCCCCCTCCCCCAGGCACCCTTCTTCCGCTCTTCCGCCCCTCAGACGCCCTTCCTCCGGTCGAACCACATCGTCGCCACCGTCGTCAGCAGAGCGGCCCAGAACAGCACCTGCGGAACGGTGCGCTCCGTCCAGGGGATCTGGGTGATCAGCAGCGCGCAGAGCATGACCCAGGCCGCCTGGGCCAGGACGACCCGGGGCCAGGTGCGGCGCCGCACCAGCGCGCGCAGATTGACCCGGACCCCGGCGCGCAGCCGGCGGTACCTCAGCAGGGCGCCCAGACCCCAGACCACGGCCATGGGGACCAGGTCCCAGAGCCGCTGGCCCAGCGGCAGCGGCAGCTCCCGCTGCGCCTGCCCGTCTGTCGCGAACAGGTCCACGCCCGCGGCGGCGAGGCCCAGACAGAGCAGCGCCAGCCAACGGATGCCGCGCAGCAGACGGTACGAGGCCTGGTCCAGGCCCTGCCGCATCGGCGTCGAGTCCGGGGCGGAGGCCAGCCCGTCCGCGTACAGGGTGGCGGCCCGCGTGGCGTTGACGCCGGGTGCGGAGGCGGCCTTACCGGTCCACCGGGCCAGCGCGTACTCATGCTGCGGGTCGAGCCGGAGGATGGCCTCGTCCATCTGCTCGGCGGTGGCCCGGTCGCCCGCCATGTCGGCGATGAGCTGCGCCACCTCGTAGGCGTACACCTCCTCCGGCGCCAGCCGGATCGCCTCCCGGACCAGTTCGCCGGACTCACGCAGCGCGGGGAGGATGTCCTCCCTCCGCGCCTCGCCGCCGTTGGCCTGCCCGGAGCGGACCAACGCGATGCGCCACAGCCAGTCGGCGAGCAGCGCATAGCCGTGCCAGTGGTCGGGGGCGAGGCGGATCACCTCGCGCACGACGCCCTCTGTCTCCGGGAAGCGCCCTGCCGCACGCAAGGCGTGCGCGTGCATGGTGAGCGCCCCGATATCCCCGGAGTCCAACGCCAGCGCCTGCTCCGTCGCCTCCAGAGCCCTGGCGCCGTCCTTCTCAGCGCCGAGATGGCTACGGGCGAGCTTGACCCAGGCCCGAATGTCCTCCGGGTCCTCCGCGAGCCGCCGGGCCAGCAGCTCCCGGGCCTCCTCGTACCGCTTCAGGTCGATGAGCAGGTCGGCCCGCTCCACGGCGGGGTGCGGGGCGGTGGTCACAGCTTGCGCCTCTTCTTCAGATACGTGACGAGGTCGTCGTACATCCCGCCCTCGTTGGCGAACATCGCCACGTTCCGCGCGGAGGCGAACCAGGGCTCGGCGGACGGCGCGACCTCCTTCGCCGCGGCCAGCAGGTCCTTCATACCGATCATGCGGACGGTGCCGAGGCGCGCCGAGTCCAGCAGCGCCCGCTCGGCCGCCGCCTCGCAGACATGCGCCAGGTCCGCCCCGGACAGGCCGTCGGTGGCCTTGACCAGCTTGCCCAGGTCGACGTTCTCGATGGGCCGCTCGCGCAGGTGGTAGCGGAGGATCGCCTCCCGGGCGGGGGCGTCGGGCGGCAGCACCAGGATCGTCCGGTCCAGTCGGCCGGGGCGGCGCAGGGCGTTGTCGACATCCCAGGGCACATTGGTGGCGGCCAGCACGAACACACCCTCGTTCGCCCCCGAGTCGATGCCGTCGAGCTCGGTGAGCAGCTGGTTCACCGTGTTGCGGGTGCCGCTGTGGGCGCTGCGGCTACGCTTGGCGCCGAGGGCGTCCAGCTCGTCCAGGAAGACCACGCAGGGCGCCTGGCGGCGGGCGGTCTCGAAGACCTGGTGCATATTGCGCTCGGAGTTGCCGAGCCACATATCCAGCACGTCGTTGACCGACACCGACAGGAACGCGGCGCCCAGCTCTCCGGCGACGGCCCGCGCGATGAACGTCTTGCCGCAGCCGGGCGGCCCGTACAGCAGCAGCCCGCCGCGCAGGCTCTTGCCGTACAGCTTGCGCAGCTCCGGGTTGCGCAGCGGCGCGAGGAAAGCCGCCTCCAGCCGGTCCTTCACCTCCTCCAAGCCGCCCACATCCGCCAGCCGCACCCCGCCGGGCGCCTCCACCTCCCACGCGTCGGCGTCCCCCGGGCCCTCCTGCCCGCCCTGACCGCCCTGCCCGTCCGCAGGGGCCGGCGCCTCCACGAACCGCGGCGGCACCACATCCCCGACCTGCTGCTCGGCGGCCTTCCAGTCGAACCCGGGGCGTGGGGCCGGGGGTTGCGCGGGCAGGGACGGTTCCGGCGGCGCGTCCGGGGTGTGCGTCGCCGGTGCGCCGATCGCCCGGGCCATCAGCTCCCGGGCCTGGGCGTCGCCCGGCGCGTGCTGGAGGGCCACGGCCACCTCGGCGACGGCGGCCTCCGAGCGGCCCGCGTCCAGCAGCAGCTGGGCCAGATGCAGCCGCAGGGGCAGATCGGCGGGAGCGGCGGCGACAGCGGCACGCAGACTCCCCAGGAGAGGGGAATCGCGACTCTCCACGATAGAGGAATCGTGACCCTCGGCGAGAGGGGAACCGTGACTCTCGGCGAGAGGGGAATCGTCCGACATGATCCACACCCTATGCGCGCCCTCTGACACCTCGGCGGGGCGCCCAGCCCCCTCCCCGACCGCCCCACCGGCGCCCCCGGTGGCGCACCCCGCCCCTCGTTTTGTATATTGCAGGAACAAAGTGGTTCGCCCGCACTCCCTGACCGGCGGGCGAACCGCTTCGTACCCCCGCCCCCTGCCCGGACGGAACCCTTTATGACCTCGGCCGCCCCCTCCCCCACCTCCCCCGTCTCGATCGCCGCGCGGGCGCTGCTGCTCGACATGGACGGCACGCTGGTCAACTCCGACGCCGTCGTCGAGCGCTGCTGGCGCCGCTGGGCCGTAGAGCACGGCATCGACCCGGACGAGGCGCTGAAGGTGGTGCACGGTCGGCAGGGGTACGCCACCATGGCGCTGCTCCTCCCCGACCGCCCGATGGAGCAGAACCTCGCCGACAACCGGGTCATGCTCGCCGAGGAGACGGCCGACATGGACGGCGTCGTCCCGGTCGAGGGCGCCCCCGCGTTCATGGCCGCGCTGACCGCGCTCCCGCACGCCCTGGTCACCTCCGCCGACGCCCGGCTGGCCGGGGCGCGGATGGCGGCGGCGGGGCTCGCGATGCCGGAGATACGGGTGACCGCGGAGAACGTGGGCGCCAGCAAGCCCGACCCCGAGGGCTTCCTCAAGGGCGCCGCCGAGCTGGGCGTCGACCCGTCCGACTGCCTGGTCTTCGAGGACTCCGAGGCGGGCATCGCAGCGGGCCGCGCCGCCGGAATGCGGGTGATCGGCGTGGGCCCCCGCGCGGCCGCCTACGCCCCCGACGTCCATGTCCCGGACCTGACCCGGGTACGCGTCACGACCGACGGCCCGGACGGGACCCCGCTGCTCCACTTCGACGCGTAGGTTCGACGCGTAGGCGCGTACCGCCCGAGGCCGCCGCCCCGCTCCCTCACAGGCACGTGACCACCGGCTAGGGCGCCCCGCGCTCTCTGCCCGCGACGCCGCTCCCCGGATGCTCCGCCCGGTAACGCGCCTGCGCTTTCAGCACGGGCTGGACCATCACCATGATGACGGGCCGAAGCAGCCGCCCCAGCCCGTTCGACCTGAGCAGATACGGCATCGTCGCGACGTAGCGGATCACCACCAGCGGCAGCACCGCGCCGAACAGAAGCATCACGAACCCGATCCCGGCGACCCAGGTCACCCGTTCCGCCAGTAGCGGCGCCTTCGGCCGGCCGCTCATGGCGAGCCACTGGATGAGCCGGACCTCCATATAGACATGCGCGGCTGCCACCAGTCCCCACAGCAGAGCAAAGGCCCTGTCGAACACCGCCGAGAAGCCGGCGGTGGGCGGGGCGCCGGGCTCTCGGGTGCGGGCCCGAGCAGCGGCTCGCCCCGCTCGTCCTCCCCCAGAGCGTACGCGCGCCGCCACCGACCGCACGGGCCTTCCCCCTGGGCCTCCGTCCCGCTACCACCGCTCCCCCATCTCCTCCCGGGCCACCACCACGCCCAACCGCTCCGGCCGCTCCGAAGTCCAGGCCCACGCCCCCGGCCCCTGCTCCGGCCGGAGCACATAGCCCCCCCGCCGCACATCGGTGACGATCCCCTGCCGCCCGGTGTCCGCGTCATGCACCAGGTCGCCGACCCACGGCCGCTCACGTTCCTCGCTCATCCGCGCCGCGCCCCCTCCAGCTCGGCCCAGACCCGCTTCCCCGTCGCCAGCGGCTCCGTCCCCCAGTCGGCCGCGAGCGCGTTGACCAAGGCCAGTCCGCGCCCCCGCTCGTCGTCCACCCGAGGCTGCCGGGGCTCCGGCGGCACCTTGGACCCGTCCGCGACCGAGACCCGCACTCGGTGTGCGGCAGGCCGCTCCACCGCGACCCGCACCGGCCGCCCCTGCGCGTGCCGGGCGGCATTGGCCACCAGCTCGGTGACGACCAGACCCGCGTCCTCGGCGAGCTCCGGCAGCCCCCAGACGGCCAGCGCCACCCGCACCAACCGCCGCGCGGCGGCCGCGCTGCGGGGGTGGCAGGGCAGGGTCTCGCTGTACCCGGGGTGGCCGGTGGGGTGGGGGGTGACGGTCATGGTCATCAGGCCCCACCTCGACAGGGCGCGACGCCCCTCGGTGGTGGTGTGACGAGCCCAGCAACGACACTCATGGCAACTCCGGTGAGTAGGGAATCGACTACACACCGAAGGTAGGACCGTCATCGGCGACCGACGGGTACCGGGGCGACCCCCTCGCGCGGAGGTAGACCCCGTACCCCTCAACCGGCGGCAGGCACTCCCACCCGCCGACGCAGCGTCTCGGCCTCGGCGCGCACCAAGGCAGGGCCGTTGGCGGCGAGTTCGGCCACCGCTGCCCGGGTGAAGCGGTTGTACTGCGCGGTCTCCGGCGACTCCTCGTACGCCCGCTTGAGCAGGTGCACCACGGCGAGGGGTTCCCGCTGCATGCGGTACGCCCGGGCGCTCTCGATCGCATGGAACGCCCGCCTGGTCGCGGACGGCATGGCGGCCACGTCGATCGCCTCCGCCGCCGCCACGGCGTCCCGGCCCTGCGCCAGGTCGGCACGGATCGTGATGGCGTAGGCGTCCACCATGCCGCGCCCGAAGACCAGATACGGGTGCGCGTATCCGGCGCCCAGACGGTTCGCGGCGTCGTCCGCGCGGTCCCAGAAGCGTTCGGCGTCCCCGCCGCGTCCGATCTTGGCGTACGACAGGGCCACCGCCAGCTGGAGCAGCCCCCAGCGCGCCAGCGCGTCCGGGTCCCGGTCCGGCTCCAGCAACTCGGCCGCGCGCATGGCCAGTTCGACGCGGGCCTCGTGCCGCTCACCCGCGTCGCGGAACACATGGTTCATGTACCAGGCCGCGCCCGCGATGGCGCGCGGGCTGTCGGCGTCCTGCGCCGCGCCCATGGCCCGGTCGCCGGTGAGCATGACCAGCTCGGCGGCGGGCTGGAAGCTGAGGAAGAGCTGCGCCAGGTGGTAGACCTCCGCCAGCATCGCCTGCGCCTGACGGCGCGGCTTCCCCTCGGTGGACCGCACCGCGTGCTGGACGTCGGCGAGGAGGTCGGGCAGGACGGCGGCAACCTTTGTCCGGTGCCGACCGGTGGCGTGCCACGCCTGCCAGGCATCGGTCAGCCGGAGCCGCAGCGCCGTGACGGTCTCCGGCGCCTCGTCGGCGTGGTCGAACCGGTAGGCCGCCAACGCGGCGGCCACGGCGGGCAGTCCGTCATGCACGGCCTTGGTGTACGAGGCGGCGGACAGCCGCTCCTCTCCCGTGAGTTCGGCGAGGTCGTCCACGGACAGCACATCGGCGAGGCGCAGCAGCAAGGGAAGCCTGGGCACACCCACCCGGCCCGTTTCCACCGCCTTCACCCACTCCGCGCTTCGGCCGACCAGCCCACCCAGCAAGGGGCGCGTCATTCCCCGGCGTTCACGCAGACGCCGGAGCCGCTGACCGAACGGGATCACCTCAGGCATGGGACCTCCCAGTCGACGTACCGCACTCCTCTCGACGGTACCGGTGACGACGAGGCGGCGGACCGTCCAGCCGGGCGGCAACCGGCCCCGGCGACCGGCCCCAGCACCCACCCCCCCGTACCCAACCACCCCACCCCGCCCCAAACACCCCCACACCCACCCACCGAACCGCCAACAAGCCCTGAGCGAACCGCCGTCACCCCTTGATGTGACGTGCCCATGTCGTCACCCTGTTACCCGGCGCACCCCTCACGGCAACGTCGCGCCACCAGGATGACCGAGCCGTACCCCCGCTCCCGGTGGCGCCAGCCACCCAGGGCGCCAAGGTCCCGCCACCCCCAGGGAGTTCACCTATGTCCGCTGTCTACGCGCGTCGCATATCCGGTCTCGCCGCGGCCGCCGCGCTCACCGCCACCACCCTGCTGACCGCCGCGCCCACCGCCCAGGCCGCCCCGCCCACCCCGGTCAGCGCCGCCACCGCCCGTGCCTACCTCGCCGAGCTCTCCGTCCGGACGGAAGGCTCCTCCAGCGGCTACAGCCGCGACATGTTCCCGCACTGGAGCACCGTCTCCGGCAGCTGCAACACCCGCGAGACCGTGCTGAAGCGCGACGGCTCCGGTGTGGTGACGGACTCCTCCTGTGCGGCCATCAGCGGCAGCTGGTTCTCCGAGTACGACGGTGCCACCTGGAGCGCCGCCTCCGACGTGGACATCGACCACATGGTGCCGCTCGCCGAGGCCTGGCGCTCCGGCGCCAACGGCTGGACCACCTCCCAGCGCCAGGCCTTCGCCAACGACCTCACCCGGCCCCAGCTGATCGCGGTCACCGACAACGTCAACCAGGCCAAGGGCGACAAGGACCCGGCCGAGTGGGTGCCCTCGCGCACCTCCTACCGCTGCACCTACGCCCGTATGTGGGTGCATGTGAAGCACCACTGGAACCTCAGCGTCGACTCGGCCGAGAAGAGCGCCCTGCAGTCCCAGCTCAGCGGCTGCTGAACCGCCCGTCCGCCCCCTTTCCCCTCCGGATCCGGACCGGTGTGCTGCCGCGCCGGTATTCCGGGCACCCGTACGGTGCAGGGAGAGCCACCGCGGAAGCGGCGACCCGTGTCCGCGTACCGCGGTGGCTCCGCGCGCCCCATACGAGGGCGCGCGCACAGCGCCGCGGCACGCACCTCGCGTACCGGCGGCGCACGCACCCGAGAGCCGGGTGGGGCAGGCGACGAGGAGGCCGGCATGGCGGCGGAACTGCGGCTCGGGCCGCTGCTGCGGTACGTGGACTTCGACCGCGGCGACCGGGCGACCGTCTGGGTGGAGACCCAGGGGCCCGGGGAGGTCGAGGTGCGGTGCGCGGACGGCGCGGGCGGCACCGCGCGCACCTTCCGGGTGGCCGGCCACCACTACGCGCTGGTGACGGTCACCGGGCTGACCCCCGGCACCACCACCGCGTACGAGGTGGCGGTGGACGGCGAGACGGTGTGGCCGCCCGCCGACTCCCGTTTCCCGGCCTCCACCATCGCCGCCCCGGACCCGGCCGCCGCCGACGAGGTACGGGTGACCTTCGGCTCCTGCCGCTGGGCGTCGCCCCCGGCCGGCGGCGAGGACCCGGTCGGCCCGGACGCCCTGGACTCGCTGGCCCGGCGGATCGCGGCCGACCCGGGCGGCGAGCGGCCCGACGTGCTGCTGCTGCTCGGCGACCAGGTGTACGCCGACGAGGTCTCCGAGGCCACCCGCGACTGGCTGGCCACCCGGCGGGACCTGAAGAAGCCGCCCGGGGACCAGGTCGCGGACTACGAGGAGTACACCCACCTCTACGACGAGTCCTGGCGCGACCCCGGAGTGCGCTGGCTGCTCTCCACCGTCCCCAGCTGCATGATCTTCGACGACCACGATGTGATCGACGACTGGAACACCAGCGCCGCCTGGGTGGCGGACATGCGCCGCACCGACTGGTGGAACGAGCGCATCCTCAGCGGGCTGATGACGTACTGGGTGCACCAGCACATCGGCAACCTCTCCCCCGACGAGCTGGCCGCCGACCCGGTGTACGCGAAGGTCAGCGGCTCCGAGGACGGCACCGAGGCGCTGCGGGCGTTCGCCGTCGAGGCCGACGAGGACCCCTCGCGCACCCGCTGGAGCTACCGCCGGGACTTCGGGCGGACCCGGCTGGTGATGATCGACAGCCGGGCGGCCCGGGTGCTCAAGGAGTCCGAGCGGGCCATGCTCGACGACGAGGAGGCGCACTGGGTCTGGGAGCAGATGACGGACCGCCGCTCGGAGGTGGACCATCTGCTGGTCGGCACCTCGCTGCCGTGGCTGCTGCCGCCGCTGGTGCATGACGCCGAGACCTGGAACGCGGCGCTCTGCCGGGGCGAGCGGGGTCCGCGCTGGGCCGGGTTCTCGGAGAAGATCCGGCGCGCGGCCGACCTGGAGCACTGGGGCGCCTTCCCGGACTCGTTCGAGAAGCTGGCCCGGCTGCTGGCCGAGGCGGGCAGCGGCCCGGACGCGCCCGCCACGATCTGCGTACTCTCCGGCGACGTGCATCACGCGTACGTGGCCGAGCCGCGCTGGCCGGCCGATGCCGCGCCGGACGCCGAGGTGGTCCAGCTGACCTGCTCCCCGGTGCACAACGGGGTGCCGCGCTCGATGCGGATGGCGTTCCGCTTCGGCTGGAGCGGGGCGGGGCGGGCCCTGGGCAAGGTGCTGCTGCGGCACGGGCGGGCGGGGCTGCCGCCGGTGCACTGGAAGCGGACCGGCGGGCCCTGGTTCGGCAACCAGTTGATGACCCTGTCGCTGCGCGGCCGCTCGGCACGGCTGCGTCTGGAACAGGCGGCCACCCGCCCCGGCGGCGCGAAGTCCGAGCTGCGCACCGCCCACCAACGCAGCCTCACCCGGGGCGGCGGCGCCTAAGCTCCCACCGCACGACCCTGGTCAGGGGCTGTGAACGTCCGGTGAACGTCCGGGACAGGCTCGCTGCCTTTCCCCGCATAGCGGACGGCAACGTCCTGGCCAACGCTTCGGTACGCCGGGGTACAGCGGCATGATGTCCCTTCCGTGTGCCGTGCCACCCTGTCCAGGGAGTCCGAATCTTGACGGTCTCGACCGCAGTTGCCCATGCCATAGCCCTGGTCGGCGCAGGACCCCGAGGCACCTCGGTGCTCGAACGGCTCTGCGCCTCCGTTCCGGAACTGGCGGCGGGCACCCCGCTGACGGTGCACCTCGTGGACCCGTCCCCGCCGGGCGCGGGTCGGGTGTGGCGCACCGACCAGCCGGCCGAACTGCTGATGAACACGGTGGCCTGCCAGGTGACGGTCTTCACCGACGAGAGCGTGGAGTGCGAGGGCCCGATACGCCGGGGGCCGAGCCTCTACGAGTGGGCGGCCGCCCGCCACCTCCCGCTCGGCCCCGACGACTACCCCACCCGCGCCTGCTACGGGGCCTACCTGGAATGGGCGTTCACCCGCGCCGTACGGAACGCACCACCCGAAGTCACCGTACGGACCCACCGAACACGCGCCGTCCACCTGGCCGACCAGCCCGACGGCCGGCAGACCCTCACCCTCGCGGACGGCACCGTTCTGAACAACCTTCAAGCCGTCATCCTGGCCCAGGGCCACCTCCCCACCTCCCGTACCCCATCCGCCCTGGGGGCGTACGCCGCACGCCACGGCCTGCGCCACCTACCCCCCGCCAACCCCGCCGACCTCGCTCACCCCCTCGGCGAGATCGCACCCCGCGAGCCGGTCCTCCTCCGCGGCCTCGGCCTCAACTTCTTCGACCACATGGCCCTGCTGACGGCCGGTCGCGGCGGCACCTTCGAACGGGACGGTGCCTCCGGCCGCCTGACCTACCGCCCCTCCGGCCGCGAGCCGCTGCTGTACGCGGGCTCCCGCCGCGGTGTGCCCTACCAGGCGCGCGGCGACAACGAGAAGGGGGCATCGGACCGGCACACTCCCCGGCTGCTCACCCCCGACGTCGTGGAACGTTTCCGCAAGCGCGCCGAGGCGGGCGACCCACCGGACTTCCGCCAGGAGGTGTGGCCCCTGATCGCCCGTGAGGTGGAGACCGTCTACTACACCACCCTCCTCCGGGTACGCACGGAACAGGGAGAACTGGCGACCCGCCTGACCGCCGCCCCCTACGACTCCGCCGACCTGACCGCCGTACTGGACGAGTACGCCATACCGGCGGCGGCCCGCTGGTCCTGGGACCGGATCGAACACCCCTCCACCCACCGCCCCTTCACCTCCCCCGCCGACTTCCGCTCCTGGCTGCTGGACCATCTGCGCGCCGACGCGGCCGACGCGGCGCTCGGCAATGTCTCCGGGCCGGTCAAGGCCGCGCTGGACGTCCTGCGGGACATCCGCAACGAGGTACGCCAGGTGGTGGACCACGCCGGGCTGCCCGGCTACTCCCGCCGTGAGCACCTCGAACGCTGGTACACCCCGCTCAACGCCTTCCTCTCCATCGGCCCCCCGCGCCGGCGCATCGAGGAGCTGGCCGCCCTGATCGAGGCGGGCGTGCTCCGCGTCATCGGCCCGCGCATGGAGGTACGGGCCGAGGGCGGCGCCTTCACCGCCACCTCCCCCGACGTGCCCGGCTCAGCCGTCACGGCCACCACCCTGATCGAGGCCCGGCTGCCCGAGCCCGACCTGCGGCACACCGGGGACGAACTGCTGGCCGGGCTGCTACGGGACGGCGGCTGCCGCACCCACCGGGTGGACGACCATGACACCGGCGGCCTGGACGTCACCCCGCCCCCGTACCGGCTGGTGGACGCGACGGGCCGGGCGCACCCCCGGCGGTTCGCCCTGGGGGTGCCCACCGAGGGGGTGCACTGGGTGACCGCGGCCGGGGCCCGGCCCGGCGTCGGCTCGGTGACCCTGTCCGACGCCGACGCCGTAGCCCGAGCCGCCCTGAGCACCCTCCACACACCCCACGCACCCCTCCCCCCACAGCCACCCGCCCCCACCAAGCTCCTGACCACTCCCACCACCCCCGCCGACCCCCCACCCTCCCCCGCCCCACTCCCCGATTCCGGATCCTTCTCGCCCGCCCCTCCCTCCGTTCATCATCCCGAAAGGCAAAATGTTGAACTTGCAAGCATAGATTAGGTCCCCCTAACCTATGGGCTCGTCGGTCCGTCCCCAACCGAAGGAGTCCCCATGTCCGCTCTCCCCGCCCGTCTCGATCAGGCGCGCCCCTACGCCCTGGGCCTGTTCCGGATCGTCATCGGCCTGCTCTTCCTCTGCCACGGCGCCTCCTCGCTGTTCGGCGTGCTCGGCGGCGCCCAGGGCAGTGGCGGCACCGTCCCCGTCGGCGCCTGGCCCGGCTGGTACGCGGCGGTGATCCAGTTCGTCACCGGCCTGCTGGTCATGATCGGCCTCGGCACCCGGAGCGCCGCGTTCCTCGCCTCCGGCTCGATGGCGTACGCCTACTTCACCGCCCACCAGGCCGACGGCCTGTTCCCCCTGCAGAACTCCGGCGAGGCCTCCGTGCTGTTCTGCTGGACGATGCTGCTGCTGGTCTTCACCGGCCCGGGCGCGTTCGCCCTGGACGCGCTCTTCGCCAAGGCCCTCGGCCGCAACCGCGACCCCGAGCGCGAGCCCGCCACCGCCTGACCCCACCGCCCGGCCCAGGCCCCAGCAGACCGCTCCGAGCCCTGAGCCCTCACGCACCGGCCCGGGCTCTGGGCTTCCCCGCACCGGCCCGGGTCCCTGGCCCCCCATCCACCGGCCCCGGCCCAGCGGCCCCGGCCCGCGCCCGGTGGCCCTTCCTCCGGCGATCTTCCCGGCGGTCTTCCCGGCGCCCGCTCCGCCGCCCGCACCGCCGACCTTCCCCGACCGCCGTCGGCTCATCGCACATGGCTCCAGTGCCCGCCCGGGTGACCCTCCGGGCGGGCGTTGCGCGTACGCTTTCGGCCAAGCCGCCGCGGCACGGGGACCGCCCGCAGGGAACCGGGGGCTGACCGGACCCGGGGAGTGAAGGTGCTCGAAAGCGTGGCCGCCGGCCCGTGGATCTACGCGGCGGTGGCCCTCTCCGTACTCCTCGACGTGTTCCTGCCGATCCTGCCCAGCGGCGTCCTGCTGGTCACCGCCGCGACCGTGGCCGCCGCCGGCGACGGCTCCCTGCCCGCGCTCGCCCTCTGCGCGGCGGCGGCCTCCCTCCTCGGCGACCTGGCCGCCTACCGCCTCGCCTGGCACGGCCGCTCCCGGCTGCACCGCGCGGTGGCCCGCTCCCCCCGGCTGCGCGCGGCGCAGGAACGACTCGGCACCGCCCTCGCCCGCGGCGGCGGGGCCCTGGTGGTGGTGGCCCGCTTCGCCCCCGCCGGCCGCTCCGTCGTCTCCCTCGCCGCCGGCGCCGCCCGCCGCAGGGCCGTCCACTTCCTGCCCTGGTCCGCCCTGGCCGGCGCGGCCTGGGCCACCTACAGCGTGGGCCTCGGCTACCTCGGCCGGGAGTGGCTGGGCGCGACCTGGACCGCGATCGCCGTCCCCGTCCTCGCCCTCTTCCTCGCCGGCACCCTCGCCCTCAGCCTCATCCGCCGCCCCCCAACCCCCACCCCCTCCACCGCCGGCTGACCCACACCATGGAGACCTCCCCGAGCTGACCCACGCCCGGCGCGCACATCTCGGCTGCCGCCCTCAGGCGTCCCGAGCGCCCACCCTCGCTCCGCTCCCCCGCACCTCTATCCCCTCCAGCAACCGCCGGGTCGCCTCCGTGACCTCCTCCACCGCCCGGTCGAACACCTCCCGGTTGTGCGCGGCGGGCGCCCGGAACCCGGACACCTTCCGTACGTACTGCAGGGCGGCCGCCCTGATGTCCTCTTCGGTCGCCTCCGTCGGCAGCGCGGGCGGACGGAGCGTCTTGATGCTTCGGCACATGCCTCCAGTGTGACCCCCACCACTGACAACGCCCCGGCCCAACAGCCGCCCGGCAGACCCGACAGAGCCAAGGCCGCCCCTACTCCCCCTCCCCCTCCCCCACTCCCGCCTCCAGCCGCCGCGCCAGCCCCACCAGCTGCTCCACCCCCAGCACCCGCTCACCCCACCCCGGCAGCGGTACGTGCAGCGGCTCCGTCCAACGCCCCGGCACGGCCTCCAGCCCATAACAGGCCCCGGCCAGGCCCCCGGTCACCGCCGCCACCGTGTCGGTGTCCCCGCCGAGGTCGACCGCCGCCCGCACCGCCTCCTCAAACCCGTCCGTCGTCCGCAGCGCCCACACCGCCGAGCCCAGGCACGGCCACACGGCCCCGTTGAACTCGGTCGCCAGGTCCGGATGCCAGTCCGCCGCCAGCACCACCGCGTACCTCTCCCGGTGCTCCGGCTGGACGGACCCGAGCACCTCCGGCAGCGCCGCGAGCGGGTCCCCACCCTCCAACGCCACCCGCACCAGTTCATGGAAGATCGCGGTGCCTTCCCAGGCGGCCGGGTCGCCATGGGTCAGCGCGGAGATCCGCCGAGCCGCGTCCATCGTCGCCTCCCGCCCTCTCCCCGCGAACCACACCGCCGACGTGGACGCCCGCATCAGCGCGCCGTTCCCCGCCGCACGCCGATTGACCCGGAAGTGCTCCGCCGCGGCCCGGTCCCACTCCAGTCCGCTGGTCAGCACATCCTCGGTCTGCAACCCGATGTCCTTGGGCTCGGCCACCGCCCACCGCCGAAACCGCCCGAACACATCCGCCAGGTCCAGCCCACCCCGCTCCAGCAACGACTCCCCGACCAGCACCGCCATCTGCGTGTCGTCCGTCGCCTCCCCCGGGTCCCAGCCACCACCCCCGGCCATCTCACCCCCGCACCCCACCTGCGGGAACCGCGCCGAGAACGCCCCCGCCGGCCCGAACTCGAAGGGCCCACCCAGCGCATCCCCCACCGCCGCACCAACCACCACACCCGCGCCCCGCGCCCACTTCATCCCCACATCCCTGGCCCCGAAGCGGATCTTGTATTCGTCCGGCTTGGGCGGCGGGACGGCGAGGTCCCCCCTCTTGTTGCTCAATCTGCAGGTACCTCCGGAGGCTCGACTTCCCCGAAGTCGCCCGCCTCCGGACTGGTCAGCCTGCTGTAGAGCTCCTGGTCCGCATACACCTCGGCGGTCGACTTCCATGCCGCGATCAGCGGCACGATCGGCCCAACGGTACCGAGATCGGAGGCGGCGCGTGCGGTCTCCATGAACTCGACGAGGAACTCCTGGACCGCCTTCTGCGGTAGGAAGCGAACCCACGGAAACGCCTCAGGGAACACTGCGGTCAGCATCGTCACCGCCTCGGGACTGCTCTTCATCAGCGCGACAAAGAGTCGCGTGGTCGAGTCCACGACCTCCGTGACTTGCTCGGCGCGTGCGGCTGTCGTCAGGTACAGGTCTTCCTCGTCGCCGCGACGGTGCAGCAGCAGACCCTTGCGTGGGGTGTCCTGCAGCCGCGCGACCGTGGCCACGGGGCTCTTGACGAGCTCCGAGAAGTTCGCTTCAGCTGGCATGGCGGTCATGACTTCCAAAGTAGTTCAGAACTCGGCCGGTTGTCCTCAGGAAATGGGGCGCACTTCAAGCCGGGCACCACTCAGCGTCATCACGCCACCTCAAAGCGCCATAGCCCATCGCCCCGGCCGGGAAACGAATAAGGCCCAGGCTCCCGGTTCAGTACCGGTGACCTGGGCCTTCGTCGTGCTACCTGCTGGTGGGCGCGGACGGTTTCGAACCGCCGACATCTGCCTTGTAAGGGCAGCGCTCTACCCCTGAGCTACGCACCCGTGGAGGAGGCAACAGCCTACATCGACACCGGGGCCATCCGGCAAACGCCGCCCGGGCCTGGGCCAGGAGAGGGGAGGGCGGGGGGGCGTAGGGGGGTTAACCCCACCTTGAACTGGGTGGTTGGCCGGAGCGCGGCGAGGC
Source organism: Streptomyces sp. NPDC046887 (assembly GCF_040644755.1). Taxonomy (NCBI): domain Bacteria; kingdom Bacillati; phylum Actinomycetota; class Actinomycetes; order Kitasatosporales; family Streptomycetaceae; genus Streptomyces; species Streptomyces sp. NPDC046887. The sequence goes on from NZ_JBEYXH010000005.1 coordinate 146,181, forward strand.
CGGGGGGTTACGTAGTGTGAGGGCAGTGCAGGAGAAGTCCATCTCGGGGGGTCAGCATGGTCGTTCGTCGTGTGGTCAGGCGCCGGATCGTCGGGCGTTCGCTGCTCGTGATCGGAGGCGCCGCCTTGGGGGTGATGGTGCTCACCGGGTGCGGGTCGTCGGAGCTGGAGTCGGCGCCGGTGGAGCGGAAGTCGTTCGCCTTCGACGGGGACACGCTGGAGGTGGAGACGGACGACTCCGAGATCGTGCTGGTCGCGGCCGATGTGAAGGACGTGGAGGTGGCACGGCAGGTCGACGGGTGGGGGGTGTTCGGCAGCGGGCCGGAGCCGGTGTGGCGGCTGGAGGACGGCAAGCTGTCGCTCCGGGTGGAGTGCGACGCCATGATCAGCGACTGCGAGTCGCGGCATGAGGTGCGGGTGCCGCGCGGGGTGGCGGTCACGGCGAGCGGGGAGAACGGGGACCTGACGGCCGAGGGATTCGCCTCGCCCCTGCGGCTGACCTCGGACAACGGCACGGTGAGCGCTCGGGATGTCACCGGCGCCCTGGACCTGACCAGCAACAACGGCGATATACGGGTGGAGGGCAGGACACCCGCGCAGGTCACCGCGCGGGCCGAGAACGGGGATCTGCGGCTGGTGCTCGACCGGGCACCGGAGAAGGTCGACCTGGTCAACGACAACGGGGGTGTGGTGATCGAGGTGCCGGGCGGGGCCACCACGTACGACGTGGACGCCCAGAGCGCCAACGGCGAGGTGAGCGTGGACGTGCCCACCGACCCCAAGAGCATCCGCAAGGTCGGGGTGCGCGCTTCCAACGGCGATATACGGGTCCGGGCGATGAACTGACCGTCCCGTGTGTTCGTCCCTACCGGGTGGGAGAATGTACCGGTCAGGGCGGACGCAGTACGGGAGCGGATGTGACGGTGACACGCGCGCGGCGGACTGTGAACGACATGCTCGCGCTGTTGCTGCCGCCGCTTCCCGTGGTGGTCGCGGTGCTCGCGGTGGCCGGGACGGCACTGCCGGCGGCCGTCACCGGCGGCGGGACGCGGCGCTGGTTCGGCGGCCGGGGAGAGAGCCGGCGCGCGGAGGCCCAGGCCGCCCGGGACGCGGCGGCGCAGGCCTTCTACGAGCTGGACACCGCCCAGCGGGGGCTGCGCATCTCGATCGAGACGATCACCGCGGTGGACGCCTCTCCCGCGGCCCGGCAGGCGGTGGACCACTTCGCCGAGCTGGGCCGCCGTATCGACCAGGTGAGCGAGGTCTACATCACCGCCGTCGACGCCCATGACCTGGACCACGACGACCTGGACCCCTCCGTGGCCGCTCGGGCGACCGGCGAGCTGAACCGGGCCAAGGACGAGCTGACGCGGGTCAAGGAGGAGCTGGACCGGTACGAGCAGGGCCTGGCACCGCTGCTGGGCAAGGCGGAGACCCAGTTGGCCCGGCTGGCCCCGGCCAGGGAGCGGACCAAGGCCGCGCTGCTCGCCGCGAGCAACGGCCTGGACGCCGCCCGCGCCTCCGGACTGCGGGCCGACGAGCTGGCCGCCCGGCTGGCGGCGCTCGGGCCGGAGCTGACCCGGCTGAACGAGGGCGCGGGACAGCACGGGGTCGCCGAGACGCTCCAGCGGGCCGACCGGATGCTGCGGGAGGCCGAGGCGGTGCGCTCGGAGGCGGAGCGGCTGCCGGAGCGGGCCGCGGAGATAGACAAGCGGCTGGTGTCGCTGCGGACCAGGGCCCAGGCGCTGTCCCACCGCGCGGGCGGGGTCGAGCCGGTCCTCAGCGAGCTGCGCCGCCGGTTCAGCGCCGCCTGCTGGCAGGACCTCCAGTCCGTGCCGGAGCAGGCCGCGGCGAACGTCCGGCAGGCCGAGGAGCGGCTGGGCGAGGCCACCCTGGCTCGGAAGGAGCAGCGCTGGGCCGATGCCACGGCGCTGCTGGGCACCGTACGGGCGCTGCTGAACGGCTCGGACGAGGCGGTCTCGGCGGCCGGGGACCGGCTGGAGCGGCTGAACGCGGTCGCCAAGGACCCTCAGGCGGAGGTCGAGCGCACCCGCTTCGCGATCCGGGACGCCCAGCGGCTGGCCATGGCGGGGCGCAACACCCCCGATCCCCGTCACGCCCGCCCGCTGGACGACTCGGTGGCGCGGCTGGAGCGGGCGATCGGCGGTCTGGAGGGCCGCCACCCGGACTACTGGCACTTCCTCCAGGAGACCGATGCGGTGCGGACGACGGTGGCCCGGGTGGTCGAGCTGATCCGCGAGGACCGAGGCGCCGGCCGCTGAGACGGCGCCCGGCCGCTGAACGGCGTAGGGCGCGGCTACGCTGGGGCCATGCCTCGTTACGAGTACCGGTGCCGCACCTGCGGTGACACCTTCGAACTGAACCGTCCCATGGCCGAGTCGGCCGACCCGGCCAGCTGCCCGGGCGGGCACGAGGACACCGTGAAGCTGCTGTCCACCGTGGCGGTCGGCGGCACGGCCAAGGGGTCGGCTCCCGCGCCCGCGTCGAGCGGTGGCGGAGGGTGCTGCGGGGGCGGCTGCTGCGGCTGACCACCGTTTTCCGCGCGACGCGGGCGGAGCGGCTTCTTCGGGTTGCCTTCAGGGAGCCTTCAGCAACGCACCTCTAGCGTGGGGCCATGGAACGCTGGATCAACAGCCTCATGGAGGCGCTGGGCGCGCCGGGCGCCGGACTCCTCATCGCCCTGGAGAACCTCTTCCCGCCGCTGCCGAGCGAGGTGATCCTGCCGCTGGCCGGGTTCGCCTCCGCCACCGGCAAGATGAACCTGATAGCCGCCCTGGTGTGGACGACGGCGGGTTCGGTCATCGGCGCCCTCGCCCTGTACGGGGTGGGCGCGCTGCTGGGCCGCGACCGGACCGTCGCCATCGCCGGGAAGCTGCCGCTGGTGAAGGTCTCCGACATCGAGAAGACCGAGGCGTGGTTCAAGCGGCACGGCACCAAGGCCGTCTTCTTCGGGCGCATGGTGCCGATCTTCCGCAGTCTGATCTCCATCCCGGCCGGGATCGAGCGGATGCCCATCCCGGTCTTCCTGCTGCTCACCACATTGGGCAGCGCCCTGTGGAACACCATCTTCGTGCTGGCCGGCTATCTGCTGGGCGACAACTGGGAGCAGGTCAGCCACTATGTCTCGCTGTACTCCAAGGTGGTGCTGGCGGTCGCCGTCCTCGCCGTGCTGACCTTCATCGCGGTGCGGGTCTTCAAGAAGGGCTCCGGCTCACGGCGCAGCTGAGCAGGTCATACGACTAGCTCCCGCCGACCGCCTCCGTGAAGCGGCGGGCGATCTCCTCGCCCGCCAGCACCCCCACCGCCTCGGTCAGCTCGATGTGGCCGGCGCTCCATCCGGTCTCGGCCAGTTCGCCGTGACCGGGCCGCCAGCCGTGATCGGCGGCGAGCAGCAGATCGGCGTCGAGCAGTGAGTCCCCGGCGGCCAGCACCCGGTCCGCCCCGATCCGGCGGGCCACCTCGCGCACGGCCGCGCTCTTGGTGAGCGGCAGCGGCACCGCGTACACCTTCCGCCCCTGGAGCGAGACGGCCCAGCCGCGCGGCGCCGCCCAGGCGGCCAGTTCCTTCATCCAGCCGTCCGGCAGCAGGCCCCGCTCCACCACCAGATAGGCGAACAGCTCCTCGGCGACGCGTTCCTTGAGCAGCCAGGCCGGGTCGGCGGTGGCGATCAGATGGGCCCGCACCTCCGCCAGCGGGGCGCACTCGTCGGCGAGCCGGGCGGCCACCTGGCGCTGCCAGTCCGGGTCACTGACCCCGTCCACCAGCAGGTGCCCGCCGTTGGCGCAGATCGCGTACTCCGCCGGCGGCCCGGGGAGGTGGATGCGGTGGTACTGCTCCCGGGTCCGGGTGGTCGTCGGTACGAAGAGGGCGTGCGAGGGCAGTTCGGCGATCAGCGCGGCCGCGGTCTCGGTGACGAAGGACAGCGGCTGGTGCCCGTACACCTCCACACAGAGCAGCCGGGGCGCCTCGGCGTCCGGCATGGTCAGCCCGAGGGCGTTGGGCGAGTAGATCAGGGTGCGGTCGAGGTCGCTGGCGATCAGGGTCCTCACGACGCCACCTCCGCCCCGCCGGTCACCGGGGTAGCCGCCCCGCCGCTCACCGCGCGGCCGTCGGCGCCGGTGGCGCCCCGGGTGAAGCGGGGGTGGATCAGCCCCACACAGGTGTACGGGAGGCCGTCCACCTCCTCGACGGGGACGCCGCGCTGTTCGGCGAGCAGCCGGACGTGGTCGAGGTCGGGGCCCGCGCCACGCCGGGCCAGCACCTTCCAGGGCACCCGGCGCAGCAGCACCCGGGTGGTCTCGCCGACGCCCGGCTTGACCAGGTTCACATCGTGGATGCCGTACTCCTCGCTGATCCGCTCCACCGCCGCCCACCCTTCCCAGGTGGGCGAGCGGTCCGCCGCCGACAGCTCCTTGACGTCCGCCTCCACCAGGGCGGCCACCTCGTCGAAACGGGCCGCCACGGTGTCCGTGAAGTCCCGGGAGACATCGGCGCCCGCCAGCTCGCGGTAGAACTTGGCGCCGTGGTAGTCGTCCGGGCCGACCAGGTCCGCCCGGAGCACGGTCCGCGAGACCAGCCCGGAGACGGTGGAGTTGAGGCAGGCGGACGGGATGAGGAAGTCCTCCCGGGTGCCGTAGGTCCGCACACAGGAGCCGGGGTCGGCGAGCACCGCGATCTCCGGGTCGAAGCCGCCGAAGTCGGCGAGCGCGGCGGCCAGTTCGCGGGTGATGGCGCCCTTGCCGGTCCATCCGTCCACGAAGACCGCATCGGCCGGGTCGTGGTGGGCGGCCAGATAGCGCAGCGCGTTGGCGTCGATGCCCCGGCCGCGCACGATGGACACCGCGTAGTGCGGCAGGTCCAGTCCGTGGCGGTGCAGCGCCCAGCGCCGCATCAGCACCCCGACCGGAGTGCCGGCCCGGGCCAGGGACACCAGCACGGGCCGGGGCGAGCGCTCGGCGAGCACGGTCTCGGTCACCGTGCCGACGGCCCGGGCGATCCGCGCGGCGGAGGCGTCGAGCGCGGAGCGGTAGAGGGCCTGGTAGGCCTCGGTGGGCTGGTACTCCACCGGCAGCGACTCGGCGTAGTGCGCCCCGCCGCTCTGCACCGCCTCCTCGCGCTCCTCCGTCGGGGCCTCCAGCTCGATGTGCGAGAGATCCTGGAGCAGCCAGCCGACGTCCTCGGGCGGGTAGGAGGAGAAGACGGGTCCGCGCAGCGGCTCGGCCAGTCGGGACACCCTGGGCGGGTGGGATTGCTGCGGCGGCATGGGGGCTCCTTGGGCCGTGGCGGACGGCACAAGGCCGGACTGGTGCACAGGGGCGGGGACAGGGACAGGGACGTACGAGGGGATGACGGCGAGGACCACCCGGGGGATGTGCGCGGCGAGCTGGGCCAGCAGCCCGCCCGGGGCGTGCAGGGCGGGGGTGTCGGCGACCGAGTCGACGACCACGGCGACCGCGTCGAAGCCGCCGCCCACCACGTTGTAGGCGTACCGCTCACCCGGCCCGTCGGCGGGGTCGTCATAGGCCGGGAAGACCAGCCGGCTGCGGATCGCGTACCCGGGGTCGTCCACGGCGAGCACCGGCGAGCGGGTGGTGGTGGAGAACCGCACCTCGGCCTCGCCGCGCCGCTCCAGGGCGGCGCCCAGCGCCAGCGGCGCGTACATCAGCTCCTCGAAGCCCAGGACCAGCACCCGCCGGGGCGCCGGAGCGCCGCCCCCGGGCGACAGCCCCTCGGCGAGCCGGGCGGCCATCGCGGGCAGCGCCGCGTCCAGCCGGGCCCGGTGCGCCGGGGTGAAGCCGTGCCGCCCACCGTCCGGGACGCCCTCCGGCCAACCCAGCTCCACCCTCCGCACCGGCACGGCAGCGGCATCCGCCCGCACGGCGGCGGGCTCATGAGCGGCGACCAGGGCCATACCCTTCTCCAGGACCCCGTCCGGCAGCCGTACCGTGCCCGCCGCCAGGGTCACCAGGTCCACCCGGGCGCCGAGCTCGGTGGCGAAGGCGGTCAGCCGGTCGCGGTCGGCCGGCGCACGCATGTCGACCAGCGCCACGACCACGTACCGCTCGCGGGGATAGCGCTCGTGCAGCGCCCGTACGGTGTTGAGCACCGTGTTCCCGGTGGAGAACTCGTCGTCCACCAGCACCAGCGGGCCGTCCCCCGCCAGCAGCGCCGGGTCCTCGGGCAGCAGCAGATGCGAGGTGGCGTGCGAGTGGGACTCCTCGAAGCCCCCGGCGGTGGCGACGCCCTCGACCGGGCGGCGGGTGGAGTGCAGATACGGGGCGGTGCCCAGCCCGTCGGCGACCGAGTGGCCGAGGCCGGTGGCGGTCTCCGCGTACCCGAGGACCACGGCCCGGGCGGCCTGCTCGGGCCCGAGCAGCTCGCGGACCCGCACCCCGAGCCCGTACCCGGAACGCCACACCACCTCCGGACTCTGCGGGACGTGCTTGCCCAGCACGGTGGAGACCAGCAGATGGGCCCGCTTGGGGTTCCGCCGCAGGGCCAGGCCCAGCAGCCCGGGCAGGGCCTGGTCGCCCGCCAGTTCCACGCCCAGCCGCTGCGACACCCAGGTGCCCGGCCACACGGCCATATCCTCGTCCTTCCCTCCGGCCATCACAGGGCCAGTCCCGCCGCCAGCAGCTCCACGAACCCCACGTCCTCTCTCGCGACGCCGAACACCTCGGCGCGCAGCAGGGTCCGTTCGGCCCAGGCGCGGTGCGGCTTCACCTCGTTCATCTTGTTGGTGTACGCGCTGCGCAGCACCCCGCCGCCGCCCCGCTCGGGGCGCAGGATGTCCTGGGCGTCGCTGTACTCCTCGTGGCTGACCACGGACAGCGCGTGCACCGGCAGGACATGCGAGGGGTGGATGCAGGTCTTGCCGGTCAGCCCGTTGGCCCGGTCGAGCTCGATCTCCCGGAGCAGTCCGTCCATGTCGTGCTCGATCAGCGCGGTGCGCAGGTCCTCGGCGCGCTGCTCCAGGAACGGGCTGCGGCGCAGCTGCGGCTTGAACATCCGCTCCTGGAGCCGGAAGTACTCCCAGACCGGTCCGCTGATGGTGAACCCGGTGCCGTCGGAGCGGCCGAGGACGTTGACCACGTCCCCGATGACCCCGGCGACGATCTGCACGTCGTAGGCGGTCAGATCCGGCGGGCGGCGCAGCCCGTACGCGGAGCAGAAGTCGGTGACGCCCAGGCGCAGCGCGAGCACCCGGTCGCGGTGCTTGTCGACGGTGCGGGCGATGCCGGCGAGGGTGTCGGTGCGGGTCTCCAGGTGGAGCAGTTCCGGCGACTCCAGCACCGGCATCGCGTACAGCTTCCGGCCGCCCGCGCTCTCGGCAGCGGTGTCGGCGGCGGCGAGCGCGTCGAGGAACGGTTCGCCGCGCTCCTCGGTGAACTTGGGCAGTACGAATCCGGACAGCAGCCGGACGGCCGGGCCGAGCCGGCGCACCAGGTCGGGCACCTGCTCGGGGCGGCGGACCCGGATGAAGAGCAGCGGCACCTCGGCGCCCTCGGCGTCCAGCGCGGCGAGGTGGCGTACGAGGTTCTCCTCCGCCCCGGCGACCTCGGCGTCGTCGATGGAGTCCTCCAGGCACAGCACCATGGAGACCACCCCGCGACGGGCCATTTTGGCCACGTCATCGGCGAGGCGGGGGCGGGTGGCGGGGCTGTAGAGGGTGGCGCCCAGCGCCGTGGCGAGGATGTGCGGAGGCGAGTCCGGTGTGAAGGCGCAGGGCTCGCGGTGGAAGAGTCCGGCCCGGGCGGAGGCCGGGATGTACCCGAAGTGACGCATGTGCTCCCCGTACTGCCGTGAGGGCCTGGTGCCATGGAGGCCGGTCGTTGAGGGTGGTGCGAAGGCTGGTGGATGTGGCCGGTAATAGTACGTAGGGGCGGATGTCCGCAGTTCCCTCCGGCCGTGAACGGCGGGTAACCGGGACGGGTGGTCCAGGTGACGCGGCCTTCGCGCGGGTCCCCGTATCCGGGCCGATCATGCGCGACCCGCGTTGTCCGGCACACGGTCGGGCAGGCAGGATGGCGGTCATGACGCACGCCATGCTGAAGGGTTCGAACGTCCCGCTGGACGCTGCCGCCGTCCGGGCCGTCCTGTGCTGGACGCCGGGCCCCGGGGTGCCGGACGTGGACGCCTCGGCGCTGCTGCTGGGGGCCGGCGGCCGGGTGCGCAGCGACGAGGACTTCGTCTTCTACAACCAGCCCCGGCATCCCTCGGGGCTGGTGCGGCGGCTGTCCAAGAAGCGCATCGCGGAGGGGCTGACCGACACGGTCGAGGCGGATCTCGCGGCGCTGGACACCTCGGTGGAGCAGGTGGTGCTGGCCGCCTCCTCGGACGGGGACACCTTCGCCCGGGTGCGCGACCTGCGGATCCTGCTGTACGACGCGGGGGCGACGGGCGCGTCGGCGCCGCTGGCCGTCTTCGAGGTGACGGCGGAGACCGGCGAGGAGACGGCGATCATCTGCGGCGAGCTGTACCGGCGCGGTGAGGGCTGGAAGTTCCGCGCGGTGGGGCAGGGCTATCCGACCGGGCTGATCGGTCTGGCGACGGCTTTCGGGATCTCGGTGGACGAGGCGGAGCAGGGCGAGCCGGAGGCCGAGGCCTCCCCGGCGGCTCCGTCCGGCGCGGACCTCCGCACGGCCGCCGGGGCCGGGGCGCCGGGGGTGGCCGGGGTATCGGCGACGACGGCCGCCGGCGCCGGGGGTTTCCCGCCGCCGCCCGCCGCCCCGCCCGCGTACGGCTATCCGCATGCGGCCTCCGGGTCCGACCACGCGGCCGGGGGGCGGCCCGGGTACGGCTATCCGCAGCCCGCCCCGGCGGCGGGAGCGGGCGGTCCGGCGGCGGGGGCGGGGCAGCCGGCTCCGGCGTACGGCTATCCGCAGCCGGCCGCCGCCTACACCCTGGACCCGGAGTTCGTGCTGCCGCCCATGGGCCCCCAGTTCGTCCGCCCCTGAGGTCCACTGGAGTCACCGGCCGCGGCGGCCACCGCGGCGGCTACGCCCCGCCTCACGCCTTGCCGGCCTTGAAGCCCCGCCCCCACTGCATGCCCCAGCCGTAGAGCCGGTCCAGCTCGGCCTGGAAGCCGTAGACGAACCGCACCTCGCGCCGGACCTGGAGGTCGCCCTTGACGTTCTCCAGCATGAACACGGCGCAGGAGCGGGCCTGCGGGGCGCGCTCGTCGAGCTGGATCTCGATGCGCGGCCCGTTGCTCGGGTACAGCGTCATGGTGGCGTGGGTGCGGTCGAACGCCGGGGTCTGGTCGTAGATGTAGACGAAGAACAGCAGCCGCTTGATCGCCTCCCGGTGGTCCAGGTTGACGAATATCGTCTCTCCCGAGGGGGCGCCGAACCGGTCGTCGCCGCTGAGCTTCACATACGGGGCGGCGTTGAGGTCGCCGAAGTAGCCGCCGAGCGGTTGCACCACCCCCCGGCTGCCGTCGGCCATCTCGTAGAGGCAGCCGATGTCGAGGTCCACGTTGACCATGCTCTGGGTGTGGGCCTGCACCACGTCGGGCTTGAAGAACCTGAGCGGATGGCGCAGCAGTCCGCTGCCGCCCTTGGAGCGGCCCTCGATGTCCGAGGTGCGCATCCGCCAGGAGAGGTTGACCCGCAGGTTGCCGGTGGCCGCGCCCTGTTTGCTGAGCGAGACCGACGGGCGGCGCTTGGTCAGGTCGATGGCGTTCGACGCGGCGCCGCCCGAGTCGAACTGCGTCGTCGCGCCACCGCGCAACAGGTTGTCCCAGAAGGCCATGCGCCCCCACCCCCCACTCGTCCCGATGCCGCGCGGACGCGCGGCGGGGCGGCCGGGCAGGACACCCGGCCGCCCCGCAAGGAAGCGTTCCTCGAACCCGGCCCTGTCACACCCGCCGGGCCCTGGCGGTCGCGCTCACCTCCTGACCACCGGCAGCGATCAGGCCATCAGCGGTCACACGGTGACGTGCGTCTCCTCGTCCTTCCCTTCCTTGGCGAGCGCCTTGTTGCGGCGGACCGAGGAGAGGAAGGAGGCGGCGATGAGGACCACGCCGATCAGGCCGGTGATGATCTCGCTGATCTCGTACTGGATGGTGATCAGCAGGATGGCCGCGAGCGCGCCGATCGCGTAGTGGGCGCCGTGCTCCAGGTAGACGTAGTCGTCCAGGGTGCCCTGGCGGACCAGGTAGACGGTGAGCGACCGGACGTACATGGCGCCGATGCCGAGGCCCAGGGCCATCCAGAAGATGTGGTTGGTGATGGCGAAGGCGCCGATGACCCCGTCGAAGGAGAAGGAGGCGTCCAGGACTTCCAGGTAGAGGAAGAGGAAGAAGGCCGCCTTGCCGGCCAGGCCGACCAGCGAGGGGTCCTTGCCCTCGCGCTTGGCCTGCTCCTCGATCTCGTGCTCCCGCTCCTCGTCCTCCTCCAGCTTGTCTTCGAAGTAGCTGGAGAGGCCGTTGACCAGGAGGTACGTGACAAGTCCGGCGACTCCGGAGAGCAGCACGGTGGCCGACTTGTCCGAGTGGCCGGTGCTGGTGTGGGCGTGGGTGGCGACGGTCATCGCGCAGACCAGCAGCACGATCAGGGCGAAGCACACCGAGAGCATGTCGACCTTGCCCAGCTTGGCCAGCGGGCGCTCCAGCCAGCCGATCCACCGGTGCTCCCGCTCCTCCAGGATGAAGGCGAGGAAGATCATCAGCAGGAACATGCCGCCGAAGGCCGCGATGGCCGGGTGCGCGTCGGTGACCAGGGCCTCGTACTGCTCCGGCTGCGACTGGGCGAGCTGGACGGCCTCGATCGGGCCGACCTTGGCACTGATGGCGACGATCACCACCGGGAAGACCAGGCGCATGCCGAAGACGGCGATGAGGATGCCGATGGTGAGGAAGATCTTCTGCCAGAAGGCATTCATCTTCTTCAGGATCCCGGCGTTGACGACCGCGTTGTCGAACGACAGCGAGATCTCCAGGATCGACAGGATCAGGACGACCCCGAAGGCTTCCCAGCCCCACTGCCAGGCGGCGAACGCGAGGCCGACCGCCGTGATGCCGAACGACCAGCCGAAGGTTTTCAGGACCACTGGATACCCCATCGTTTCGAAATACCGGTTCGGGCACCCTCGCCCCGTGTCCGTCGGGTGGTGCAGGGACCCGGAGACGTGTCTTCAGGAGCTCGGCCCTGTGGGAAACGCCCCTTAGGAAACATCGACTCCGAAGTCTAGGGCGATGCCCCTCAGCCCCGATGCGTACCCCTGTCCGACCGCGCGGAACTTCCATTCGCCGCCGTACCGGTACAGCTCGCCGAAGATCATCGCGGTTTCGGTGGAGGCGTCCTCGCTCAGGTCGTAGCGGGCCAGTTCCTGGCCGTCGGTCTGGTTGACCACCCGGATGAAAGCGTTGCTGACCTGGCCGAAGCTCTGCCCCCGGTTGTCCGCCTCATGGATGGAGACCGGAAATATGATCTTGTCGCAGTGCGGGGGCACCCGGCCCAGGTCCACGATCAGCGACTCGTCGTCGCCGTCGCCCTCACCGGTGAGGTTGTCACCGGTGTGCTCGACCGAGCCCTCGGGGCTGGTGAGGTTGTTGTAGAAGACGAAGTACTCGTCGCCCAGCACCCGGCCGCCCTGGCAGAGCAGCGCGCTGGCGTCCAGGTCGAAGGGCGCCCCGGTGGTGGAGCGGGCGTCCCAGCCCAGACCGATGAGCACGTGGGTGAGGTCGGGTGCGGCCTTGGAGAGGGAGACATTGCCTCCCTTGGCGAGCGTGACGCCCATGTGCGGATCCTCCCCTGAGGTCTGCGCCGCGTCTCCTCAAGGCGCGCGGCGCGGTGTGCGGTGTGCGGTGCGGAGCGGTGGCCGACGGGGGTCGGCGGTCGGCGGCGGCAGGTGGATGAGCGGGTGCGGCAGGCGTACGACGGGCGCCCCGGCGGGCACGGCGGCGGCCCGGAGGGAAGGCGCGACCGGCGCCGCACGGCAGGCGTGCGGCGCCGGAAGTCGCGGTCCCCGGGCGTGCGGCCGGATGCCCGGGCTCACCGGATCGGTCAGACGTTGACGCCGAAGTCGCGGGCGATGCCCGACAGACCGGAGGCGTACCCCTGGCCGACGGCGCGGAACTTCCACTCCTCGCCGTGGCGGTAGAGCTCGCCGAAGACCATGGCGGTCTCGGTCGAGGCGTCCTCGCTGAGGTCGTAACGGGCGATCTCGGCGTTCCCGGCCTGGTTCACCACGCGGATGAACGCGTTGCGCACCTGGCCGAAGGACTGCTGGCGGCTGTCCGCGTCGTAGATCGAGACCGGGAAGACGATCTTGGCGACATCCGCCGGAACGCCCGCGAGGTTGACCTTGACCTGCTCGTCGTCGCCCTCGCCCTCACCGGTGAGGTTGTCACCGGTGTGCTCGACCGAGCCGTCCGCGCTCTTCAGGTTGTTGAAGAAGACGAAGTCCTGGTCGTTGCGGACCTTGCCCTCGGCGCTCACCAGAATGGCGCTGGCGTCCAGGTCGAAGTCCGTGCCGGTGGTGGTGCGGACGTCCCAGCCGAGACCGACGGTGACGGCGGTCAGGCCCGGGGCCTCCTTGGTCAGCGAGACGTTGCCGCCCTTGCTGAGGCTGACTCCCACGAGTCCCTCCATTGGTTTCCAGGGGCAGCGCCCCCGTCGTACATGGCAATCGGATCAACGAGTCGATCCTAGTGAGCGGTTCCCGAGCCGGGCAGGCACTTGCGGCGGGGAATCGCAGGGTGTCGGTTTCAGACGGTCCGCGGGGTGTCGGTTTCAGACGGTCCGCGGGGTGTCGGTTTCAGACGGTCCGCGGGGTGTCGGTTTCAGACGGTCCGCAGGGCGTCGAGCGCTTGGACGTACTCGTCCAGGTCGCGCGCGTCCGGCAGGTCGTTGACCACCGTCCAGCGCACCACGCCCTCCTTGTCGATGATGAAGGTGCCGCGTACCGCGCAGCCCTTCTCCTCGTCGAAGACGCCGTAGGCGCGCGAGGCCTCGCCGTGCGGCCAGAAGTCGGAGAGCAGCGGGTACTCCAGGCGCTCCTGCTCGGCGAAGACCCGCAGGGTGTGGATGGAGTCGGTGGAGACGGCGAGCAGCTGGGTGTCGTCGTTGACGAAGCGGGGCAGCTCGTCGCGGAGCGCGCACAGCTCGCCGGTGCACACACCGGTGAAGGCGAACGGGTAGAAGAGGAGCACCACGTTCTTCTCGCCGCGGAAGTCGCTCAGGGACACCGTCCGGCCGTGGTTGTCCTTCAGGGTGAGGTCCGGGGCCTTGGTGCCGGCCTGGACCGCCTGGTTCGCCTCGATCGCCATGGCAGCGTGCTTCCCTTCGGTGCGGGGCCTGTGGTGGTCCCCACCCTACGCACCGGGCCCCCGCCGAACGTGTCGGCGGGGGCCCTTGGCACGGGGGCTCGGCTCGCGGGTCAGCGCTTGCCGGACTTGGGGGTGACCAGACGGCTGCCGGTCCAGTCCCCGCCCGCGTTGATGCTGCGGGTCTGGGAGAGCCCGGCGGTCTGGGCGGCCTCGTTGATGTCGCTGGGCTCGATGTAGCCGTCGCGACCGGTCTTGGGCGTCATCAGCCAGATCTGGCCGCCGTCCTCGATCAGCCCGATGGCGTCGACCAGTGCGTCCGTGAGGTCTCCGTCCTCGTCCCGGAACCAGAGCAGGACGACGTCCGCGACGTCGTCGTACTCCTCGTCGACGAGCTCCTGGCCGATGACGGCCTCGATGCCCTCACGGAGGTCGTGCTCGACATCGTCGTCGTAGCCGATCTCCTGGACCACCTGTCCGGGCTCGAACCCCAGCTTCGACGCCGGGTTGGTCCGCTCCTCCGCGTGGTCCGCGGTCGCGCTCACGGCTTGCCTCCTGATCATGTCTTCTGGAAAGTGCTGGCGCCGCGCGCGTACGCGCGGCATGGGCCGTAGTCCACACGTGCCGGGCGGATCGCGCAAGTACCCGGCGACCGAGACCGCCGAAACGGTGACTTTTCCGTCCGTCCCGCCGCAACTCCAGGCAACTGCCCGCCCGCGTGCCGGGCACCTGCCCGCCCGGGGCCGCGCCACACACAACGGCTCTTGACCCACTTTAGGCGCTTCCACTCCTTCCGTGCCTCCCCATCCGGCCCGCGCGACCGGCCCCGGGGCGTCGCGGCGGGGTCCGGCGGCGTCGCGACGGGGTCCGGCGGCGGGGCACCACCCCGGTGGTGCGGGGCGAACGGCCGGACGAGAAGGGGAACGGCCGGACGAAACGCCTGGCCGCACTGGGCGTATGGTTGCGATTTGACCGACCTCTCCCGGGCCGGTCGAACCGACCTCTCCCGGGCCGGTCGAGCGGCCCCGTCCCGGCCGGTCGGCCGAGTGCGGGCGCCCGAGCGGGGCCTCGCCCGGCCCGGCCCGGGCCCGGAGGCGGCGACCCGTTTGGGTTACCTCTCGGTAAAGATGACGTTCGCGTCCGCGGGGTAGACGATGGGGGCGGCGCGACGTACCGACCACCCAGCATCCCCGTAGGCTCCCCCGACCAGAAGGAACAGCGTGGCTTCCGGATCCGATCGCAACCCGATCATCATTGGCGGCCTTCCCAGCCAGGTCCCGGACTTCGATCCCGAAGAGACCCAGGAATGGCTCGACTCCCTCGACGCCGCCGTCGACGAACGCGGCCGGGAGCGAGCCCGCTACCTGATGCTCCGGCTGATCGAGCGGGCCCGCGAGAAGCGCGTCGCCGTGCCCGAGATGCGCAGCACGGACTACGTCAACACGATCGCCACCAAGGACGAGCCGTTCTTCCCCGGCAACGAGGAGATCGAGCGCAAGGTCCTCAACGCGACCCGCTGGAACGCCGCGGTGATGGTCTCCCGCGCGCAGCGTCCCGGGATCGGCGTCGGCGGCCATATCGCGACGTTCGCCTCCTCCGCCTCGCTCTACGACGTGGGCTTCAACCACTTCTTCCGCGGCAAGGACGAGGGCGACGGCGGCGACCAGATCTTCTTCCAGGGCCACGCCTCCCCCGGCATCTACGCCCGCGCCTTCCTGCTGGACCGGCTGAACGAGACCCAGCTCGACGCCTTCCGCCAGGAGAAGTCGAAGTTCCCCAACGGTCTGTCGTCCTATCCGCACCCGCGGCTGATGCCGGACTTCTGGGAGTTCCCGACCGTCTCCATGGGCCTCGGCCCGCTGGGCGCGATCTTCCAGGCGCGGATGAACCGCTATATGGAGGCGCGCGGCATCGCCGACACCGCCAAGTCGCATGTCTGGGCGTTCCTCGGCGACGGTGAGATGGACGAGCCCGAGTCGCTCGGCCAGCTGTCCATCGCCGCCCGTGAGGGCCTGGACAACCTGACCTTCGTCGTCAACTGCAACCTCCAGCGCCTCGACGGCCCGGTGCGCGGCAACGGCAAGATCATCCAGGAGCTGGAGTCGCAGTTCCGCGGCGCCGGCTGGAACGTGATCAAGCTGGTCTGGGACCGCTCCTGGGACCCGCTGCTGGCCCAGGACCGGGACGGTCTCCTGGTCAACAAGCTGAACACCACGCCGGACGGCCAGTTCCAGACGTACGCGACCGAGACCGGTTCGTATATCCGCGACCACTTCTTCGGCGGCGACCAGCGGCTGCGCGCCATGGTCGAGAACATGACCGACGACCAGATCCTGCACCTGGGGCGCGGCGGGCACGACCACAAGAAGATCTTCGCCGCGTACGCGGCGGCCCGCGCCCACAAGGGCCAGCCGACGGTGATCCTGGCGCAGACGGTGAAGGGCTGGACGCTGGGCCCGAACTTCGAGGGCCGCAACGCCACCCACCAGATGAAGAAGCTGACGGTCGCCGACCTGAAGGGCTTCCGGGACCGGCTGCACCTGCCGATCTCCGACAAGGAGCTGGAGGACGGCCTCCCGCCGTACTACCACCCGGGTCCGGACTCCGAGGAGATCCAGTACATGCACGACCGCCGCAAGGCGCTGGGCGGCTATGTGCCGACCCGGGTCGTGCGGGCGAAGCCGCTGACGCTCCCGGAGGAGAAGACCTACGCGGCGGTGAAGAAGGGCTCCGGGCAGCAGTCGATCGCCACCACGATGGCGTTCGTCCGGCTGCTGAAGGACCTGATGCGGGACAAGGAGATCGGCAAGCGGTTCGTGCTGATCGCCCCGGACGAGTACCGCACCTTCGGTATGGACTCGTTCTTCCCGAGCGCCAAGATCTACAACCCGCTGGGCCAGCAGTACGAGGCGGTCGACCGCGAGCTGCTGCTCGCCTACAAGGAGTCGCCGACCGGCCAGATGCTGCACGACGGCATCTCCGAGGCCGGCTGCACCGCCTCGCTGATCGCCGCCGGTTCGGCCTACGCCACCCACGGCGAACCGCTGATCCCGGTCTATGTCTTCTACTCGATGTTCGGTTTCCAGCGGACCGGCGACCAGTTCTGGCAGATGTCCGACCAGCTGGCGCGCGGTTTCGTACTGGGTGCGACCGCCGGTCGTACGACCCTGACCGGTGAGGGTCTCCAGCACGCCGACGGCCACTCCCAGCTGCTCGCCTCGACCAACCCGGCCTGTGTCTCCTATGACCCGGCGTACGGCTTCGAGATCGCGCATATCGTCAAGGACGGCCTGCGCCGGATGTACGGCGAGGACAGCGAGGACGTCTTCTACTACCTCACCGTCTACAACGAGCCGATCCAGCACCCGGCCGAGCCGGCCGACGTGGACGCCGACGGCATCGTCAGGGGCATCTACCGGCTCAGCACGGGCGAGAACGGCCAGATCCCCGCGCAGATCCTCGCCTCCGGCGTCGCCGTGCCGTGGGCCCTGGAGGCGCAGAAGATCCTCGCCGAGGAGTGGAACGTCAAGGCCGACGTCTGGTCCGCCACCTCCTGGAACGAGCTGCGCCGGGACGCCGTGGACGTCGACCGCCACAACCTGCTCCACCCGGAGGAGGAGCAGCGGGTGCCCTACGTCACGCAGAAGCTGTCCGGTGCCGAGGGCCCGTTCGTCGCGGTCTCCGACTGGATGCGCTCGGTCCCGGACCAGATCTCGCGCTGGGTCCCGGGGACGTACACCTCGCTGGGCGCCGACGGCTTCGGCTTCGCCGACACCCGGGGCGCCGCCCGCCGCTACTTCCACATCGACGCGCAGTCGATCGTGCTGGCGGTGCTGACGGAGCTGGCCCGCGAGGGCAAGGTGGACCGGTCCGCGCTGAAGCAGGCGGTGGACCGCTATCAGCTGCTCGACGTCACCGCCGCCGACCCGGGCGCCGCGGGCGGCGACGCCTGAGCCGCGGGTAGCCCCGAGCGGGCGTAGACGCACGGGCGGTGCGGGCGGGGTTTCGACCCCACCCGCACCGCCCTTTTTCCTTTGCTACGTGCTTTCAGCGCACCGCGGCCGTGGTGTGCTCCAGGATCGCCGCGGCGAGCGGCCCGTGGACCTCGCGCGGCAGGGCGTGCCCCATCCCGGGGATGGCGACCAGGCGGGCGGCACCGATCACCTGGGCGAGATGGGCGGCGTGCGGCGGCGGATAGACCGGCTCGGCGGGGGCGGCGACCACCAGGGTCGGCACCCGGTTGACCGCCAGCTCCCCGGTGCGCTCCATACCGGCGGTGCTCGCCCGGGCGTGCGCGGTGCTGGTGGCGTGGTGCCCGGTGTGCCGTACGATCCGCCGCTCCAGTTCCCGGGCGGCCTCGGCGTCAAAGGGGATGAGGCCGCCGTTCAGCAGCCGCCAGTGCTCGACCCGCCGGTCCAACTCCGCCTCCAGATCCCGCTCCTCGGCTGGCTCGGACCACAGCGCCACCAGGCGCGGATCGACGCCCGGAAGTTCGCCCACCGGGGTCAGTTCCCCGTCCGGACCGGTGTACGGGCGGGTGCTGAGCGCGCCGGTGCCGATGAGGGTGGCGCTGAGCAGCCGGTCCGGGTGGTCGGCGAGGAGGAGCTGGGTGAGCATGCCGCCCAGGGACATCCCCACCACATGGGCGCGGTCCACACCCAGGGCGTCGAGCACCGCCACGGCATCCTCGGCCAACTGGGGCAGCGGGTAGGGCTTTTGGTCGAAGGACCAGGTGGACCGGCCGGTGTCACGGTGGTCGTAGCGGATCACCCGGTGGTGCGCGGCCAGCAGCTCGACCAGCTCCTCGGGCCAGCCGAGGCCGGATGCCTGTGCCCCCATGATCAGCAGGAGCGGCGGCGCGTCGGCGGGACCGCGGCTCTCCACCCACAGGCGCACATCGGGCGCCACGTCGACGAAGCGCTGACTGAGTTCCCGCTGCATGAGTTCCCCAAGAGTGGTGAGACGGTCCGGGAGGACCGGATGTGGACGGTGCGGCCTGTTCTTCGGCGGGTCTTTCGTGGGTTCGCATCGCGACTGGCGTTGGACTTGGCTTTGGCTTTGGCTTTGGCTTTGGCGAGACGATACGTATCGTATAGCATTGTGTCGCTGGCGGGCAATGCGGGGCGTTGCGGGGTTCGCTTCCCGTCTGGCGGGGGAACCCACCCCCCTCCCCCTCCCATCCAGTGGCCCGGAGTCACCCCCGGCCGCTGCGACCTGGGCCTCCGGCCCGAAGACCGTCGGCGCCACGCCCCCGAGCCCCACGGCCCCCAGGCCCCCAGCCGCGGTAGCCCTACAGGGCGCCGCCACTGCGCGCCGTCCGCCACCCCCGCCCACCCCCACCGCGAGCACGGCGGTTGCCGCTGCAGGCGGGGGCGATCCAGCGGGGCCTCGTCATATACGCGTCCCCGGGCACGGGCCGCCTCGCAGCCGTGCCGGACGTCGGGGCGGGCCGCTCGGGCCGTGGGGGCGAGGCCGACGCGGGCGGGGCCGGGCCGCCTCCTAGCATGGCGGCCATGAAGGACGAGTCGCGCCTGTCGCGCTGGGAGGCCGGTACGCAGGTGCCGTTGCTGGTGCTGTCCGTGGGCTTCGGGCTCGCCTATGCGATTCCCGTGGTCGCCCCTGGCGCGGACGGCTGGGTCCACACGGTGTGCGGGCTCGTCGAGTGGGTCGTGTGGGCGGCCTTCGCCGTCGACTACCTGGTGCGGCTGGCGCTCTCGCCGGCCCGTCTGCGATTTGTGCGGGAACACCCCCTGGACCTGCTGGCGGTGGCGCTCCCGCTCGTCCAGCCGCTCCGCCTGCTGCGGCTGGTGGCGACCATGCTGCTCATCGGGCAGCGGGCCAGGAGGGCCCCGCAGGTCACCCTCACCACCTATGTCGCCGGTTCCGTGGTGGGGCTGCTGATGTTCGGCTCACTCGCCGTGCTCCAGGTGGAGCGGGACGCACCCGAGGGAAACATCAGGACGCTCGGCGATGCGGTGTGGTGGTCCTTCACCACCATGACGACCGTCGGCTACGGGGACCATGCACCGACCACCGGGCTCGGACGGCTGCTCGCGGTCGGGTTGATGCTGTCGGGTATCGCCCTGCTCGGTGTGGTGACCGCCAACATCGCGGCCTGGTTCATCTCCCGCTTCGAGCGGGACGACGAGGAGGAGCGCCGGCAGCGGGAGTTGCTGGAAGCGTTGATGGTGGAGGTGCGGGAGCTACGGGCCGAGGTGGGCCGGCTGGCGGGGAGCGCCCCGGGCGTACTGCCGCAGCCTGCCGCGCGGTCGGCGGGCTTCGAAGGCCCCCGGGGTCCCGAGGCTCCGTCCGCGCCGGCCTCCTGAGCGCGCTCGGCTTCGGGGTGGCTCACCTCCCGGTGCGCTCATGGGCCAGTGGTGCGTGCGCCGGGGCCGCACCTGGTGGGGACATGAGCTGCCTGGCCCGGAAGTCGGCACCGGTTGTCCGGCGCGGACTACTACACAGAGGGCCGTCCGTTACAGTCCGCCGCCCAGGGTGGCGCCACCGGTCAGGGATATCAGGGCCATGACGGTGACGATCACCCCGAGGACGAAGGCGACCAGCGCCGGGAGGTTGTCGTTCGCCCAGCGCCGACCCATGCCGAGCCAGCCGCACACGACCGCCACCGGGCCGAGGATGATCCCCAGCACGAAGAACCCGGCGATCGCGCAGACCAGCCCGACGATTCCGAGCGTCGCGCGATCCGGCCCACTCCGCGACCTTGTGCGGCCGCGTGAGCGGGGGCTCCTGCGCGAACGGGAGACGGACCCGAAACCGTTCATGACGCCCGGGTGCCCGCCCCTCAGGACTCCCACACCTTGAAGGCCCGCACCTGATACGGAGATTGGGGAACCCATGTGCCACCCCCGGGATAGGTCTCGAACTCGCCGGTCTCGGCGCACTCGGCGGACTGATAGGTGGTGACGGGCCGTCCGGTGCGGTTGGCGAGCGACGCGGTGGTGGTGGCCGCCGGGACCGGGACGCAGCTTTCGACGTCGACCGTGCTCAGTTCATGGGTCTGCCGGGCGCCCCGGAAGTCCTCCTTGGGCCAGAGGCACAACTGCCCCGGGGCGCAGGCTCCGAGGCGGAGCTGACCGCCGGCCGCCGCGGTGCGGGAGGCGGGCTTCTCCGGGGGCACCGTCCGGACGGTGGAGGTGGTCGCCGTGCCGGCCGTCGTGGCCGGGCCCTGGGCGGTGGTGGCTGGGGCGGCCGCCACGGCGGCGGTCGCGGTCAGGGTGACGGCCGCGGCGGTGAGGAGCAGAGTCGTGGAACGCATGGTGGACCCCCGTGTGTCGGTGCGCGGGCCGGGTCGGGCCCGCGGCGCGGATGTGCGTAGGACACGTGGGCCGGCGGGAAGTGGCACAGGAGCGGTGGAGTCGTCCGCGTACAGCGGGAGGCTGTGAGGCGTACGGGCGAGGCGGGGACCGCCGAGGCGGGCCCTCGCGATGCTTGGCTAGGCCGGTCACGTACGGCAATCGTGACACTCCGTGACGGAGGAGCGGAAGCCCTGTCCGTCCGGTCCATCCTTAAGAGTGACGGAGAGTAATCAGCCTGACGGCTGCCATACGGAAGAGAAGACCGGCACACAACGACGGAAAGGCCCCGCGCTCGCCGGGAATCAGGACGGATTCCCGGGAGTCGCGGGGCCGGCCCGAAGGCGGACGCCCCAGCCCGCAGGCGGGTCGGAGGCGGGTCAGATGTGGGCACCGCCCGCCGCGGCGTCGGCGTTGGCGCCGCGCTTGGTGAGCACCGCGACCGCGGCGGCGACCACGGCGACCACTCCGGCGACCGTGAACGCCATGGCCATACCCGACATGAAGGTGTCGTGGATGACGTCACCGATCTTGGCGGAGAGCTCGGGGGTCATCCCCGGGGCCTTGGCCAGTTCCTGCGGGACCATGCCGAACTCGGCCGCCTGCTCCAGCCGCGGGTCCGCCGGGCCCGGGATGCCCGCGTCCTTCCAGTTGCCGGCGAAGTCGGCGCTCACCTTGGAGGCCATGACCGAGCCGAGCACCGCCGTGCCGAGCGCGCCGCCGACCTGCATGGCGGCCTGCTGGAGCCCGCCGGCCACACCGGACAGCTCCAGCGGGGCGTTGCCCACGATGACCTCGGTGGCGCCCACCATCACCGGCGCCAGACCGAGGCCCAGCAGGGCGAACCAGAGGGACATGGTGAAGGTGCCGGTGCCGGGGGCCAGGCTGATCATGCCGAACATCGCGGTGGCGGTGCAGACCATGCCGCCCACCAGCGGCACCCTGGGCCCGAACTTGGTGATCAACGCGCCCGCCAGCGGCGAGGAGACGATCATCATGGCGGTCAGCGGCAGCAGGTGCAGTCCGCTGTCGATCGGGCTCAGGCCCTTGACGCCCTGGAGGTAGAAGGTCACGAAGAACAGCCCGCCCATGAAGGCGAAGGCCATCAGCAGCATCAGCACCACACCCGCCGACAGCGGGATGGAGCGGAACATCGCCAGCGGGATGAGCGGTTCCTTGACCTTGGTCTCCCAGACCGCGAACAGCACGAACAGGGCGACGGAGCCCAGCAGGCACAGCCAGGTGTTGGCACTGCCCCAGCCCCAGCTCTCACCGGCCTTGATCAGGCCCCAGACCAGCGCCGCCATCGCCGCGGAGAGCAGCAGGATGCCGGGGATGTCGAAGGAGCGCGGGGCATTCGCCGCGCGGTGGTCCTTGAGGATCACCAGGCCGAGGACGAGCGCGAGGACCCCGACCGGGACGTTGATGAAGAAGACCGACTGCCAGCTGACCCGCTCGACCAGCACACCGCCGAGGATCGGGCCGCCGGCCGTCGAGGCGCCGATGACCATGCCCCAGATGCCGATCGCCATGTTCAGCTTCTCGGCCGGGAAGGTGGCGCGCAGCAGTCCGAGGGCGGCCGGCATGAGCAGCGCGCCGAAGAGGCCCTGGAGCACGCGGAACGCCACGACCAGGCCGATGGTGCTGGAGAACCCGATGGCGGCGGAGGCGGCGGCGAAGCCGGTGATGCCGATCAGGAAGGTCTGCCGGTGGCCGAAGCGGTCACCGAGCTTGCCGGCCGTGATCAGCGCGACGGCCAGGGCGAGCAGATAGCCGTTGGTGATCCACTGGACGTCGGAGAGGCTGGCGCCCAGGTCCGCCTGGATGGCGGGGTTGGCTATGGCGACGATGGTGCCGTCCAGCGCCACCATCATCACGCCGACGGCCACGGCGAACAGCGTCAGCCAGGGGTGTCCGCGCAGTCCCTTGACCCCGGGAACCGGCGGTTCCTGCCCCTGCGGCCGCTTATCGATCGTGGTCTGACTAGTCATACTGAAGAGACTAATGTCAGCCACTGACAATTGACAAAGCCTTTGAGTCGCCGGTAACTGTCACGTGACCGTGCGCCACCCCGAGCGCATGCGCGGGACGGATGGAAGAGGATGTATTCGTGACGGTTGGGCAGTCGGCTCCAAGCCCGGTCCCCGCGGCACCGGTCACCCCGGCGACCACTCCGGTGACCAGCCCGGTGACCCCTTCGGCGAGCACTCCGCCCGAGCAGCCGGAGCAGCCGGAACGGAATTCGGCCGGTCCGGGGGACATGGGCGCGGACGCCTCGGAGGCTGCCCCGGCGGGGCTGCGGGAACGCAAGAAGCAGCGGACCCGCGGAACGCTCCTGCGCACCGCGGTCGAGCTGTTCACCACCCGCGGCTACGACGAGACCACCATCGACGACATCGCCCGGGTGGTCGACGTCTCCCAGCGCACCTTCTTCCGCCACTTCGCCAGCAAGGAGGAGGTGGTCTTCGAGGTGCAGCGGACGGTGGAGGCGCACTTCCAGGAGGCGCTGCGGGACCGCCCGGCGCACGAGCCGCCGCTGGACGCCCTGCGGAACGCCGTACTGCGCGCCTGGGACACCCTCAGCGAGGCGATCAGCGAGGTGATGCCCGTCGAGCTCTATCTGCGCACCTTCCAGGTGATCGAGTCCACGCCCACCCTGCTCGCCGCGCATCTGCGCCGCTGTATGGAGATGGACGAGAAGATCGCCCGGCTGATCGCGGACCGGGAGGGCCTCGACGTGGACACCGACCCGCGCCCGCGGGTGGCGGTCGCCGCCTTCAGCGGCGTCATGCGGATCACCGGGCAGCTGTGGGTGCGCGGCGAGGACCGGTCCATGGCGGGGATGCGGAACATCACCGAGGCCTATCTCGACCGGCTCGGACCGGCCCTCTCGACGGACTGGCGGAAGTCGGCCACCGATCGACCCGGCGGCGCGGCCGGCGGCCAACCCGGCGACTCGGCCACCGGTCGACCCGAGGGCTCAGCCGACGGCCGACCCGGCGACTGAGATCCCGACCCCGCGGCGCCCATCCTGGACCCGCTCCCCTCCAGGCGCCCTCCCAGGACCCGCTCCCCTATACACGCTCCGCGCACGAATCGGCACGCCCTTCCCCGCATTCCCCCGCTTACGCGTGAGGTCGGTCACGCTCTTCGCGGTAGCCGGGGCGGGTCTCCTAGGGTGTCCCGCAGTGACTTCCTTCGACACCGCTCCGATCCCGCACGCCCTGTGGCGCGTACTGCTCGCGCTGGTCGTGGTCCTCGTGCTCCTCATGACCACCGGCTGGACGGCGGTCCGCCTCGGCGGAGAGGCGCAGGAGCCCCGGGAGGCCGCGCTGGCCGCCTGGCGGCACGACCGGATCGGGCTGCGGCCGCTGCCGGACCCCTCGGAGCGGCCGGCCGCGATCTCCGCCTTCTTCGGCTCCCTGAACGGCAAGGAGCGGGGCAGGCTGGCCGTCAAGCACCCGTTCGTCGTCGGCAACCTCGACGGCGCCCCGATCGACCTGCGCTACCGGGCCAACCGGATCGCCCTGCGCGGCGCGTTGGACGCCGAGCGGGACCGGGTCGCCGACCGGCGGCTGTCGGAGGACGGGCACCGGGATGCGGTACGGCGTACCCACCGGTTCGAGGCGCTGCTCGGCAAGGACCGCCGGATCCTGGCCTTCGACCCGACCGGACGGGGCCGGGTCGCCGAGGTCTTCGGCGACCTCCGCCGGGCCGAGCGGGTGTCGGTGGTGGTGCCCGGCGTGGACACCAATCTGCTCACCTTCCAGAAGACGAGCCTGAAGTACACGGCGCCGGTCGGCATGGCCCGTTCGCTGTACCAGGCGGAGCGTGAGACCTCCCCCACCACCCGTACCGCCGTCATCGCCTGGGCCGACTACGCCTCCCCGGCCGGTGTCGGGATGGACGCGGCCACCGGGCGGCTCGCCGCGACCGGGGCCGATCGGCTCGCCACTCTTACGGAGGGCCTGCCCGGAAAGTCCAAGGTCGCCCTGTTCTGCCACAGTTACGGCTCCGTGGTCTGCGGGGTCGCCGCACGCCGGCTGCCCGACCGGGTCACCGACATCGCGGTGGCGGGCAGCCCCGGGATGCGGGCGGACAACGTCGCCGGACTCGGCACCCGGGCCCGGGTGTGGGCCGCCCGGGACGCCGACGACTGGATCGCGGACGTGCCATATCTGGAGGTCGGCGGCCTCGGCCACGGGGCGGACCCGGTGGAGCCGGAGTTCGGCGCGCGGCTGGTCTCCTCGACCGACGCGGCAGGGCACGCCGGGTACTTCGTCCCGGGAACGGACAGTCTGCGCAACTTCGCCGGGATAGGCGTCGGAGCGTACGGACAGGTCCGCTGCGCCCCAGGTGAGGGGTCCTGCCGCGACGATCTTCCGCTCTCCGATCCCCTCCACGAGGGATCTTCCGGCACAGTCGAGACCTGACGCGCGTAGAGCGTCGCGAAAGTGCCGAAGCTCGCAGGACTTCGGTGGCGACGCGCGGGCCCCCGCCGCATACGATGGGGCACATGGGTGATGTGCTGGCCGGAATTCATGCCACCTGGGAGTTCGAAACCGACGCCGTGCTCATCCGCTTCGAACGGGGGATCCGCGCGCCCAGGCTGTATCAGGCGCTGCGCGAACGGTCCGTCCCCTACGAGGCGTTGGCGTCCGTGACCCTCTCCCCGGGCAAACGCGGCACGGTGGTGCTGCACGCGGTGCCGAGACCGGGTGCCGACCCGCTGATGGAGGCGGCCGCGGGGCAGCTGAAGGAGAGCTCCGACCCGTACCGGCTGGTCCTGCCGCAGGAGCAGGAGACCCTCGCCGAGTACTACGCCGACGAGTTGCGCGGGCGGGTGGAGAAGGCCCGGACCGCCGGCCCCGGCCTGGTCGGGGACGGCGAGCGGCCGGAGCGCTTCCTGGTCACCGCCCCGAAGCCCCCGTTGCAGTTCAAGGCGTACGACGGGAAGGCCGTGTTCGACGGCGACCAGGTGGCGTTCCGCTGGTTCTGGACCGGTGCCTCCTCGGAGAAGTGGAAGGCGGGCGACCAGCTCTTTCCGGTCAGCGAGCTGGCCGGGGTGGAGTGGAGTTCGCCCGACCTGTTCAACGGCCATCTGCGGCTGCTGCGGCGCGGCGAGGAGCCGAGCGGGCGCGGCCCGGCGGAACAGGACCCGACGGCCGTGGTGTTCGGGCTGGGATACGGTCCGGTGCACGAATCGCTCCCGTTCGCGGCCGCGGTGCTCGCGGCGGTACGGGAAGGGGGCGGCGCCCCGGTCCCGGTGGCCGCCTCGGCCGCCTCGGCGGGCCGCGACCCGGCGGCGGTGGCCGAGCGGATACGTCACCTGGGCGAGCTGTACCAGGCCGGCCTGGTGACCGACGAGGAGTTCACCGCGAAGAAGGCCCAGCTGCTGGACGAGCTGTAGCCGGGCGGCCGGATGCCGGAATTCCGACCATCCGGGCAGTGGGGGAAGCCGGATCCGGGCGGGCCGGGTAGCCCCGGAAGCCGGGTCCGGGCAGCCGGGTGGCCGATAGCCGGCCATCCAGGCGGCCCTCAAGGGAAGCCGGGCCCGGGCAGCCGGGACAAGTCGAGCGGCCGGGCGGCCCTCAAGGGCAACCAGGTAGCCGGAGACGCCGGGCCCGGGCCGCCGAAGCAGGCGGGCCGCCGAGGCGGGCTGGCAACCAGGTAGCCGGGGCGGCTGGACCGGAGACGACCAGGGGGTCATACCCCGGTACGACATGGCGCCCGGGACCTCGGTATGAGCCGGTCCGCCGGGCCGGGCCCGAGGGGCGACGCGGGGGTGGCGGCCGACTGCCTACGCTGGCCGCACCATGACCACTTCCACCGGCTCCCCCGGTCCGCGGACCGGCCATCAGCGCCCCGCCCCCGCGCCCGGCTCCTCCCCTCCCCGCGCCCTGCACCATGCGCTGCGCGTCCAGGTGGCGGCCCTCTGCCGCTCACTGGCGACCCCGACCGACCCCGGCCGCCCCCTCTTCGGGGACGCCCCCGGCCCATGGCGCCGCTGGGTCCCGTACGCCCTGGCCCTGGCGGCCGTCTGCTCGCTGCTGCCCGTCACGATCGTGATGCTGATGGAGGACTACGGGGTGGGCGGCGGGGTGGCCGGGGCGCTGGCCACCGCCCAGGCCGCCCCGCTGCTGCTGGCGGTCACCCGGCCGCTCCAGGCCTGGTGGATCGTCGCGCTGGCGGATGTGCTGGGCGCGGTGGCCTCGTGGGAGGCGTCCGCGCCCGGCGGGCCGGTCTGGCCGTGGACCCCACCGGTCGTGGTCGGCTATCTGGTGCTCATGGTCGCCGTGGGCCTGCGCGAACCGCCCCGGACGCTGGTCGCCGTCTGGCTGGCGACCGGTGCCGCGGGGCTGGCCTTCACCCTGGTGCCGGCGGACACCGACCTCGGGGTGACGGTGCTGCTCTTCGTCCTGACCGGTGTGGTGCTGCTGGTCATCGGATCGCTACGGGAGCGGGGCGAGGCCCGGCGGCGGCTGGCCGAGCAGGAGGACATCAGCGAGGGCGAGCGCGCCCGGCGCACCCTGCTGGAGGAACGGGCCCGGATCGCCCGGGAGTTGCACGACGTGGTGGCGCACCATATGTCGGTGATCACCGTGCAGGCGGAGTCCGCGCCCTACCGGATCACCGGCCTGCCGGACGCGGCCCGCGAGGAGTTCACCGCCATCGCCAGCTCGGCCCGGGAGTCGCTGACCGAGATGCGGCGGCTGCTGGCGGTGCTCCGCAGCGAGGGCACCGAGGGTGAACGGGCCCCGCAGCCGGGCCTGGACCGGGTGCAGCAGCTGGTGGAGGCGACGGTACGGGCGGGGGTGCCCGCCGAGTTGTCGCTGCCCGCGGACCTGGGCGCCGTCCCCCAGGCGGTGGACGTGTCCGCGTACCGGATCGTGCAGGAGGCCCTGGCCAATGTGGTGCGGCACGCGCCCGGCGCGCCGACCCGGGTGTCGGTGACGGTGTCCGCGAGCGGCCGCTGGCTGACCGTACTGATCGTCAACGGGGCGGTGGACGGGGCCACTTCGCCGCTGGAGAGCTCGGGTACGGGGCACGGGCTGGTCGGGATGCGGGAGCGCGTACGGTTGACCGGCGGCACCCTGGACGCCGGCCCGCTGCCGGACGGCGGCTTCCGGGTGGCGGCCCGGATGCCGCTGCGGGATGCCGAGACACCGGAAACACCAGAGACACCCGAGGACCCCGAGTGACCATCCGCGTGATCATCGTCGACGACCAGGCCATGGTGCGGGCGGGGTTCGCCGCGCTGCTGGCGGCGCAGCCGGACGTCGACGTGGTCGGCGAGGCCCCGGACGGCCGGGCGGGCGTGGCGGTGGCCCGCTCCACCCACCCGGACGTGGTGCTGATGGACGTACGCATGCCGGAGATGGACGGGCTGGCGGCGGCCCGCGAGATCCTGTCGCCGCCGCCCGGGGTCGTCCACCGGCCCAAGGTGCTGATGCTCACCACCTTCGACGTGGACGACTACGTCTACGAGGCGCTGCGCGCGGGCGCGTCCGGGTTCCTGCTGAAGGACGCCCCGCCCGCCGACCTGATCGCGGCGGTACGGATCGTCGCGGGCGGTGAGGCGCTGCTCGCGCCCTCGGTGACGCGGCGGCTGATCGCCGACTTCGCCGCCTCCCGCCCGGCCCCGCGCCGGGACCGCTCGCTGCGGCTGAACGGGCTGACACCCCGTGAGACGGAGGTCCTGGAGCTGATCGCCCGGGGCCTGTCCAACCAGGAGATCGCCGGCCGGCTGGTGCTGGCCGAGCAGACGGTGAAGACCCATATCGGCCGGGTGCTGGCCAAGTTGGACCTGCGCGACCGGGCGCAGGCGGTGGTCTTCGCGTACGAGTCGGGGCTGGTCACCCCGGGCGAGGCGTAGCCGAAGCCCCGGGGACACCGGGCGAGGCGTAGCCGGAATCCCGAGTCCCCCGGGCGAGGCGTAGCCGGAATCCCGAGTCCCCCGGGCGAGGCGTAGCCGAAACCCCGGGGACACCGGGCGAGGCCCGGCAGGAACGACTCCCCCACCCCCTACCCCGGTAGCACCCCCCGGTTGGCTCCCCGGGGTGACGTGCCGTCAGCGGCCGTCTTCCTATCTTCCTCCCGCCGCACCGCACGGGGCGGCCGACTCCGACGAGTCGGATGAGCCGGACGAGGAAGTGGGGGGCTGCCGTCATGCGCCGATCCGCGCACACACGGTCAACGAGGTTCCGGGGGCTGCGCCGGGCGCTGGTCAGCGCCGCCGTGATGGCGGGCGTGGTCGCGGGCACCGCCGGCTGGGCGGCCGGGGACGCCCAGGTCGCCGTCACCGGGCCGCCGCCGGGCACCGCGGCCTGGCGGGCCGACGCCTCGTTCGGCCGGCCGCTGCCCGACCCGGCCACCGCCTCCCCGCGCGAGGTCGCCGCCTTCTTCGCCCGGCTGGACGCCTCCGAGCGGACCGCGCTGGCCCGGCGCCACCCGTCCGTGGTCGGCAACCTGGACGGCGCGCCCCTGGCCCTGCGCTACCAGGCCAACGCGCTGGCGGTGCGGCGCGACGGGCGGTTCGGGCGGCTCACCGGGCGGCACATCCTGGCCTTCGACCCGCGCGGCCGGGGCCAGGTCGCCGAGGTCTTCGGGGACCTGGCGGCGAGCGACAGCGTCGCGGTGATCACGCCCGGCTCGGACATCGACGCCGCCACCTACGACCGGCGCTCCGACCCGTACGGCACCCCGGTCGGGATGGCGCGCGAGCTGCGGGCGGCCACCGGCGGGCGGACCGCGGTGATCGCCTGGGCCGGTTACACCACCCCGGTCGGGGTCGGCGTGGACGCGGCGACCGGGCGGCTGGCGGAGGCCGGGGCGGAGCGGCTGGTCCGGTTCACCGAGGGGCTGGCGGCGGTGGGGCTGCCCGCGCCGGCGGTGTTCTGCCACAGCTACGGCTCCGTGGTGTGCGGGCTGGCCGCGCCCCGGCTGGCCGCCCGGGACCTGGTGGTGCTGGGCTCGCCCGGGATGCGCGCGGACAGCGCGGCCGAGCTGCGCACCGGGGCCCGGGTGTGGGCGGCCAAGGATCCGGACGACTGGATCGGCAACGTACCCAACGTCGAGCTGTTCGGGCTCGGCCATGGCACCGACCCGGCCTCCCCCGGCTTCGGCGCCCGCCCGGTGCCGGTCTCCGGGGCCCATGGCCACACCGGCTACTTCGCCCCGGGCACCGCCTCACTGCGCGCCTTCGCGGCCATCGCCGGCGGGACCGCGGACGAAACCACGGAGGAAGCCACGACCGCCGACGGCACCGCGGCCACCGCCGACGGCACCGCGGCCACCGGCACCGGCACCGGCACCGGCACCGGCACCGAGGGGGGCCTGCGATGAACGCCCTCCGCACAGCCGCCGGGTCCATCGAGGCCCGCACCCCCGCCCACCGGGACCGGGCGATCGACGGGCTGCGCGCGCTGGCGCTGCTGGCGGTGCCGCTGGGGCACTGGATGCTCGGCGGCTTCACCCTGGACGCCGACGACGGCGGGCTGCACAACGCCAGTCCGCTGACCGCCTTCGGGTTCTTCGCCCCAGTGAGCTGGGTGCTCCAGATGCTGGGGATCTTCTTCCTGGTCGGCGGCTACGCCTCGGTCCTCTCCTACCGGCGGCGCACCGGCTCCACCGCCGGCTGGCTGCGGGGCCGGGTGGCCCGGCTGGGGCGGCCGGTGCTGGGGGTGACCGCCGTCTGGGCGGTGCTGCTGCCCGTACTGGGCTACGGGTTCGGGGTGCCCGAGGACACCCTGCGCACCGCGACGACGCTGGTCGTCCAGCCGCTCTGGTTCGTCGGCGTCTACACGGTCGTCACGGCACTCACCCCGTACTGCGAGCGGGCGGCCCGGCGGCTGGGGGTGTGGGCGGCGGTGCCGCTGCTCGGCACGGTCGCGGTGGTGGACGCGCTGCGCTACGGCCCGTACGCGGAGGCGGTGCCGTCCTGGCTGAGCCTGCTGAACATCCTGCCCGGCTGGCTGTTCGCCTACCAGCTCGGCGCCGCCTGGGCGGTGGGCCGGCTGGGGCGGCGGGAGGCGTGGTGGCTGCTGGCCGGGGGTGCGGCCCTGTTCGCCGCGCTGCTGCTGGTCTTCGGCTACCCGGCGTCGATGGTGGGGGTGCCGGGCGAGGCCCGCACCAACAGCCATCCGCCCTCGCTGCTGGTGCTGGCCCTGGCGGCCGCGCAGAGCGGGGCGGCGGTGCTGCTGCACGGCCGGCTGAACCGGCTGCTGCGGCGGCCCGCCCTCTGGGCGCCGGTCGTGCTGGTCAACCTCTCCGCGATGACCATCCTGTGCTGGCACCAGACGGCGATGCTGGCCGCCGCCGTACCGGCCGCCGGACTGCTCGGCGCGGTCCCCGGGCTGACCACCGCCCCCGACACCCTCGTCTGGATCGCGGCCCGGCTGGCCTGGCTGCCGTTCTTCGCCGGACTGCTGGTGCTGGTCGGCCGGTACGCCCGGCGGCTGGAGGCCCCGTGGACCGGGAGCGGTCCGGCCCGCCGCACGGCGGCGGCGCTGCTGGCGGCGGGCTTCGCGGCGTACGTCTTCGGATGACCGCCTGAAATGACGACCGCCCCGACAATCGGCAGGTGGTCAGCCCTCGCGGGCGGCCGAGGTGGAGGACATGTCCGGGTAGCGGTCGCCGGCGACCTGGCCGGCGATCGGCTCCAGCTCGGCCAGTTCCGCCTCGGTGAGGGTGATCCGGGTGGCGCCGGCGTTCTCCAGCAGCCGGGAGCGCTTGCGGGTGCCGGGGATGGGCACCACGGTCAGCCCGTGCACCCGGGCGCGCTGCTGCACCCAGGCCAGCGCGATCTGCGCGGGGGTGGCCCCGTGCGCGGCGGCGATGGTGCGCAGCGGCTCCAGCAGGGCCGCGTTGGCCTTGGCGTTGTCGCCGGTGAAGCGCGGCTGGTGGCGGCGGAAGTCACCGGCCGAGAGGTCGGTCTCGGCGTTGGCGAACGCCCCGGTGAGGAAGCCGCGGCCGAGCGGGGAGTACGGCACGAAGGCCACGCCCAGCTCGGCGGCGGCGCCGACCGCGCTGCGCTCCACGTCCCGGGAGAACACCGACCACTCGGACTGCAGGGCGGTGATCGGGTGCACGGAGTGCGCCTCGCGCAGCTCGGCCCCGGTCACCTCGCTCAGGCCCAGGAAGCGGACCTTGCCCTGCTGGACCAGTTCACCCATCGCGCCCACCGACTCGGCGAGCGGCACGGCCGGGTCGCGGCGGTGCATGTAGTAGAGGTCGAGGTGGTCGGTGCCCAGCCGGCGCAGGCTCGCCTCGACGGCGCTACGGATGTAGGCGGGGTCGTTGCGGACGACCCGCTGGTCGAGGTCGTCGCGCTGGATGGCGAACTTGGAGGCGAGGGTGATCTCGTCCCGGTGGGCGGCGACGAACGGGGCGAGGAACTCCTCGTTGGCACCCCGCCCGTAGATGTCGGCGGTGTCGATGAGGGTGACGCCCGCCTCCAGCGCGGCGTCCAGGGTGTCCCGGGCCGCGGCCTCGTCGGTGTCCCCGTAGAACTCGCTGATGCCCATCGCGCCGAAGCCCTGGACGCCCACCTGGGGGCCGTGGGTGCCGAGGCGTACGGTCGCGATCTTCTCGGTGCCGGTGCTCATGTCGTACGTGTTCCTCTCGGGTGGTCCGTGCCTCCGGGCAGCCGTCAGTCCGCCGCGGGCGGCCGGGAGCCGTAGAAGCCGATCTTGTGGTCGAGTACGGCGAGGGTGCCGTTCAGCTCGGCGATCCGGGCCAGCACGTCCCGCCGGGTGGTCTCCAGCAGCTCGCGCCGCTCCTCGAAGGTGGACTCCCCGGCGCGGACCAGTTCCGCGTAGCGGACCATGGCGGCCACCGGCATCCCGGTGAGCCGCAGCTTGCCGACGAAGACCAGCCAGTCCAGGTCGCGGTTGGTGAACCGGCGCTGCCCGGTGTGCGAGCGGTCCACGTGCGGCATCAGCCCGATCCGCTCGTACCAGCGCAGGGTGTGCGCACTCAGCCCGGTCCAGGCGGCGACCTCGCTGATGGTGTAGCGGTCCTGTCCGTCCGGGCGCGGATGGGCGGGCGGCGCCACGGTGCAGACGTCCACCGGGGTGGTCACGCCAGTGGCCACGGGAGTGCTCTGGATCACCGTCATGTCCTCCACGCTAGAACCTTGGAGTGCACTCCAAGCAAGCGCGGACCGGCCGCACGGCCGCATCGGGGCCGGGGATACGCTCGGACCCATGGGAAACCCGGGGAGCCTGCGAAGCCTGGCGACGATTCTGAACTGGCCGGTGCCGAACGCGGCGGCCGCCGTGGTGCGCGCGGACGGGACGGTGGCGGGCGCGCAGGGCCCGACCGGCCGGCCGTTCCCGCTGGCCTCGGTGACCAAGCCGCTCGCGGCGTACGCGGTGCTGGTGGCGTACGAGGAGGGGGCGGTCGAGCTGGACGAGCCGGCCGGGCCCGAGGGGTCCACGGTCCGCCATCTGCTCGCCCACACCTCCGGTCTGGCCTTCGACGAGCACCGGCGGCAGGCCGAGCCGGGCACCCGCCGGATCTACTCCAACGCCGGGTTCGAGGTGCTGGCCGACCATGTCGCCAAGGCGACGGACATCCCGTTCCCCGAGTATCTGCGGCAGGCCGTGCTGGAGCCGCTGGGCATGGGCTCCACCACCCTGGACGGCTCGGCCGCCAAGGACGCCGTCTCGACCGTGGACGACCTGGTCCGCTTCGCCGCCGAGGTGCAGTCCCCCCGGCTGCTCGACCCGCGCACGGCGCTGGCCGCGATGTCGGTGGAGTACCCGGGGCTGACCGGCATCCTGCCGGGCTACGGCCACCAGCGGCCGAACGACTGGGGCCTCGGCTTCGAGATCCGGGACGGCAAGTCCCCGCACTGGACGGGCTCGGCCTCCTCGCCCCGTACCTTCGGCCACTTCGGGCAGTCCGGCACCTTCCTGTGGATCGACCCGGACGCGGGCGCCGCCTGTGTGGCCCTCACCGACCGGGACTTCGGGCCCTGGGCAGTCGAGGCCTGGCCGGTGTTCACCGACGCGGTGCTGGCGGAGCTGCGCGAGGCGGCGCCCACCCTCTCGTAGCGGGGCGGGCGTTGTCAGTGGCCCGGTCTAGCCTTCAGGCATGATCGAGACGAACGCTTCCGACCGGGTCGAAGGCGACGGGGGCGGCGACCGGGCCTTCCCGGCCGCCCTGGCGGAGATCGCCCGGGTGGAGTTCCCCTGGTACGACGGTGAGGCGGACTCCGCCCTCGCCTCCGTGGACTTCGAGCCGTACGAGGGTTTCGACTCGGCCGAGGAGACCGCGGACTGGCTGCGCAGCTGGACGGGCAACCCGGAGGCGGACGCCGGGGCGTACCGGGTGTTCGGGCAGGACGGTACGGGCGGGCTGGCCGCCCTGTGGTGTGTGCGGCCGGGCCGGGGGCTCACCGAGCAGCCGGTGGTCTTCCTGGGCTCGGAGGGCGAGCGCGGGGTGGTGGCCGGCAGCCTCTCGGACTTCCTCTGGGTGCTGGCCGACGGCCATGGGCCCATGGAGATCGTGGAGTACGGGATCGGGGACGGGGGCGATGAGCGCCCGAACCCGGAGCTGGAGGCGATAGCCGGGCGGCACGCCACCACACCCCGGCGGCCCGCCCGCGAGATCGTCGCGGAGGCGAGGGCCGAGTTCCCCACGTTCGCCGAGGACCTGGACGCCCTCTGCCGCTGAGCACTGCCGCCGCCGATCGAACGGGGCTCAGCGCTGGCGCAGATGGTCCCGCAGGGTGCGGGCGGCGTGGGCCATCAGGGCTTCCGCACCGGGCTGGGCGCTGGCCGGGACGAAGGACTCGGTGAGGGCGGCCACGGCGAAGGCCTGGCCGTCGCCGTGCTCCACCACACCGACCTCATGGCGCAGGTTCAGCAGGGTGCCCGTCTTGGAGGACCAGGTCGTCGCGTCGGAGCTGAAGTCCGGGGCGAGCCGCTGACGGTTGAGGTTGTGCCGCATCAGCTCCCGTACCGTGCCCGCCACCTCGGGCGGGATGGCGGACGGCCGCCACAGGGCCTGGAGCAGGTCCGCCCAGGCGCGGGCGGTGCCACTGTTGGCCCGGGTGGTGTCCAGCTGCGGCAGCCGGTGGCCCCGGCCGCCGGCCGCCTCTCCGGTGCCGGCCCCGATGGCCAGCGCGTGCGCCAGATGCGCCTGCCCGCTGTCGAACCGCTCCTCGGGGGTGTCGGACAGCTCGCCGACCCGGTGCCGGACGGTGATCCCGGTCAGGCCCCACTCCCTGAGCCGGTCCGTCACCCGCTCCGGCGGGGTGAGGTCGAAGAGCGCGTCGGCCGCGGTGCTGTCGCTCAGGCAGAGGCTCAGATAGAGCAGGTCGTCCACGGCGACCCGGGCCGGGTGCCGGAAGCGGCTCAGCCCGGTGGGGCCCGGGGTGGTGATCCGGCCGGGCGCCACCTCGACCATCCGCGCCCCGTCCAGCTCGCCGCGCCGCACGCGTTCCGCGGTGGCGAGCGCCAGCGGCACCTTGACCAGCGAGGCGGACGGCAGCGGTACGTCCGGATCGAGGCCCACCTCCTCCCCGGTCCGCAGATCCCGTACGAGGAGGCAGCCGCGCAGTCCCCCGTCCCGCAACTGCTCACGCAGCGAGCGCAGCAGCGCCTCGGTACCGCTCATCCCCGTCCCTCTCCCCCTCCGGCCACCGCCGTGACAACGGCCTCCCTGTCCGCCTCCGTTCCCAGGACTCCCAGACAGCGGCCGATCTCGGTGCCCAGCCGGGAGAGCGGGGGCTCGGGTCCGCTCTCGGCCGCCACGCCCAGCAGATAACTCCGCACCGGGGTCGTCTCGCCCAACGGCCGCCAGTGCAGACCGAGCCGGTTCGCCTCGGCCGCCGAGCAGAGCAGCAGGTCGCCGGCGGCCAGGACCTCGGCGGCGGCCGCGGTCAGATCGGCGGCGACGGCGAGTTGACCCGGCCGCAGCCCGAGGGCGTCCCGCAGCCGGGTGAGCGGGTCGCGGAGGTGCGGCACATCGTCCTCCGGCTGGAGCCACACCCGCCGGGCCGGGCCCCTGGTGGTCCGCCCCAGGCGCAGGGTCTCCAGATGGATCCGGCGCACCCCGGGGTCCTGGGCGGTGGCGAGGCCGAGCGGCACCGACCAGACCGCCTCGTGCTCCGGGACGGCCAGCAGGGCGGCCCGCACCCGCCGGGCGAGCAGGAGTTCGGCGCGGCGGGCTGGGCGCTCGGGCCTGGGGTCCAGGTTCATCCCGAGGTCGCGGGCCCGCGCCACCAGCCGGGCCAGGCCGCCCGTGGTGCAGGTCTCCGGCACGGCCAGCCGCCACGGTCTGCGGCGGGCGGCCGCGGCCTCGTGCAGCAGCCCGTCCGCGTCCTCCACCAGCCGGCGCGCGTACGGCAGCATCTCGCGGCCGAAGGGGGTGAGCACCGCCCGCCGTACCGAGCGTTCGAACAGCGGCTCCCCGAGGTGCTGCTCCAGGGCGGCGACCCGGCGGCTGGCCACCGGCTGCGACACCCCGGCGGCCGCCGCCCCGCCGGTGAAGCCGCCGTGGTCGCTGACGGCGACGAAGGTACGACATGCCCCGACCAGATCCACCCGGCCACTCTATGCGGATCCCGCATGAAACCCCGCGCGGCGGTATTGGTGCCCGCGCTCCCCGGGCGGCGAGGGTGGCGGTGGGGCGGCCGGCCCGCCTCGGCCGCGGCCCGGGTCCCGTACCCGGTCGCGATCTGCCATCCCCCCGGCGCGGACCGCGCGCCCGGGACGACGACGGGAGCCCCAGCGCCCATGCAGCCCACCCCTTCCCCCGTACCGCCCCGACCGGGGTCCCGGCACACCCGGGCCGGCCGCCGCCATGCCGCGCTCACCGGGCTCGCCGCCCTCCTGCTGCTCCCGCTCACCGGCTGCGGCGGGCAGAGCACCGCCGCGGACCGCTCCGGCCACCCGGCCCCGGCCGCCACCGTCGGCGCCACCGCGAGCGCGACTGGGTATCCCGCGGCGGCGGCCGACGGGCGGGGCGCGCTGCGCGCCCTGGAGCGGACGTACGACGCGCACCTCGGGGTGTACGCGGTGGACACCGGAAGCGGGCGTGAGCTGGCCTGGAACGCCGACAGCCGCCTCTCGTACAACTCCACCTTCAAGGCGCTGCTCGCCGGGGTGGTCCTGAAGAAGAACGGCGCCGCCGGCATGGACCGGGTGCTGCGCTACACCCGCGCCGACCTCGTCGCCAACTCGCCGATCACCGAGAAGAACCTGGACGCCCTGGGCAAGGGGCGGATGAGCCTGCGCGCACTCTGCGACGCGACCGTCCGCTACAGCGACAACGCCGCCGCCAATGTGCTGCTGAGGGACCTCGGCGGCCCCCGCGCGCTCGGCGCCGCGCTGCGCGAGGCGACCAGCGACCGGGTCACCAGCACGGACCGGATCGAGCCGGAGCTGAGCACCTGGGTGCCCGGTGAGCGCCGCGACACCACCACCCCGCGCCAACTGGCCGTCAATCTGCGCGCCTTCACCCTCGGGGATGTGCTCGGCGCCAAGGAGCGGAAGCTGCTCACCGGCTGGCTGCTGACCAACACCACCGGCGACCGGACGATCCGCGCCGGGGTGCCCGCCGACTGGAAGGTCGGCGACAAGACCGGCACCGGCTCCTACCACGGCGCACGCGACGACATCGCCGTCATCTGGCCGCCCGGCCGGGCCCCGCTGGTGGTGACGATCATGTCCTACCGCCAGGACAAGGACGCCGAGCCCGACGACCGGCTGATCGCCGAGGCCGCGGCAGTGGTGGCCGAGGAACTGGGCTGACGCGACCGCCGCGCCCTCGTATCCGCGGAGCCCTCAGCCCGCCATCTCCCAGACCAGCACCTCGGCCGGGCCCAGCGCGGTGAGGGCGGGCGCGCCGCCCCGGGCGCGTACCGCGTCACCGGGACCCAGCTCGGTCCCGGCCCCCAGCCGGAGGGTGCCGCGCACCACATGGACGTAGACGAAGGGGGCGGCGGGCAGGGGGACCTCGGTGCCGGGGGCGGCGGGGCGGTGGACGTGCAGTACGGCACCGGCGGCGGGCAGTTCGTACCGCGCGACCGGGGCCGGCAGGGAGCGGACGACGGTGTAGGCGGGGTCCCCGCCGGGCTCCCGGGGCGCCAGCCACATCTGTACGAAGACCAGCTCCCGGTCGCCCGCCCCCTCCCGCTCCTCGTGGCGGACGCCCGACGCGGCGCTCAGGTGCTGGAGGTCGCCGGGGCGGACCTCGGTGGTGTGGCCGGCCGAGTCGCGGTGGGCGAGGGTGCCCTCGGCGACCCAGGTGACGATCTCGGTGTGGCTGTGCGGATGCTCGGCGAAACCCGCGCCGGGGGCCAGGCGCTCCTCGTTGACGGCGAGCAGGGCGCCGAAGCGGAGGTTGTCCGGGTCGTAGTGGGGGCCGAAGGAGAAGGAGTGCCGGGTGCGGATGCCGGCGGCCGGGTCGCCGCCCTGGTAGCGGTCGCCGCCACGGTGCACGGTCCAGCCGGGGACGCCGTTCTCGGAGCTCACCCCCGTACCGTAGCCCGCCCCAAAGCACCGCCCCCCGACCTCCGGCCCCCTCCCGGGAGAACCACGCCCCCGCCCCGGCCCCCAGCCGGCCCCCAGCCGGGGAACGCCCCCCGCACACCCCGGGCCCCGCCACCAGCCCCGGGCCCCGAAGCCACCGGCCCCCGGCCCCCAGCCGGGGAACGCCCTCGGACCTCGCCCCCAAACCCCGCCACCAGCCCCCACCCCCCTCCTCCGCACCCCGCCCCCCGGCCCCCGCCACCGCACCCGGGCGGCGCGATAAGGCAGTCTTGTCCCCGTGCCTGAACCCGCTGCGAACGACGCCCACCCGCATTCCGCGACCCTCAAGCGCTTGGAGCGGTCCTCCGGGCGGCTCGCGGCGAACGCCATCGCCCGTATGGACGAGACGCTGCCCTGGTACCGGGCGATGCCGCCGGAGAACCGGTCGTGGATCGGGCTGGTCGCGCAGGCCGGTATCGCCGCGTTCACCGAGTGGTTCCGGCACCCGGACACCCCGCAGGCGATCTCCACCGACGTGTTCGGGACGGCGCCGCGGGAGCTGACCCGGGCGATCACCCTGCGGCAGACCGTGGAGATGGTGCGCACCACCATCGAGGTGATGGAGAGCGCCATCGAGGAGGTCGCCGCCCCCGGCGACGAGTCGGTGCTGCGCGAGGCGCTGCTGGTGTACGCGCGGGAGATCGCGTTCGCCACGGCGCAGGTGTACGCGCAGGCGGCGGAGGCGCGTGGCGCCTGGGACGCCCGGCTGGAGTCGCTGGTGGTCAACGCGGTGCTCTCCGGGGAGGCCGACGAGGGCGCGGTGTCCCGGGCGGCGGCGCTGGGCTGGAACTCGCCGGACCATGTGTGCGTGATCCTGGGCACCGCCCCGGACGGGGACAGCGAGCTGACGGTGGAGGCGATCCGCCGGGCCGCCCGGCACGCCAAGCTCCAGGTGCTCACCGGGGTGCTGGGCGACCGGCTGGTGGTGATCGCGGGCGGCGACGACAACCCGATGCATGTGGCGAAGGCGCTGATCGGCCCGTACGCGGCGGGGCCGGTGGTGGCCGGTCCGGTGGTGCCGGACCTCCAGGCGGCGACCCGGTCCGCGCAGGCCGCGGCGGCCGGGCTGAAGGCCTGCTCGGCGTGGCAGGACGCGCCGCGGCCGGTGCTGGCGGACGATCTGCTGCCGGAGCGGGCGATCGCCGGGGACCCGTCGGCCCGCGAGCAGCTGGTGGAGGAGATCTACCGGCCGCTGGAGGAGGCGGGTTCGGCGCTGCTGGAGACGCTGAGCGTCTACCTGGAGCAGGCGAGCAGCCTGGAGGGCGCGGCCCGGATGCTGTTTGTTCACCCCAACACCGTGCGCTACCGGCTGCGCCGGGTGACCGATGTCACCGGCTGGTCGCCGTCCGATGTCCGTTCGGCGTTCACGCTGCGGATCGCGCTCATCCTCGGGCGTCTGGTCCAGGGGGACGGCCAGGCCTAGTCTGGTGCCGCCCGCTGCCCGCCTTTGTGGGACACCGACAATTCCCCCAGCGGTTCTTCGTCCCTGTCCCCACGGGCGGTGGGGGCCGCGCACAAGAGAGAGTGTGAGAGTGCTCGTACTCGTCGCTCCCGGCCAAGGCGCTCAGACGCCCGGCTTCCTGACTCCCTGGCTCGACCTCCCCGGTGCCGCCGACCGCGTCGCCGCGTGGTCGGACGCCATCGGGCTCGACCTCGTCCGCTACGGCACGAAGGCCGACGAGGACGAGATCCGCGACACCTCGGTGGCCCAGCCGCTGCTGGTGGCGGCGGGTCTGCTGGCCGGGTCCGCGCTGGGGGACGCCTCCCCGGGCGCCGTCGCCGGCCACAGTGTCGGCGAGATCACCGCGGCGGTGTTCGCCGGGGTGCTCGACGAGACGGCCGCGCTGCGGTTCGTCCGCACCCGCGGGCTGGCGATGGCCGACGCGGCCGCCGTGACCGAGACCGGGATGTCGGCGCTGCTCGGCGGCGACCCGGAGGTGTCCGTCCCGCATCTGGAGGGCCTGGGCCTGACCGCGGCGAACGTCAACGGCGCGGGCCAGATCGTGGCCGCCGGCACCCTGGAGCAGCTGGCCGCGCTGGCGGAGAACCCGCCGCAGGGCGTACGCCGGGTGGTGCCGCTGAAGGTGGCCGGGGCGTTCCACACCCGCCATATGGAGCCCGCGGTGGCGGTGCTGGGCACGGCGGCCGAGGAGCTGCACGCCGCCGATCCCGCCGTACCGTATGTGTCGAACAAGGACGGCCGGACCGTGGCCGAGGGCGCCGACGTCGTCGCCCGGCTGGTGGGCCAGGTGGCCAACCCGGTCCGCTGGGACCTGTGTATGGAAACGTTCCAGCAGCTCGGCGCCACGGCGCTGGTGGAGGTGTGCCCGGGCGGCACGCTCACCGGTATCGCCAAGCGGGCCCTGAAGGGTGTCGCGACGGTCGCCCTGAAGACGCCGGACGACCTCGACGCGGCACGCGCGCTCATCGCCGAGCACGCGCGGCCCGCGGTCTGACAAGGAGCCGTAGAGCATGGCGAAGATCAAGCCCAGCAAGGGCGCCCCGTACGCGCGGATCATGGGCGTCGGCGGCTACCGTCCGACCCGGGTCGTGCCCAACGAGGTGATCCTGGAGCGGATCGACTCCTCCGACGAGTGGATCCGCTCGCGCTCCGGCATCGTCAGCCGCCACTGGGCGGGCCCGGAGGAGACCGTGGCCGCCATGTCGGTGGAGGCGGCCGGCAAGGCCATCGCGGACGCCGGGCTCGCCCCGGAGCAGATCGGCGGGGTGATCGTCTCCACCGTCTCCAACTTCCGCCAGACCCCCGCGGTCGCCACCGAGATCGCCGACAAGCTCGGCGCGGGCAAGCCGGCCGCGTTCGACATCTCGGCGGGCTGCGCGGGCTTCGGCTACGGGCTGACCCTCGCCAAGGGCATGGTGGTCGAGGGCTCGGCCGAGTATGTGCTGGTCATCGGCGTGGAGCGGCTGAGCGACCTGACCGACCTGGAGGACCGGGCGACGGCCTTCCTGTTCGGTGACGGCGCCGGCGCGGTCGTCGTCGGCCCGGCCGATGAGCCGGCCATCGGCCCCACCGTGTGGGGCTCGGAGGGCGACAAGTCGGAGACCATCCGGCAGACCGTGGCGTGGGACGAGTTCCGGCTCGGCGACGCCTCGAAGCTGCCGCTGGACGGGCGCGGCGAGGTCAAGTTCCCGGCGATCACCCAGGAGGGCCAGGCGGTGTTCCGCTGGGCCGTCTTCGAGATGGCGAAGGTCGCCCAGCAGGCGCTGGACGCGGCCGGGATCACCGCCGCCGACCTGGACGTCTTCATCCCGCACCAGGCCAATATGCGGATCATCGACTCGATGGTGAAGACCCTGAAGCTGCCGGAGCACGTCACGGTCGCCCGGGACGTGGAGACCACCGGCAACACCTCGGCCGCCTCGATCCCGCTCGCGATGGAGCGGCTTCTGGCGACCGGCAAGGCGAAGAGCGGCGACACCGCGCTCGTCATCGGCTTCGGGGCGGGTCTCGTGTACGCCGCGACGGTCGTTACCCTCCCCTAGGCACGGTTCGGGTCCTCCCGGGCAGGCCCGGCGTCCGTCACAGCGGTCGCCAGGCCCCCGGAGCGGACCTCCGGACCGGCCGACCCGCCCCCTCGGCGGGATGACTCCCCCCGGCCCCCGCCGTCCGCGGACGGGGCCGCGGGAGGAGGCACCGAGGGATCCGCCGGGCCCGCCCGGCGGGCCGGACACACCTCATACCCCTCCCGGCACCAGACACCGGGCAGGCCACACCGAAGGAGCGCCACATGGCCGCCACGCAGGCAGAGATCGTCGAAGGTCTCGCGGAGATCGTGAACGAGATCGCCGGCATCCCGACGGAGGACGTCCAGCTGGACAAGTCCTTCACCGACGACCTGGACGTCGACTCGCTGTCCATGGTCGAGGTCGTCGTCGCCGCCGAGGAGCGCTTCGACGTGAAGATCCCCGACGAGGACGTCAAGAACCTGAAGACCGTCGGCGACGCCGCCGACTACATCGCCAAGCACCAGGGCTGATCGGACCGCCACCCGGCGGTGGCGCCGTGTTTCCGCACACCTCGATACTCGTGGAGAGAGAAATCCTGTGAACTCGACCAATCGCACCGTGGTCGTCACCGGTATCGGCGCAACCACACCGCTGGGTGGCGACTCCGCCTCGACCTGGGAGGGCATGCTGGCGGGTCGCTCCGGGGCCCGCGCCCTGGAGGGCGAGCGCTTCGCCGAGCTGCCCGTCCGGATCGCGGCCGTCGCGGCCGTCGACCCGGGTGACGTCCTGCCCCGCCCGTTCGCCCGCAAGCTGGACCGCTCGGCCCAGTTCGCGGTGATCGCGGCCCGTGAGGCCTGGGCCGACGCGGGCTTCACCGCCCGGGCCGGCGAGGACGAGCAGGTCGCCCCCGAGCGCCTGGGCACGGTGATCGCCTCCGGCATCGGCGGCGTGATCACCCTGCTCGACCAGTACGACGTGCTGAAGGAGAAGGGCGTACGCCGGGTCTCCCCGCACACCGTGCCGATGCTGATGCCCAACAGCCCCTCCGCCAACGTCAGCCTGGAGGTGAACGCCCAGGCGGGCGTGCACACCCCGGTCTCGGCGTGCGCGTCGGGCGCGGAGGCGATCGGCTACGCGGTGGAGATGATCCGCACCGGCCGCGCCGACGTGGTCGTGGCGGGCGGCACCGAGGCGGCGATCCACCCGCTGCCGGTCGCCGCGTTCGCCAACATGATGGCGATGTCCAAGAACAACGACGACCCGCAGGGCGCCTCCCGCCCCTACGACAAGGGCCGTGACGGCTTCGTCCTCGGCGAGGGCGCCGGTGTCGTCGTCCTGGAGTCCGCCGAGCACGCCGCCAAGCGCGGCGCCCGCGCCTACTGCGAGGTGCTGGGCCAGGGCCTGTCCTCGGACAGCCACCACATCGCCCAGCCGGAGCCCACCGGCCGCGGTGTCGCCGCCGCGCTGCGCGGTCTGCTGGACACCACCGATCTGAAGCCCGCGGAGGTCGCGCACCTCAACGCGCACGCCACCTCCACCCCGCAGGGCGACGTGGCCGAGGTGAAG
The DNA here is from genome assembly GCF_040644755.1 of Streptomyces sp. NPDC046887. Classification (NCBI taxonomy): domain Bacteria; kingdom Bacillati; phylum Actinomycetota; class Actinomycetes; order Kitasatosporales; family Streptomycetaceae; genus Streptomyces; species Streptomyces sp. NPDC046887. Next base: position 189,361 of record NZ_JBEYXH010000005.1, read on the forward strand.
GCCCTTCGCTCGGTGCTCGGCGACGAGCTGGACCACATCGCGGTCTCCGCCACCAAGTCCATGACCGGCCACCTGCTGGGCGGCGCCGGCGGCGTCGAGACCGTGGCGACCGTCCTGGCGCTGTACCACCGCACCGCCCCGCCCACCATCAACGTCACCGAGCTGGACGAGGAGGTGGACGCGGACGTGGTGCGCGACGAGCCCCGCAAGCTGCCCGAGGGCACCATCGCCGCGATCAACAACTCCTTCGGCTTCGGCGGCCACAACGTGGTGCTGGCCTTCCGCACCGTGTGACCGTCGCATCGACCGGTACGGCCCCGGGGCCCGGGTCTCCCCTCACGGGAGGCCCGGGCCCCGGCGCGTGTCCGCACGGTGCGTGTCCGGTACGAAGCTCAGCGCGCCGCCCAGGCCTCCGGAGCGCCCAGGTCGTCGTAGAGGCGGGCCCGCTGCCCGGGGGCCAGGGTGGTGCTCAGCGCGTACAGCCCGGAGCCGGCCTCGGCGGGCGGCAGCGCCTCCACGGTGGCCCGGGCGATGGCGGCCCGCACCCGCGGCGGCAGCGCGGGCAGCATCCCCCGCAGATCGCCGAGGCGCTGCTCGGGCGAGCGGGTGGCCTGGAAGCCGACGAACACCGCGCCCAGCTCCCGGTCGTCGTACGCCGCCCAGAGCGCGGGCATCGCCACCGTCTCCTCGGCGTGCAGATGGGCCAGATAGGCGCTGATCAGCTCGTTGACCGCGAGGTACAGCGCGTGCTGCGCCTCCGCCCGGGCGTCCGGCCCGGCCTGGGCGTCCGATCCGGCTTGGGTATCGGATCCGGCCTTGGGGAAGGCGCGGGCCCGCTCGTCCAGCGCGGCCAGCGCGGCGTCCAGCCGGATGTGCTCGGCGTCCAGGGCGTCGGCCGCGGCGGGCGCCCGCTCACGCAGCAGCGGATGTATGTGGGTGTCCTCGTGGTCGGCGTGCTCGCGCAGCTCCGCCGTCATGGCCAGGGCCCGGTCGGCGAACTCCTCGGCCACGGCCTGGTCGGCGCCGTCCGCCGAGCCCAGCTCCACGGCGAGGGCGAAGAGGCGGGCCCGCTGGCCCATGTGAACATTCCGGTACAGATCGATCCTGGGCATGCGCTGTTCTCCTCGGTACGTACCCCCCGACTAACATGACAATACATTTCCACTCAGACAACAGCTTGTCAAAGGAGTCGGTCATGTCCGATGCCCTCCCGCCCCCGACGCCCGCCCCCGCTCCCGGCGCCCCCGACGCCTTCGCCCTGCTGGTGGCCGATGTCTACGAGGCGGCGGGCGCGCTGCGGCGGCTCGGCGAGCGGACGGCCGCGACCGAAGGCCTGACCCAGGCCCGCTGGCAGGTGCTGAGCGTGGCCTCCGAGCAGCCGGTCACCGTCCCCCAGGCCGCCCGCCGCCTCGGCGTCACCCGCCAGAACGTGCAGCGGGTCGCCAACGACCTGGTGGAGCGGGGCCATGCCGCCTTCGCCGACAACCCCGAGCACCGGGGCTCCCCGCTGCTGACCCTGACGCCCACCGGCCGCACGGCGCTGGAGCGGGTCACCGAGCGGGCAGACGCCCACCACCGCGTCCTGCTGAAGACCCTCCCCGAGCAGGACGTCACCGCCGCCCGCGCCCTGCTGCGCCGGCTGCTCACCGAGCTGGACCGTGAGGAGCGGGCCGCGGCGGAGTAGGACTCCGGGGTACGCGAACGAGCCCGCCCCCACCTGGGGAGCGGGCCCGATGCCGTACGGGTGAGTGCTTCTGAGGGGCGGTCAGACCACCTGGTGGAGCCAGCGGACCGGGGCGCCCTCACCCGCGTACCGGAACGGCTCCAGCTCGTCGTCCCAGGGCTTGCCCAGCAGCCGGGCGACCTCCGCCTCCAGTTGGGTCTCGCCCTGCGCGGCCCGGGCCACCGCGGCGCGCAGCCGGTCCTCGGGGACCAGGATGTCGCCGTGCATGCCGGTGACGGCGTGGAAGATGCCCAGTTCGGGGGTGGCACTGTAGCGCTCACCCTCGGCGGTGGCGCACGGTTCGGCGGTCACCTCGAAGCGGAGCAGCTGCCAGCCGCGCAGCGCGGAGGCGAGTTTGGAGGCGGTGCCCACCTCGCCCCGCCAGGAGAACTCGGCTCTCCAGGTGCCCGGTGATGCGGGTTGCCGGATCCAGTCGAGCTGGACCCTGGCGCCGAGCACTCCGGCGACCGCCCATTCCACGTGCGGGCACAGCGCGCGGGGGGCGGAGTGTACGTACAGGACTCCACGTGTCGTCACCGGGACCTCCAGAGGGGGACGAGGGTCGCCATTCCCAGCGGCCTCAGTAAACAGCATCAGGAGTGAAACTCCACAAAAGGGACAGCATGTGACGTGATGTAATTTACCGGAGCCGACCGGCGGGACGCCTGCCGGGTCCGGGGCCACCGGCTGCGGCACCGGCCCGCCTCGACGGGCCAAAGCTACCGTGCGCAGGGGCTCATGGGGATGGCGTACGGTCGAGCGGGAGGTCCGCACCGCGGAACCCGGGCCCGGAACACCGCCGCGGCACCACCGGGACACCATGCCACCTCCGTCACCGAACGTGACGGGAATCGGCGGATGTTTCACCCGCCAGGACGCCGACGAAAGGGCGACACCCATGCCCCGCAGCCGACGGAGCCCCCGTACCACCGATCGGTCACCCCTGCCCCTCCGGCCCGCGGCCGGGGTCGCGGCGGCGGTGGCGGCCGCACTGCTCGCGGGCACGGCCGGCTGCGACCGGGCGCCGGCCGAGCGGCCCCGGGCCGAGCGCCCCTCCCCCTCCCCCACCCCCACGCGCGGCTGGGACCGCGATCCCACATCCCTGGCCGCCGTCGGCGACTCCATCACCCGCAGCTTCAACGCCTGCGGGGTGCTGACCGACTGCCCCGACTCCTCCTGGGCCACCGGCACCGACGCCCGGGTGAACAGCCTGGCCCGGCGGCTGCTGGGCCCCTCCGCCCTGCCGTCCCACAGCTGGAACCTCGCCAGGTCCGGTTCGCGGATGGCCGAGCTGCCCGGGCAGATGAGCCGTGCGGCGGCCCACCGGCCGGACCTGGTGACCGTGCTGACCGGGGCCAACGACGCCTGCCGGAGCAGTGTGGCGGCGATGACCCCGGTCGCGGAGTACCGGGCCTCCTTCGCGGAGTCGCTGCGGCGACTGCGGGCCGACTCGCCCAAGAGCCGGGTGTATGTGGCGAGCGTGCCGGACCTGCGGCGGCTGTGGGCCACCGGCTGGGAGAACCCGCTGGGCCGGCAGATATGGAAGCTGGGCCTCTGCCCCTCGATGCTGGGCGGTGCCGAGGACACCAGCGCGAGCGCCGAGCAGCGCCGGACCGAGGTGTACGAGCGGGTGGTGGCGTACAACGAGGCGCTGCGCGAGGTCTGCGAGCGGGACCGGCTGTGCCGGTACGACGGCGGGGCGGTGTTCGACTACAAGTTCACCGGCGACCAGCTCAGCCCCTTCGACTGGTTCCACCCGAGCCTGGACGGCCAGGCGAGGCTGGCGGAGATGGCCTACCGCCGGATCACGGCTCCCTGAACCGACCTCGTAATAGCCTCTCACTTAAATTATTGACTCTCGCGAGTTCCGGTTATAGCTTCTCACCAACGCAGGAAGCTCCGTTAGTCGCGCCGGTCCCGGCGCACCGACGCTCCGGGAGAGTCGCCATGCCCCGTCCCGCCACCCGTCCCCTCCGCCTCAGGGTGCTCGCCCTCGCCCTCGCGGCGGCCACCCTCGCCACCCCCACCGCCCTGGCCCAGGACCGCCCGAAGCGGGCGCCGGCTGCCGACCGGATCGACTGGACCACCTGTGCCGACGCGGAGCTACGGGAGATGGGGCTGAGCTGCGGCACGCTCAAGGTCCCGGTCGACCACGCCCGTCCGGGCGCCGGCAGCCTCACCCTGGCGCTGGTCCGCCGCCCCGCCGACGACCTACGCCACCGCACCGGCACCCTGCTGCTCAACAACGGGGCCGGCGGGTCCTCCATCGAGCAGCTGCGGCTGGCCATGCGGGCGCAACTGCCCGCCTTCGCCGGGGCGATGACCGAGCGGTTCGACCTGGTGGCGGTGGACCCGCGCGGGGTGGGGCACAGCACGCCGATCCGCTGCGACAAGCCCCTCAAGCCGGCCGGCGTCAGCCACTTCCCCCGCACCCGGGCCGCGTTCCGCGAGCTGGCGGCCCACAACCGCGCGTTCGCCGCGGACTGCCTGCGCCGCACCGGGCCGCTGGTCGCGCACACCGATCTGACCTCCACCGCGCGGGACTTCGAGGCGGTGCGGATCGCGCTGGGCGAGGCCCGGCTGAACTGGTACGGCATCCACTACAGCACCCTGCTGGGCCGCACCTACGCCGGCCTCTACCCCGGCCGGCTGCGCACGATGGTGCTGGACACCGCGCTGGACGACACCACCTCGCCCACCGAGCGGATCGTCCGGGAGGCGGCCACCGCCGAGGAGGCGTTCCGCCGCTTCACCGCCTGGTGCGCCGGCTCGGCGGAGTGCGCCCTGCACGGCGAGGACGCCGGGGCCGCGTACGACGCGCTGACCGCCCGGGCCGACCGCGCCCCGATCCCGGTCACCGGCGGCGGACGGCCGCTCACCGGTGAGGACATCCGTGAGGCCACCCAGGACTATCTGACCCTCTCCGGCATCACCTGGCCCCTGCTCGCCGAGGCGGTGGTCAAGGCCCGGGCCGGTGACGCGTCCGACTTCCTGCGCGACCCGGACGACACCCTGAACCCCGTCCAGGTCCGTGTCCCCGCCTGCCTGGACCACGCCCGCCCGGTGACCACGTTCGACCAGCTCACCCGGTTGCGGAAGCGCCTGGAGCGGGTCTCCCCGCACCTCGGCGGCGCGGTGCGCTCGTACACCGCGCTGACCGGCTGCCTGGGCTGGCCCGTCCCGGCGAAGCCGGTCGCGGCGGGCGCCCCGGTGCACGGCGCGCCGCCCGCGCTGATCCTCCAGTCCACCCGCCAGGCCCTCGCTCCGCACAGCGCCGGCCCCGCCATGGCGGCCCAGCTGCCCGGGAGCGTGGTGCTCAGCCGCGAGGGCGACGACTACAGCATGTTCCTGCTCTCCTCCTGCGCCCGTGAGGCCACCAACCGCTACCTCACCACCCGCGCCCTGCCCGCCCCCGGCACCCTCTGCACCGACTGATCGACGGATGGGCGCACAGAGCCCCGGGGCGGTTGTCAGGGACCGCCCCGGGGCCGCCGGGGTGGGGGCCGCGGACAGCGTCCGGATCGCCGTGCTCAACGCTCCAGCTCGGTGCTCAGCCGCAGGTCGGCGAGCGAGCGGCCGACGTGCAGCCGGTACGGCCCCGGGACGGTGATCCATACCCCCTGCTCCTCGTCCCACGCCTGGAACGCCCGCTCGGGCAGCGGGACACGGACCTCGGCGCTCTCGCCGGGACCGGCCTCCACCACGGCGAACCCGGCCAGCCACCGCACCGGGCGCTCCACGGCCTCGCGGGCGGAGCCCAGGGGTGACAGATAGAGCTGGACGGTCTCCCGGCCGCGCCGCTCCCCGGTGTTCACCACCCCGACCCGAGCGGCCCCGCCCGCGACCTCCAGGGACTCGTACGCCCAATCGGTGTACGTCAGTCCGTGGCCGAAGGCGTAGGCGGGTGCCGTCCCCGCCCGGTCCCAGGCCCGGTAGCCGATGAACAGGCCCTCGGTGTAGTCCAGCCGCCCGTCGGTGGGGGCGGTCCGGGTGACGGGCGCGTCCGCGAGGGTGGCGGGCCAGGTGGTGGGCAGCCGCCCGCCGGGCTCCTCACGACCGAGCAGTACGTCGGCGAGCGCGGCCCCGCCCTCCTGCCCGGGGAACCAGCTCAGCAGCACCGAGGCCACCTCCTCGCGCCAGTCCATCTCCACCGGGGAGCCGGAGTTGACGACCACCACGGTGTTCCGGTTGGCGGCGGCGACCGCCCGTACCAGGTCGTCCTGGCGGCCGGGCAGGGCGAGGGTGGTGCGGTCGAAGCCCTCGGACTCGACCCGCTCGGTGGTGGCCACCACGACCACGGCGGTGTCCGCCGCCCGGGCCGCCTCGACCGCCTCGGCGATCAGCTCGTCCGGATCGCGGCGCGGGCCCAGATGGACCAGGGAGAACACCACGGCCGGCAGCGGCGCGGCGGCCTGCTGCTCCCGGTCCAGCGGATGGCGCAGCGAGACGGTGACCGGTACACCTTCGGTGAGCACCGCCCGGCCGCGTTCCTCGGGCGTGCCGAAGAGGGCCTCGAACGGGTCGCTCTCCTCCCCTCTCACCTGCACCCCGTCGAACAGCACCGTCCCGTCCACGGTGAGCGTGTAGGCGCCCAGCCCCTGGGTGCCGAAGGCGTGCGCGCCACTCTCCCGGGGGGTGAAGGTGCCGGTGACCTCCACCTCGGCCAGGGTGTCGTGGCCGACCCCGTCGGGCAGGTCGCCCCCGATCCACTGGACCTGGCCGGAGGGCAGCGAGCGCTCACCGAGGACGGTGCCGTGGGCGTCCCGGCAGATCGCGCGCAGGGCGAAGCCCGGTCCGGCGGAGGCGAGTTCGTCGGTGGGGTCCGCCCCGACCGCGTAGCTCAACGCCCCTTCCGGCAGCAGCCGGGCCAGTCCGTCCAGCGGGGAGACGGTGTGGTCCGGGAAGACCTGGGCGGAGCCGCCGCCGAGCACCCGGGGCTCCCGCGCCGCCGCCCCGATCAGCGCGACGCTCCCTCCGGACGCCAGCGGCAGGATGCCGCGCCCTCCCGTGCTTCCGGGCTCGTTGCGCAGCAGGACGAAGGAGCGGTGGGCGATCTCCCGGGCCAGCGCCTCGCCGTCGAGCGGGGCGGGCGGCTCGGGGACGGCGGGCTCGGCCCCAGCCAGGGCGCCCACCCGGGCGGCGAGCCGCAGCACCCGGCGTACCGCCTCGTCCACCGCCGCCTCGGGGACCTCCCCGGCCCGTACGGCGGCGGCCAGCGGCTCGCCGTACACGGTCCGCGGGCCGGGCATCGCCAGGTCCAGGCCTCCGGTGATCGCCCGTACGGTGTGCCGGGCGGCCAGCCAGTCGGAGACATTGACCCCGTCGAACCCCCACTCGCCCCGCAGCACCCCGTTCACCAGCTCGCCGTGTTCGGTCATGGTGACCCCGTTGACCTGGTTGTACGCGGTCATCACGCCCCAGGGGCGGGCGCCGGTGACGATCGCCTCGAATGGGGCGAGGTACAGCTCCCGCAGCGGGCGCGGGGCGATCCGGTTGTCCACGGTGAACCGGTCGGTCTCGGCGTCGTTGCCGGTGAAGTGCTTGACCGTGGTGGCGACCCCGCCCTCCTGCACCCCGCGCACATAACCGGTGCCGATCACCCCGGTGAGCAGCGGATCCTCGCTGTACGCCTCGAAGTGCCGCCCGCCCAGCGGCGAGCGGTGCAGATTGACGGTGGGCGCCAGCAGGACATGGACGCCCTTGCGGCGGGCCTCCTGGGCGAGCAGCCGGCCGGCCCGGCGGGCAAGGCCCGGGTCCCAGGCGGCGGCGAGCGCGGTCGGCGAGGGCAGCGCGATCGACGGGTCGTCGGCACTCCAGCGCACCCCGCGCACCCCGATGGGCCCGTCCGACATCACCAGCGCGGCCAGCCCGATCTCCGGTACGGCCGGCAGCGTCCACATATCCTGCCCCGAGAGCAGCCGGGCTTTGGTGTCCAGGTCGAGCAGCCCCAGCGCCGCCTCCACCACCTTCTCCCCGTCATCACCTGTCTCGTCCGCCACCGCCGTACTCCCCTCGCCGTCGCCGCCTCCGTGATCCGCCTTGCCATGGTGCGCCCGGAACTCCGGTGGGGCGACAGCGCGGCCGGGGGTTCCTCCGGCCCTCGGGCGCGCGCTAGCGTGCCGGGACCGGTGCCGCCCGGTGCCGGGGCTACGGAAGGGGAAGGTGTGCCTGCGGTGGACCGCTCATGGACACGGACGGCTCCGAGGACGACGGCCAGGAAGAGGGGTACGGGGAAGGGGGCGGCGACACGGGCCCGTTGGCGTACGTCGGCGGTGGCCGGAATGCTCGCGGCCCTGGTGGCCGCCACGGCCGCGCCCGCCTCGGCGGCCCCCGCACCGGTCACCGTGGAGGAGGCCCGCCTCGACCAGGCGGTGCCGAGGGAGATCCTGCACCGCAGCGGATTCGACTCCGTGGCACCGGAGTTCGCCGCTGCCCTGGCGGACGCGCGCAACGCTGCGGCCGCCGAGCGGGCCGTCACCCGGCACGGGGCGGCGCTCTGGCGGCGGGCCGTGGACCGGGTGCAGGGGCGCGGCCCGGCCGGTGGCGACCTGGCCCGGGACGACGACCGCCCGCTGTACTGGGCGCGACTGGCGATGACCCGTGAACTGGGCGCTTGGGAGCCGTCGTTCCCCCTCCCCCCGGCGGCCCGGCAGCGACTCACCGACCGGCTGACCGACCGCCTGGAGACCGCCTCCCGAGGTCAGGACTCCCTCACGTACCCCGCCTCCGGCCGCCGGAAGGTCCGGCGGATCCTGGTGACCGGCTTCGACCCTTTCACCCTCGACCGGGACATACGGATCTCCAACCCGTCCGGCGCGGCGGCACTGGCGCTGGACGGCACCCGGATCCGCACGGCCGACGGCGGCTGGGCGCGGGTGGAGACGGCCGTCTTCCCGGTCCGCTGGCGGGACTTCGCGGACGGCGAGGTGGAGCGGGCGCTGCGCCCGGTGCTGCCCCGGGTGGACCTGTTCACCACGGTCAGCCAGGGCCGGGTGGGCAAGTTCGACGTGGAGCGGTTCAACGGCGCCTGGCGCGGCGGCTTCGGCGACAACCTGAACGTCTCCGAGACCGGCACCGTCCCGGTCGCCGACCCGGGCTCGCAGCCGCAGTGGACGGCGACCACCCTGCCGTACGCCCGGATCACGGCGGCCCAGACCGGGCGGTTCCCGGTCTACGACAACACCTCGGTGACCGAGGTCCCGGCGGGCTCCACGGCCCCGGTGGTGCGCCCGGACGGGCCGACGCCGGGCTCGGCGGCGCGGGCCGGTGGCGGCGGTGACTACCTCTCCAACGAGATCGCCTACCGCGCCACCCTGCTCCGCGACCGGCTGGGCCTGCGCTCGCTGCCCGGCGGCCATGTGCACACCCCGGTGCTCCAGTTCGGCGCGGGCAACACGGCGGCGGTGACCGACCCGGAGTTCCTGCGCAACCGGGCCGACATCACCGCCCAGGTGCGCCAGATCCTCACGGTCGCGGCCGCCCGCCGCTGACCCCGGAGCCCCTTACGGTGCGGAGGTGACGCCCAGGGCGACGCCCAGCCCCACCAGCGTTCCGCCGATGGCCCGGTTCAGCGCCTTCTGGGCGCGCAGCATGGCGGTCCGCAGCCGTGCGTGCGAGAAGAACAGCGCCACCAGGGCGAACCAGCCCAGGTGGGCCAGGGACATGAACAGCCCGTAGAGGCCCTGCTGCCACAGCGGGGTCTCGGTCCCGACCACCTGGGTGAAGGTGGAGACCACGAAGAGCGTGGTCTTCGGGTTGAGCACATTGGTCAGAAAGCCGCTGCGCAGCGCCCCGAGCCGGGTCAGCCCGGCTCCGGAGGCGTCCAGGTCCACGGTCAGGTCGGCGCGGGCGAAGAAGGTGCGCAGCCCGATGTAGACCAGGTACGCGGCGCCGAGCAGCTTGATCGCCGTGAACAGCGCGGTGTTGGCGGCGATGATCAGCCCGACGCCGAGCATGGTGTAGGTGACGTGCACCAGCACCCCGGCCGCGACCCCGGCGGCCCCGAGGAGCCCGGTGGTCCGCCCGTACAGGCAGCTGTTGCGGACCACCATGGCGAAGTCGGCGCCCGGACTGATCACCGCCAGGATGGTGATCACCGCCACCGCGATCAGTTCGGTCATGCCTTCCGCCCTCCGTTCCACTCCGGGTTCTGCGGCGGCTGCGGGGCGCCCTGCGGATACGGGGGCCGTACGGCATAGGGGTTCGGCGGCTGCGGAGCCGCCGGACCGGCGTACGGATTCGGGGCCGGGGTCGGAGGCGTGTACGGGGCACCCGGCACGGGCTCCCCGTCAGGCTGCCGCCCGCCCTCGCGGGACCCGGCCTCCGGCTCGTCCACCAGGTCGCGGGCGAGCAGGGTCGCCCCCGCCACCGCGCCCGGCATCAGCAGGACCGCCACAAAGGGGACGAGGAAGGCCAGGGTGAGCGGGACGCCGAAGCCCAGCGTCAGCATCCGCCGCCCCCGCAGCAGCGCCAGCCGCTCCTTGAACTCGACCCCCCGGCGTTGCAGCGCGACCGCCGCCAGCTCCTCGGCGAGGAAGAACCCCGACACACAGAAGCCGAGCACCGGGATCACCGTCTGCCCGATCACCGGCACGAACCCCAGGGCGAACAGCACGATCCCGTAGAACGCGACCCGTACCAGCACCCGCAGGCTGTCCCGGGCCGACACCCACAACTCCCGCCACAGCGGCAGCCCGGACTCCGGGACGTCCCCGCCCTCCGACCGGTCCACCTGCTCGGAGAGCGATTCGTAGAACGGCTGGCCGACCAGCAGGGTGACCGCGGTGAACGTCACCACCGCGAGGAACAGCCCCAGGGCGAACACCAGCGCCGTCAGGAACCCCCGGAACAGCCCCAGCCACGGCGAACCCCAGTCGTCCGCGAACGGCGTCGCCCACGCGGTCAGATCGTCCGCCCCGTACGCCAGCCCGAACAGCGCCCCGCCGTACAGCACCAGAGTGACCAACCCGGGCAGCAGCCCGAACCCGAACCACCGCCCATGGGTCGCCACCCACCGCTGGCCCTTCAGCAAGTACCGGAAACCCACCCCGAGATCACGCATGCGGTCACTGTAGCCGGGCCCCGGCAGTGGCCCCGGGGCCCGGACGTCCCCGGTGCCGGCGGCCGGCACCAGGGGCTACGGTGACCGACCTGAGCCCGCGACCCGAGATCATCACCCGACGCGATCTGCGCGACCGGTCACGCGAGATCCTGGACGCCGTACAAGGTGGCCGGTCGTTCACCGTCACCCGTGATGGACACCCGATCGGGCAGCTCGTCCCGCTTCGGCGGCGCCGCCGGTTCGTGTCCCGTCAGGAATTCGCCGCCATGTCCAGGACCGCTCCCGGCATCGATCTGGATACCTTCCGCGCCAACCAGGACGCCACGGCCGACGCCTACCCCGACGTCCCCTGTCCTCGCTGATCACGCTCCTCGTCGCTACGCTCCAGCACGAGTCCGACCGACCCTTCCTCCAGCCCGCTGCTCTCCTCAAGGTGGAGATGGGCTCCATCGGGAACGCCGTCGCCGGCCAGCACCTGGAGGTGCCCGGCCAGCGTCCGGAGGCCTGCGGCATTGGCCTCGATGACGACCTCTCGCCCGAGGTTCCGCACCTCGATCCGGGCGTCGGAGTTCCAGGCGAAGACGAGCGCGGCACCGTCGACCGCGACGGTGACCTGGGTGCTCTCCGGCGGGGCACTGCTTGGCGCGGGAGTCGACTCGTAGCGGGCGTCTTCGTTCACCAGGCCGAGCCTAGGGCCCGTCCTTCCGGCCCTGCTCCCCGCCCGCACGCGGCGAAGGCCGCGCCCCCGGTGGGGCGCGGCCTTCGCACGGCCAGGCGGCGGTGGGTCAGGCGACGGCGAGGTCGACCGTGATGTTGCCGCGGGTGGCCTTGGAGTACGGGCACACCTGGTGGGCCTTCTCGATCAGGGCCTGGGCGGTGGCGGCGTCCACGTTCGGGATCGAGGCGACGATCTTGACGATGATGCCGAAGCCCTCGTCGTTCTTGCCGATGCCGACCTCGGCGGTGACCGTGGAGCCGGAGATGTCGGCCCCCTCCTGGCGGGCGACGACACCGAGGGCGCCCTGGAAGCAGGCGCTGTACCCGGCGGCGAAGAGCTGCTCGGGGTTGGTGCCGGAGCCGGAGCCGCCCATCGCCTTGGGCGGGTTGACGACGACGTCGAGCTGGCCGTCGTCCGTGGCGACGCGACCGTCCCGCCCGTTCTCGGCGGTGGCCACGGCGGTGTAGAGGACGTCGGACTGCTGGATGGACATACGGGTCTTCCTCCTGTGATGCGCCGCGACTCGCGCCCACGATCGCGGCGGACTGGGCTGAGCCTAACGGGTGACGGGAGGGAGGAGGGTGGGGGCGGGCGGACGGGTGCGGTCAGTGGTCGCGGTCACCGGGCCCGGTGACGGCGGTGACGCGGATCTCGACCCGCATCCCGGGCGCACCCAGCGCCGGTACGCCGATCTGGGTCCAGATGGGCGCGCGCTCGCCCATGCGGCGGCGGAACTGCTCCACCATGGTCCGGTTGTGGTCCTCGCCGATCGTGTCCGGGGCGGTGGGGACGTGGTACGAGTTCACGGCGATCACCTCGCGCCAGCTCGCGCCCGCCTCGGCGAGGGTCCGCTCGACGTTGTCGAAGGCCCGGACGATCTCCTCCTCCAGGGAGTCGGGGAAGGCGAAGTCCTCGTCCCAGCCGCCCTGTCCGGAAATCTCGACCCGGTCGCCGACCCGGACCGCCTGCCTGTAGTGGAGCATGTCGAGCAGCTTCTCGCCGTATCCGGGGGTGACGAAGAACTGCGGCTCGGAGGTGTGGGTGGTCGCGGGCATGGCGGATTCCTTCCGGTGACGTCAACCAACTTCACGCTTGAAGTCAAAGATACCCCTAATGACTTCATGTGTGAAGTGAAGGAGGGTTGGTAAGGTGAGCGCATGAGCAGCCCCCCGCCTGACGAGACCGAGGCGTCCGAAGAGGCTGCGCTCTGGCTGACGCCGTCCGAGAAGGAGGCTTGGACCGGGCTGATCTCGCTGGTGCTGCTGCTGCCCGGCAAGCTGGAGGCGCCGCTGCAGCGGGAGTCCGGGCTGACGCTGTTCGAGTATCTGGTCCTCAGCCATGTCTCCGAGGCCCCGGACCGGCGGCTACGGATGAGCGAGCTGGCCTATCTCGCCAACGGCTCGCTCTCCCGGCTGTCCAATGTGGTCAAGCGGTTCGAGGCGCGCGGGTGGGTGGAGCGCTACCCCGACCCGGAGGACGGGCGCTTCACCATCGCGGCCCTGACCGAATCCGGCTACCGGACGGTCGTCGCCGCGGCGCCGACCCATGTCCAGGCCGTGCGGGAACTCGTACTGGAACCGCTGAACGCCGCGGACCAGCGGGCCCTGGCCCGGATCGCCGCCAAGCTGCGCACTCGCCCCGCCGATCTGGCCTAGCGGGGAGGGAGCAGGCAGACGAGCAGACGAGCGCCGGGACCCGTCCTGCGACACGGGTCCCGGCGCTCGTGTGCTCCCTGAAGGAGTCTGAGGGAGCAGGCGAGGTCAGCCGGCGAGGGAGACGACCATCTTGCCGGTGTTCTCCCCGCGGAGGAGGCCCAGGAAGGCGTCCACACCCTTGTCGATGGACTCGACCTTGGTCTCGTCGTACTTCAGCGCACCGGAGGCCAGCCAGCCGGAGACCTCCTCGACGAACTGCGGCTGGAGCGCGGAGTGGTCGTTGACCAGCATGCCCTGGAGCCGCAGCCGCTTGCCGATGACCAGCGCCAGGTTGCGCGGGGCGGGGGTCGGCTCGGTGGCGTTGTACTGGGCGATCATGCCGCAGATGGTGGCGCGGCCGTGCACGTTGAGGGAGGAGATCGCGGCCTCCAGGTGGTCGCCGCCCACGTTGTCGAAGTAGACGTCGATGCCGTCCGGGGCGGCCTGCTTCAGCTGCTCGCCCACCGGGCCGTTCTTGTAGTTGAAGGCGGCGTCGAAGCCGTACTCCTCCACCAGCCGCTTGACCTTCTCGTCCGAGCCGGCCGAGCCGATCACCCGGGAGGCGCCCTTGAGCTTCGCCATCTGGCCGACCTGGCTGCCGACCGCGCCGGCCGCGCCGGAGACGAAGACCGCGTCCCCCTCCTTGAAGGAGGCGACCTCGAACAGCCCGGCGTACGCGGTGAGCCCGGGCATGCCGAGTACCCCGAGGTAGGCCGAGAGCGGCGCCTTGGAAGCGTCCACCTTCACCGCGTGCGCGGCGCCCACCTCGGCGTACTCGCGCCAGCCGAGGCCGTGCAGGACGTGGTCGCCGACCGCGAACCCCTTGGCGTTGGAGGCGATCACCTCGCCGACCGCGCCGCCGTCCATCGGCTGGTCCAGCTGGAAGGGGGGTACATACGACTTGACGTCGTTCATCCGGCCGCGCATGTACGGGTCGACCGAGAAGTAGTGGTTGCGCACCAGGACGCGGCCCTCGGCCGGCTCACCGACCGGCGCCTCCCGCAGGGCGAAGTCCTCGGGCTTGGGCCAGCCGTGCGGACGGGCGACCAGGTGCCAGGCGCGGCCGGACTCGGGAAGAGCGGACATGGTGCGAGCCTCCATGAGAACGAGTGAGGTACTTCAGTACGTGAAACAACCATGCTCCTTGATATTTCATGATGTCAAGTAAGTGGCTATCCTGTGGCGTATGTCCGCCACCAGTAGACGTATCGACCCGCTCACCTGCGAGGTGGCCGAGCTGATCGGCACCGTGGTGGCCCGCTACCACGAGGAGTACGAGCAGGCCGCGGCCCGGCACGCGCTGACCGGCGCGCAGGCCCGGCTCCTCGGGCTGCTCGCCCTGGAGCCGACGCCGATGCGGCGGCTGGCACGGGCGCTGCGCTGCGAGCCGTCCAATGTGACCGGGATCGTGGACCGGCTGGAGGCCCGCGGCCTGGTCGAGCGCCGCCCCGACCCGGCCGACCGCCGGGTGAAGATCGCCGCGGCCACCCCGGAAGGCCGGGAGACCGCCGCCCAGCTGCGCGACGCGCTCGACTTCGCCCGCGAGCCGCTGGGTCGGCTGACCTCCACCGAGCGCACCCTGCTGCGCGATCTGCTGCGCCAGATGCTGGGCCAGGAGCCGACCCAGCCGGAGCGGTAGGACGGGGCAGGCGAAGGCGCCGGTGCTACGGCACCACCAGGAGAATCGGCCCTACCGGCACCACCGGAGGAACCGGTACTACAGGCACCACCAGAGGAAGCGGTCGCACTCCTCCTCGGGCTCCGGCTCGGCGGCCGTGGGGGTGGGCTGCGGGGCGCTGGGGGCGGGGCGGTCGGGGGCGGGATCGCCGGGGCCGTCCGGGGGCTCCTGCGGACCGCCGTCCCCGGGGCCGCCGTCCGTCGGATCGGGCCCGGGCGCGGGCGGCGCGTCGGAGCCGGGGTCCTGGACACCGCCGGAGGGCTCCGGGGCGTCGGAGGGGGCGGGAGCCGGTCCGTCGGAGGCCGGATCCTCACCGCCCGGTGTGACAGGCACCTCGATCGAAGAGGCGGAGGGGGCGGCCGAGGAGGCGTCGGAGACGGGGCGGGCGGAGGAGGCGGGCCGCCCGGAGGGCGCCGCACCACCGGTCCGTACCGCTTCCGGGTCCTCCGGGCCGGGGGCGGCGTCCGGTGCGGTGTCCGCCTCCGGCTGCTCGGGCAGTACGTCCGGGCCCGCGCCGCCCTGCTCCTCCACCGCGGTGGCGGCGCCGTCGCCGCCGGGCCGTTCGGAGGCCAGCTCGGCCAGCCCCAGCGCCCCGGCGGCCAGCAGCAGCCCGGCCACCCCGATCACCGCCCGACGCCCACGCCGGCTGCGGCCCCGGCGCCCGGCGGGCCGGCCGGTGCGGCGGGCCCGTTCCCGGCCGCGGCGGCCTCGGCCGGGCGCGGTCTCCTCGTACCGGTCGGGCCGGTCCAGCTCGAAGACCCGGGCCGGTTCGGCGACGGGCGTGGCCGGGGCGGGCTGGCGGCGGAGCTCCTCGGCGGGCGTACCGCAGCCGGCGCAGGCCAGGGCTCCGTTCAGGTGCCTCCGGCAGGGGTGGCAGTAATCCATGGCGCCCGCAGATTATGCGGACCTCCGGGCCCGCAACCCTCCCCACCTGTGTGGATTGTGTGTGGAAGCGCTGGTCGGAGGGCGTGTCGGGGCCGCGTATCGCTGCCAACCCGTACGCACTCGTACGCATGGGCCGTTCGGCGCCTTGGGGCGCGTACCGCTCCGTAACCGGCCGTACCGGTCGGTCGGCGGAGCACCCGCGTACCGGTGGGACCGGCGGGCAGGATGGGGCCATGGCCGCCGCCCGCTCCACCGCCTCTCCTCCCCTGTCCGCCGCGCCGTTCGGGCCGCGTGAGTTCCAGTTGGTGCTGCTGCGCCGGATGGCGGACTTCCAGCCCGGGCTGGTGGAGGACGCCCGCCGCGCGCTGGACGCCTCGCTGGCCGAGATGCGGGAGGCCAACCGGCGCTGGCAGGCGATGGTCCACTCGCCCCGGGGCCCCGGCGAGCTGAGCCGGTACCGCCGGGTGCTGGGCGAGCCCGAGTCCCGTACCGCCCGCACCATCGGCGAACTGGAGTGCGAGGCGCTGTGCTGGCCGGTACCGCTCTGGCCGGACCTCCGCTTCGAGGTGCTGACCACCGGAAAGGGGCAGGGGGCGACAGGGCAGGTGTGGAACGCGTGGCTGGTCCGGGCGCCGGGCGCCCCGGCGGCCGAGCCGCGGACCGCCGAGGAGCTGCGCCCGTGGAGCTGCACGGTGGACGAGGTGGCCCGGGCGTTCCCGCCGGCCCGCCCGCTGGAGGGCAGCGCGCCCACCCGCTGGCGGCTGGCGTTCACCCTGCCGGACGGGGAGCGGCGTACCGCGGAGTTCACCTGGGGGCTGCTCCAGCGGCTGCTGTGAGCCGGGGGCGGCGCCCGGTCACCCGGGCGGCGCCGTTCTGTCACCCCGTCAGCTCTCCCGGCGCGCGGGCTGTCCTCGGCGCGCGCACGATGCGAGGACACACCCCTCCCGGGAGGATCCGCACCGTGACCGTCAGTCTTGAGCAGTTGCGCCGCTGCCATGTCGCCGTCGACCTGGGGGCCGCCAGGACCCGGGTCTTCGTCAAGGGCGCCGGGCTCGTCGTGGACGAGCCGAGCGTCGCCGCCGTCAACACCCGTACCGGCGCGCTGATCGCCGTCGGCGAGTTCGCGGAGAAGATGACCGGCCGCACCCCCGACTACATCCGGGTGGCCCGGCCCGTCTCCGGCGGCACCGTGGTGGACGTGGAGATGGCCCAGCGGATGCTGCGGCACCTGCTCGGCGAGAAGCTCCGCCGCCAGTTGCGGCGCAAGCCCCTGCTACGCGCGGCGGCGACCACCCCGCACGACAGCGACCCGCTGGCGCAGCGCGCCACCATCGAGACCCTGGTCGGCCTCGGCGCCCGCCGGGTGGAGCTGGTGGACACCCTGATCGCGGCGGCCGTCGGCTGCGGGCTGCCGGTGGAGGAGCCCACCGCCACCATGATCCTGGTGTGCGGGGCGGCCACCACCCAGGTCGCGGTGCTCTCGCTCGGCTCGATCGTGACCGCCGAGCGGATCCCGGTGGGCGGCAACGCCATCGACCACGCGGTCATCCAGTACCTGCGCCACCAGCACGAGCTGATGCTGCCCAGCCAGTCGGTACGCCCGCTCCAGCTGGCCCTGCACGGCACCGGGCTCACCCCGGACGGCCCGGCCTCCACCGAGATCCACGGCCGGGACGTGGCGACCGGGCTGGCCCGCTCGGTGGTCGTGGAGACCGCCGCGGTGCGCCAGGCCCTGCACACCCCGCTGACCGCGGTGCTGGACGGCATCGGGAAGGTGCTGCGGGACTGCCCGCCGGACCTGGTCGCCGACCTGGTGGACGGCGGCATCACCATGGTCGGCGGCAGCGCGCGGCTGCCGGGCCTGGACGAGCTGCTGCGGGACGCCACCGGGATGCCGGTGCGGATCGCCGAGAGCCCGGATACCTGCGCGGTGCTGGGCCTCGGCGCGATGCTGGACGGCCGTATCCAGCCGCTCACCCTCAACCCGCTCGCCGAGGCCGAGTGACGAAGCCCGGCGGCGGTCCGGAGCCGGGCGGGGAGCTGCCCGCGCTGCTGCGGGCGGTGCTGGACGTCGGTGCCGGGCTGGAGCTGCGGCCCACCCTCCAGCGGCTGGTGGACTCGGCCGCGGAGCTGACCGGGGCACGGTATGGCGCGCTCGGGGTCCTGGACCCCGGGCGCGGTGTGCTGACCGAGCTGTACACCACCGGGATGGACGAGGCGCAGCGGCAAAGCATCGGCCGGCTGCCGGACGGGCGGGCGGGGGTGCTCGGGTTGCTGATCCGGGACGCCCGGCCGCTGCGGCTGGACGACCTCACCACCCACCCCGACTCCTGCGGAATGCCGCCCGGTCATCCGCCGATGCACGGCTTCCTGGGGGTGCCGGTGCGGGTCGGCGAGGAGGTGTTCGGCAACCTCTACCTCACCGAGAAGCGCTCCGGCCGCTTCACCGACGAGGACCTGGCGGTGCTGCGGGCCTTCGCCGCGCAGGCCGGGATCGCGATCGGCAACGCCCGGCTGTACGAGAGCGCCCGGCAGCGCGAGCGGTGGATCGAGGGCGCCGCGGCGGTGACGGCGGCCCTGCTGACGGACCGTCCGGAAACGGGACCGGGACCGCAGGAGGCATCGGGCCGGGCAGTGGAGGCGGACGATCCGCTGGTGATCGTCGCCGAACGGGCCCGGATGCTGGCCGGGGCCGCGGCCGGGGTGGTGCTCCAGCCCACCGAGGAGGGCGGGATGGAGATCGTGGCCGCCTCCATCCCGCACGACCCGGGGGACGTGGTCGGCACCGCGATCGCCCCGGACGCCCCGGTGCTGGTGGACCTGCTGGGCGGTCGGCCGGTCTTCGTCGAGGACTCGGCGACCGACCCCCGGATGACCACACACGTCCGCAGCCGCTTCGGCCCCTCGATGATGCTCCCGCTGCAGAGCGGCGGCCGGCTGATCGGCACCCTCGCCCTGCCCCGGGAGCGGGGCGGGCCCCCGTACACCGCGCTGGACCGGCGGCTGGCCGTCCAGTTCGCCTCCCAGGCGGCGCTGGCGCTGGTGCTGGACGAAGCCCGGCGGGACCGGGAGCTGCTGGCGGTGTACGAGGACCGCGACCGGATCGCCCGGGACCTGCACGACCTGGTGGTGCAGCGGCTGTTCGCCACCATGATGATGCTGGAGTCCGTCCGCCGCCGAGCCGGTCCGGCGGAGGACGGGCTGCTGGCGCACACGGTGGACGAGCTGGACTCCACCATCCAGGAGGTGCGCACCGCGATCTTCGCCCTCCAGCAGCACCCGGCCGATCCCCCGCGCACCCTGCGCGGCGAGGTGCTGCGGGAGACCGGGGCGGCGGCCGCCCGGCTGGGCTTCCGGCCCTCGGTGCGGTTCACCGGCGCGGTGGACGCGCTGGTCGAAGGCCCGTCGGCGGCTCGGCTGCTCGACGCGGTACGGGAGGCGCTGGACGCCGCCTGCCGCCGTACCGGGGTGTCCGCCGTACAGGTGGAAGTGGACGCCACCGCCACCCTGCCGGACGGCACCCCGGCGGTCCGGCTGACCGTCACCGACGACGGGGACGGAGGCGGAGGCGGCGGAGTACGGGACGGGGGCGCAGCCCCAGGAGACGGCGGAGTACGGGACGGGGGCGCGGCCCCAGGAGACGGCGGAGGTGCGGCCGGCAACACGGTGGTCTGGGAGGCGGCCCGCGCCACCGGGCCCGAGACGGGCGGGTGAGCGCCGGGCCCGGGCCGGGCGGGTGAGCAGGGCCAGGGCCGGACGGGTGAACGCCGGGCCGGGCCAGGCGGGTGAGCGCCGGGCCTGGGCCGGGCGGGTGAGCCGCCCTCCCCTCGGCCCCCCTATCCCCCCAAGCCCCCGGTCGTGGCGTTGCCCACAGCTGGCGGGAGGCGCTTTCCGGAGGCTCGGCCCTGGGGAGAATGGCCGGTCAGGGGCCGTGCCACGACCGGCGCGGGGCCATCCGAGGCGAGGAGGACGACCGGTGATCCTGTTTCCGGAGCTGGCGGCGGCCGAGGAGGGTGCGGCGGTCGCGGACCGTCCCGCCCTGCGGTTCGGCGAGCGGACGCTGACCTACGGCGGGCTGCGCGCGGCGGCGGGTGCGCTGGCGGCCCGTATCGGCGGCGCCGGGCGGGTCGCGGTGTGGGCGACGCCGGCACCGGAGACCGCCGTCGCGGTGGTGGCCGCGCTGCTCGCCGGGGTCCCGGCGGTACCGCTCAATCCCCGCAGCGGTGAACGCGAGCTGGCCCATATCGTGACCGACAGCGCCCCGGCGCTGGTCCTCGCGGCCCCCGGGGACACCCTCCCGGCCCCGCTCGCCGGGCTCCCCCGCCTCGATGTGTCTCTCACCGGCGACGCCCCGTTCACCGGCGGCTTCGCCGGGGACGGGGCCTCCCCCGAGGCGGCCGCCCTGGTCGTCTACACCTCCGGCACCACCGGCCCGCCCAAGGGCGCGGTGCTGCCGCGCCGGGCGCTGGCCGCCACGCTGGACGCGGTGGCGGAGGCCTGGCGGTGGACGGAGGCGGATGTGCTGGTGCACGCCCTGCCGCTGTTCCATGTGCACGGACTGGTGCTGGGGGTGCTGGGCCCGCTGCGGCGCGGCGGAAGCCTGCGCCATCCGGGAGCGTTCGGTACGGGCGCGGTGGCCGAGGCGCTGGCGGGCGGCGGCACCATGCTCTTCGGGGTGCCGACGATGTACCACCGGATCGCCGAGGCGCTGGACCAGGACCCGGCGCTGGTCTCGGCGCTGGCCGGGGCGCGGCTGCTGGTGTCCGGCTCGGCGGCGCTGCCGCTGCCCGACCACCAGCGGATCACGGCCGCCACCGGACGGCGGGTGGTGGAGCGGTACGGGATGACGGAGACCCTGATGATCACCAGCGTCCGGGAGGACGGGGCCGAGGCGACGGGGCCGGGCTCGGTCGGGACTCCGCTGCCCGGAGTGGCGCTGCGCCTGGTGGACGACGGCGGCGCGGAGCTCACGGCCCACGACGGGGAGAGCGTGGGCGAGATCCAGGTGCACGGCCCCAACCTCTTCACCGGCTATCTGAACCGGCCGGACGCCACCGCCGCCGCCTTCGACGGGGAATGGTTCCGCACCGGGGACATGGCGGTACGGGACGCCGGCGGCTCGCTGCGGATCGTGGGCCGCCGGGCGACCGACCTGATCAAGAGCGGCGGCTACAAGATCGGCGCCGGGGAGATCGAGAACGTGCTGCTGGCCCACCCGGGCGTGCGCGAGGCGGCGGTCACCGGTGAGCCGGACCCGGATCTGGGGGAACGGGTGGTCGCCTGGATCGTCCCCCGGGACCCGGCCGCCCCGCCCGCCCCGGAGGAGCTGGCCGACCGGGTGGCGGCCGAACTGGCCCCGCACAAGCGCCCGCGCACGGTGCGCTATCTGGACGCCCTGCCCCGCAACGACATGGGCAAGATCATGAAGCGGGCGCTGGCCCATGGCTGACGCCGACCGCAGCGGGCGGCTGACGTCCCAGGAGGCGATAGCCCTGGTCGCCGAGGCGTTCGAGGAGCATCGGCCCCCTCCCCGTACCTCCGCTCCGGACGGCCCGCTGGGCTGGTCGGGGTATGACGTGGCCCGCGCCCGGGCGGCCGAGCGCACCGGCGCGGAGGAGTCGGTGCGGTACGGGACGGCCGTCGTCGGCGGCCGCCACTGCGTGCTGCTGGTCTTCGAGTTCGGCTTCCTCGGCGGTTCGCTCGGGCAGCGGGCGGGCGACCGGCTGGAGGCCGCGTACGAGCTGGCGGGCCGTACGGGCGTCCCGCTGGTCTCCCTGGTGGCGACCGGCGGCAGCCGGATGCAGGAGGGCATGCTCGCGCTGGGCCAGCTCCAGCGGGTGGCCCGGGCGGCGGCCGCGCTCCGGGCGGCCCGCGTACCGCACCTCACCGTGCTGCGCGATCCGGCAACCGGCGGCGGCTGGGCCACGGTCGGCGCGGGCGCGGATGTGGTGCTGGCCCTGGCCGGGGCGCAGGTGGGGTTCGCCGGGTCCCGGGTGCGTCCGGCGGACGCGGACCCCTCGGCGTACACCGCGGAGGGCCAGTGGGCGGCCGGGCAGGTGGACGAGGTGGTGGCGCCCGAGCGGCTGCGCGGAACGCTGGCGCACTGGCTCGGTGCCCTGCACCGCGACTCCGCCGGGCCCCCGGAGCCCGCGCCGGTGCCGGAGCGGCTGTCGGTGGCGGAGCTCCCGGTGAGCGGCTGGGACGCGGTACGGGCCGCGCGCGACCCGGCCCGGCCGCGTGCCGAGGCGTATCTCGCCCGCTACTTCACCCACCGGCTGCCGCTGCACGGTGACCGCTGCGGCGGGGTGGACCCGGGCATCAGCTGCGGGGTGGGCGTACGGGCGGACGGGCAGGCGGTGGTGTACGTCGGCCAGTGCGGTACGGCCACCACCCCCGCCGGCTACCGCACCGCGGCCCGGGTGATCCGCCTCGCCGACCTCCTCGCCCTCCCTCTCCTCACCCTGGTCGACACCCCGGGCGCGGCGAACGGCGCCGAGGCGGAGCGGGTGGGCGCGGGCCCGGCCATCGCCGAGGTGTTCACGGCGGTCGCGGAGGCCCGGGTGCCGGTGACCACCCTGGTCATCGGCGAGGGCGGCTCGGGCGGCGCACTGGCGCTGGCCGCGCCCGGCCGCACCTGGGTGACCCGGGACAGCTACTTCTCCGTCATCGCCCCCGAGCTCGCGGCGGCCATCCTCAAACGCCCACCGGAGCAGGCTCCGGCCACCGCCGACCAGCTGCGGCTGCGCCCGCAGGACCTGGTGGAGCTGGGCGTGGCCCGCGGCATCGTCTGACCACCAGGGGCGGGCCTCCGTCGCGATGCCCCCGGGGGCTCAGTCGCGATACCCACGGGCCCTCACTCGCGTACGCACTCCTCCGCCGCGAGCCCCAGCTCGGCGCCGTCCAGCGCCTCCGTCAGCCGGTCCAGCCGGGCCCGCAGCTCCATGACCTCCGCCAGCTCCATCCCGGTCGCGGCGCCGATCCGCCGGGGCACGTCCACGGCCCGCTCGCGCAGCGCCGCACCGGCCGGGGTGGGGCGCACGGTGACCGACCGCTCGTCCTCCGCGCTGCGCCGCCGCTCCACGTAGCCGGTCGCCTCCAGCCGCTTGAGCAGCGGCGACAGGGTGCCGGAGTCCAGCCGCAGCCGCTCACCGATCCGCTTCACCGGCAGTTCGCCGTGCTCCCAGAGGACCAGCATCACCAGGTACTGCGGGTAGGTGAGTCCGAGGTCCTTCAGGGCCGTGCGGTACACCCCGTTGAAGGCGCGGGCGGCGGCGTGCAGCGAGAAGCAGATCTGGTGGTCGAGGCGGAGGACCTCCTCGGCGGGGGCGGTGTCGACGGTCTCCATGCCTCCCAGCGTACCGCCAGCCCCCGTACGAGCAATTGAGTTGCGCACAACTGAATAGCGCGCTACAAATGATGGCGTACCGATCCGCCACTGGAAGGACCGATCGACATGGACGCCCTGTACACCGCCGTCGCCACCGCCAACGGCCGCGAGGGCCGGGCCGTCAGCTCCGACGGCCAGATCGACCTCCCGCTCGGCTTCCCCAAGGCCATGGGCGGCAACGACCAGGGCACCAACCCCGAGCAGCTCTTCGCGGCCGGCTACGCCGCCTGCTTCGCCAGCGCCCTGGGCCTGGTCGCCCGCCAGCAGAAGACCGACGTCTCGGACGTCTCCATCACGGCCGAGGTCTCCATCGGCAAGGACGCCTCCGACGGCGGCTTCTCCCTCGCGGTCGTCCTGCGCGCCGAGCTCCCCGACCACCTGGACGGCGAGGCCGGCCGCGCCCTGCTGGAGAAGGCCCACGCCACCTGCCCCTACTCCAAGGCGACCCGCGGCAACATCCCGGTGGAGCTGGTGGTCGAGTAACCCCCCTCAGCCCCTTCGACGGCGCCCCGTCTCCCGACCCCGGGAGGCGGGGCGCCGTCACACCGTCCGCCGGACGCCCTCCACACACAACCCCCGCCCCCTCAACGGAAGATGACACACCCGCCGCCAACAATTCACCGTCGAGCACTGCTCTTGTCGTGACCATGACCGCCAGGATGAAGCTGTCGTGGAGAGCGAACCCACGGCGTACCGCCCCCTTCGCCCACCGCACGGAGGTCACGCATGCGCCCCAGACTCGCCCTGCCCCTCGCCACCGCGCTCAGCCTGCCCGCCCTCCTCCTCCTGGCCGGCCCCGCGTCCGCCGCCCCGGCGGACAAGCCGCAGGTCCTCAGCTCCTGGACGCAGACCAGCGCCGCCAGCCACAACGCCTGGGCCGCCGCCCGGGCGAACCAGGGGGCGTGGGCCGCGTACGGATTCGACTGGTCCACGGACTACTGCTCCTCCTCGCCCGACAACCCGTTCGGCTTCCCCTTCTCCACCGCCTGCGCCCGCCATGACTTCGGCTACCGCAACCACAAGGCGGCCGGGAACTTCCCAGCCAACAAGGCCCGCGTCGACTCCGCCTTCCACGAGGACCTCAAGCGGGTCTGCACCCGCTACTCCGGCGCGACCAGGACCTCCTGCAACTCCACCGCCTGGACGTACTACCAGGCCGTCTCGATCTTCGGCGTCTCCCCGGCCGAGGCCCCGGCCTCCTGACCCACCCTGAGGAGCCGGAGCGGCACCGCCGGTCCACCACTGCCGCCCGTGCGGCATCGGCCGTGGCGACCGACGCCCGCTCCGGCTCGTTGGTCCGGGTGCGATCCCCTAAGGCACCGACGCCCCGGAGCACCTCATGCCCCCCACACCCCCGCCCGCCGACGGACCGGCGGACGCCGCCGACACCTACCCGGCCGTCTGCGACCACACCCACCTCTTCGCGGGTGCCCGCCTGCGTGTCCAGGCCCTCCCCGACCCCGCCGCCTTCGCGGCACGCCCCCGGCCGATCGAGGTGGACCTGCGCTTCTCCGACGGGGTGGTCGCCGACACCGAGCTGCGGATCCCGGAGTCGGGCGGCCCCCAGCTGGCCGTCCCGGCCTACACCACCGCCGCCGGCACCTCCGTCGACGCCCGGACCTGGACGGTCCGCGAGCTCCGTCGTCTGGACGACGAGGTCGAAGTGCGCGTCGGCGGCCGTGCCGCGAGCTGACCTGCCGCTCGTGCCGGGCTACGCGAAGGGGCCCTCCTTGGCGAAGCGGTCCGCCGTCCGGTCGAAGGAGACGGCCTCGTCCAGGTACTCGTACGCGAAGGCGGGGTCGGCGCTGGCCAGTTCGCGATAGGCCGAGGCCAGCTGCCGGCAGGAGGCCACCACCCGCAGGTTCACCGGATGGTCCTCGCCGTTCCCGTCGTCGTCGTCCTCGGTCAGCTCGTTCAGGGCCTCCCATGCCTCGCCGCGCTCCTTCAGCGCTTCGGCGAGTGCCGCGTGCGGGCCTTGGACGCGATCGCGCTGGTACGCCTCGTACGGTGCGGATCCGGGGAAGCGGGTGGCGTCCAGCCCGTCGGTGACCGGTCTGGCCGCGTCGGCGGTCTCCCGGGCCGCCGCCCACTCGTCGAGGCTCTTGGCGAGAGCGGGGGCGGGCAGGCCGCTGCGGTTGCGCCGGCCTTCCTCGGCCCAGTCGAGCACCGCCCGCGCCCAGTACCGGTGCCCGGCGAGCTCCTTGATCCGCTCCGGGGAGAGGCCGCGCTCACGCTCCGCGATCACCGCGGCGGTCAGCAGTTCCTCGGCCCGGACCAGTAACTCCGCCGCTGTCGTGATCGAGGAGCCGGGCTCGGGATCGATCGCGATGGGGACCAGGGCCGCCGCCCCCTCGGCGACCGTTCTGGCCCGCGAGGAGAGTTCGAGGCGGGCTTCGTCACGGGGCGACAGGACGTCGGGGTGCGAGTCGGTCATACCGCACACGCTAGAACCGGCCCTGAGGCACTGTCAGCCGATCCGCTCATTCCGGCCGGATCAGGACGGGGCGCCGTCCGGTGGATGCGCGCCCGGGTCGCCCTCCCGCTGCCCGGCGGCGATGCGGTCCGTCAGATGGATGACGCTCAGGAACAGGTAGAAGACCCACTCCAGATAGAGGCCGGGGTCGTACTCCGTCCGCTGGTCGGCCTTCTGGTGCCGGATGCCGTAGCTGTTGGCGATGTGGAACAGCGAGCCCGCGTCCTTGCTGAGCAGATGGTCGGAGACCAGGCCGCGACGCCGCTCCAGGATCCCCGCCAGCGCGATGACGGCGTGCCTGCGGTCCAGGTCGCCGGCGCCCCGCGCCTGGAACCGCCGCACCGCGTGGCGCAGTTCCTCCTCGTCCGCGGCGTGCACCGCGGGGCCGGTGAGGGAGGCGCCGACAAGGGCGCCGAGACCGGGCGGGGCCACCGTCCGGAGCCTGCCGTTCCCGGCCAGCTCAAGGCCGAGTCCGCTCCTTTCCAGCACCGCGTTGATCCTGGCGCGGTAGAGCTGCGCGCCGCGCTCCGCGTGGAACTCGCTGAAGTGCAGACCGCAGTCCGCGTAGTCGTGCCGGTACGACCGGGTGGGGCGGCGGACGTGGTCGGCGAGGAACTCGATCACGTCCGCCAGGTCGTCCACCGAGTAGGACGGGTGCCGGGTGGCGATCGGCCAGAGCCCCGGGCGCCCTAATACCTCGTGCATCCGGGCGCCCGGGTCCGTACCCAGCTCGCCCTCCAGATAGCGGTCCACGCAGTTCTGACCGAACGCCCACGCCAGATAGCCCGCCCGCTCCAGCTCCGCCACGGTGCCGGCGACCGCCGCGGCGGTCTCCCGCAGCCCGAGCGGACGCGCCTCATCGCCGCCCCGCCGCGTCCAGTAGGCCGGGCGCGGCGGGGCGGCGGTGGTCACGGCCTCGCGCAGGTCGGTCAGCCACCGTGTCTGCGCATCGGCGGGCAGGGTCCCGTCGGACCAGGCGGCCGTGGCCAGCGCCGCCTTCCACTCATGGAGCACGCCCTCGTCCGCGAAGGCCTCGCCCAGGAAGTGGGTGACCTCCTGGGCCAGCAGGTCCAGGGCCTCGGCGGGCAGGCCGTCCCGGGCGGTGGCGTCGATCAGCCGGGTCAGTTCCGCCACGACCAGGTCGGTCGGCCACCGCAGCGCGGCGTCGCCTTGTCCGGGGAAGGGGAGTGGCACGGTCATCAGCTCTCTCGAAGGGTTCCGGGGGGCGGCGAGGAGCCGCCCCCCGGAAGGTCAGTTCAGGCGCAGCGCCAGATCGACGACGCGTACGACGATGTCGACGATCCTCAGCCACAGGGGCAGCGGATCCCGACCGGGTGGTCGCCCGCCGTCGGGCGTTCCGTCGTACGGTCGGGGAACGCCTCCGGCGAGCGTGTCGCCAGCACTGCTGCCGGTGGCCGCCGGGGAGGCGTCCACCCGGGGCGTCTGCCGATGCTTCTTCGGGTCCATGTCGGTTTCTCCGTCTCTGCCGGACACCTTCCGGCTCCCGTCCAGACTGGGCGGGGGAAACGGGGAACGCGACGGGCCGGCGGGGCCGACTCGGGGAATGCCGCCGGGAACGCGCCGGGAACCCTGACGCGGGCCCGGAACGGTCAGCCGGGCTCGGCGGATTCCCGCGTCAACCGCACCAGGAGGTGCTTGGGGTTGCCCGGGGCGTGCGCCACCTGCCATGCCGTCCCGGCGGTCGCTTGGCGGCAGAGTTCGCTGGTCTTGTGGCCGAGGTCCCGGTATCCCTCGGCGACCACCCTCAGCCCGGCGGCCACCACCTGGATGGGCAGCCCCTCGCCGAGCGCGGCCTCCCGCAACTGCCCCCGCTCGCTCGCGAGATCCAGCACCGACCGCAACGCCTTCACCACCGCCGCCTCGTCCGTCGGCTCGATCAGCGGCAGCACCAGGGCGGCCTCCCGCATGACCGATATCAGCGACGGTGCCGCGTCCGGCCAGTGACCGCTCCCGGCTTCCGCGCCGCCCGGTGCCTTCTCCCGCGCCCCGCCGGCGGCGCCGGCCGACCGCAGCAGGATGCGGTCGGGCTCGGCGAACCGGTAGTCGGGGCCGGCCAGTCGTTGCAGGAGCTTCTTCAGAGGAGCCCCGTAGTCACCGGCCGAGAAGCCGGGCTGAAGACCGCGCAGGACGACCGCGAACTCCGCCATCCCCACCTCCTCCCGGCCGGCCTCGCGCAGCCCGGCGACCGCCCGCGCCACCAGGCGGCGCAGCTCCGACCGGTCCAGCGTGAAGGTGATCACCCGGTCCACGGCGGGGCCGCCCCGCGCCTGTCCCGCGGTACAGGCGATCAGGGCCCGGCCGGCCCGGTGCAGGGTGTCGGCGACGGACAGCGCCACCCCCGGCTCGGCGACGACGGCGACCGTCCGCAGGTCCTCCCGGCCGACCGCGGCCTCGACGATCTCCGCGGTCAGCGCGCCGGCCCTGGTCAGCGGTGAATCGGCCGGGATGTGCCGGATGACGAACCCCTGCCGCGCGAAGTCCTCGGCGATACCCCTCGCCCGGGTGTCCGCGCAGTCGGCCACCACGAGCCGGTCCGCCATGCCGTACGACATGCACTGCTCCTCGGCCGCGGCCTCGATCCGGGGCAGCACGACCGAGGCGCTCCGCTCCTGCGGATCCACGTCGAACAGGTAGTGGGCGTCGACGAAGATCCCGAGATCGAATCGTCCCATCAGTTCTCCCCCAGGACCGGTCGGCGGTCGTCGCTCTCCTCGGGCGGCGGGGCCACCTGGAGTCCGGCGACCAGCCGGTTGAGCTCACTGCGGCCCAGCAGAGGCGGAGCGGCGGTCAGCAGTTTCAGCAGTCGGTGGCCGATCGCGCGGACCCCGTCGTCCACATCCCCGGACGCGGGTGGCGAGAAGGCCCACGCCTCGTCCTCGTCCTCGTCCTCCTCCTCGTCCTCCTCGAAGTCCTCCCAGTCCTCGTCGTCCTCCCCGTCCTCGTCCGCTTCCCCGTCGCCCTCCTCGCCGCCCGGCGCCCGCCGCGCGAGGATGTCGTCGATGGCGGAGCCGGCCTCGGCCGGAGCGGCGGTGGGGTCGGCGATCAGCCCTTCGGCCTGGGCCATCTGCATGACGCGGCCCAGCGTCTCCAGGAGGATGGCGGGCTGGACCACCACCGGATTGTGCGGGGACTCGGGGAAGGCGAGCCGCACCCCCGAGGTGACACCCCCGCACGCCACCACGATGTCCGCGCATCCCCGGGCCGCCACGAGCTGCTGCACCCCGAAGTCCTCCGTGTGCACGGCGATCGTGCGCCCGAGCCCGGGTTCGAGAGGGGAGGAGACCGTGAGCATGCCGTGCGGGGCGTCGTCCTCCACCGTGAGCCCGAACGCCCGCAGCAGGGCGGCGACATCACGCGGCGCGCTCTCCTCGTTGTCCGGGGAGAGGTTGTCCAGGACGTCCGCGAACCGGTAGTTGCTGAAGCCGGGCACCCGGAACGCGGTGAACGCGGGCATCAGCCGCAGGCCGCGTCTGCGGCTCTGCTCCTGCGTGTCCAGCATGTGCCTGATCTCGGCGCGCTCCTTCTCGCTCAGGAAGAACTCGCGGAACACCTGGGCCTCGCTGAAGTCCCGCGCCTTGCGGGGCCGGCGCAGAAAGCGGTCGACGACGTCGGCGAGGTGGTCGATGCCCTTGGCGGTGACCGCCGGCAGGTGCCGGACGAGCCGCACGATGCGCTCGCGGTGCGTGGTGGGCAGCGGCAGTCTCGCCAGCGGGCCGAGGACACTCGGTACGCCCAGTTCCACCGCCTCCGCCATCGCCTCGAAGCGCCGGAAGACCGTCCCCTGGGGGCGTACCCCGGACAGCTCACGGGCGGCGTCGAAGAGATAGCTGGCGTTCTCCCCCAGGTTCCGTACGTCCGCCGCGTGCACGGCGACCTCCCGGCGCCCCTTCACCCGGGCCGTCCCCACCCGGGTGTTGACCTCGACGGCCTTGGTGATCTGGCTGAGCGGGCAGCCGGTCATCCACAGCAGCATGACGCACGCCCGCAGGAGCGCGGTGACGGCGTCCAGGCCGGGCATTTCGACGGGCCCCGTCAGCAGGCGCCGGAGCTGGTCGGCGACCACGCCGGTGCCGATCGGATCGCGCCCGTCGAGATGGGCGGTGAACTCCTTCTCGGCGAGGTAGCCCGCCTTCCTGTCGCGCTCCCCGGCATCGGCGGCGCCCAGCACGGCGGCCAGCCGCAGCACCCGCTGGCACTGCTCGCGCTCCCGCTCCTCGTCCCCGGTGGCGGGGACCACGGACAGCCAGCTCATGGTGGACCGGACGTGCTGCGAGCGGGCCGCGATCCACAGCAGGGTCAGGTCGCCGGCCCCGAGCGCCGCTTCCGCCACCAGTTGCTCGACGACCCGGGCGTCCGCGAAGGGCAGCCCCGAGGTGCTGATCGCCCGGCCGAGGCCGGTGACCACCCAGTAGGCGGACTCCGGGTCCCCGGCCGGCCCCGGGGAGACACCGATCAGCCGTTCGCTCACCAGCAGCTCGCGCACGGCGGCCCGGTCGGGGGCCGTGTTCCCGTTGACGGCGCCCAGCGAGGCCCGGTGCAGCGCGTCCAGCCGTTCACCGAGGGCCACCTCGGTGAAGGGGTGCCGCTGCTGGACCGCCCAGTGCAGCAGTTCGGCGGCGAACGCCTTCTCGTCCACCTGCGAGGCGATCGTCGCGCCGGTCGAGTGGTAGTCGACGTAGTGGCGGTAGACGGCGGTCACGTCGGAGAGCGCGCGCAGCGCGCGGTCGACCGCGGGCTCCGCCTCGTCCTTCGGCGCCACATGCCCGGCCAGGCCCTCCAGATCCGTCTCCTGGAACCTGACGGCGCTCTTCACCAGGCGGGTCCGCGGGATCACCAGATAGCCGTAGCCGCGCGGGCTCGGTCCCGTGCCCATGCCGAGACGGCCGGCGCGGCCCAGCCGCTGCGCCACCGTGTCCTGGCTGAGGACCTGGCTGGTGCGTCCGCCGGTCGGTGTGGTCAGCGAGCCGACCACCACCGCGTCGGCCGGCAGGTTGATGCCGAGCTTCAGGGTGTCGGTGGCGAACAGCAAGCGGATCAGGCCGTCCCGGAACGCCTTCTCCACGACGCTTCGCAGTCCCTGCTCCAGGCGGGCCGAGTGGTAGCCGACGCCCGTGCGCACCGAGTCCTCGACCGAGTCGCGCACGGTGGTCTGCGGGAACCGGAAGAAGGCGGTGTGCCGCTTGCGCACCTCCTTCTCGTCAAGCGTGCCGAACCGGCCGGCGAAGGGGCTGACCTCGGGGTCCACCGGTCCGATGTCCGGATCGCGGCTCAGCAGCACCTGCGCCACCTCGGCGAGTTCCTGGGCGTGCTGCCGGGAGCCGACGAAGCACAGCACACTGCGGATGCCGCGGCTGTCGTCCTTCAGCAGCTTCACGGCCACGGCGAGCGCCCGTTCATAGGCCGGGGCGCGGTCCAGCAGGGCTTCGAGCACCGAGTCCTTGCGCCACTGCCGCAGGACCACCCCCAGGTCCTCGGAGCGCTCTTCCAGCCGGTCGTCCTCGGCGTGACGTTCGCTGACCCGGCGGTCGTCACGGACGATCATGTTGAGCGGCACCGGCCGCCTCGTCACCCGGACGACGTCGTCCGGGTCGATGTCCAGCCACGCCCGCACACTCTCGGCCGCCGCCTCCGTCAGGGTCGCGGACAGGCCCAGGATCGGCATCTGGTAGGACGCGCGGATCGCGGTCAGCAGCATCTCCAGCCGGGGCCCGCGGTCGGGGTCAGCCAGGTTCTGCAACTCGTCGACGACGATCAGGTCGCAGCCGTCCAGCGTCATACCGCCGGCCATCAACCCGGCCAGCTTCTCCGGGATGATGACGGCCACCTCGTACTCGCCCCGCAGCAGCATCTCGTCGTAGTGCGGGTAGTCGCGGGAACCGGGGACGATGCGCCACTTGTACCCGGTGCCCTCCAGGAACTCCTCCCACTCCTCGACGGCCTGGCTGACCAGGGCCTTGGTCGGCATCAGCACGATGGCGCGGCCGTGACGTCGGCGCGCGCGGGTGATCGCGTGGCATACGGCGATCCGCCCGACCCGGCTCTTGCCGCTGGAGGTGGGGCCCAGCAGGAGCATCGACCGCTGCGTCGCGATGCACTCCAGCAGCCGGGGCAGGGCCGCGGCCATCAGGTCGGTCTGGCCGTTCTCGTCGATGCCGAGCTTCTCCAGCACGGCCGGCGGATACTGGGCGCGCCGCTCGGCGAGCGTCCTGGACGACTCGCCGACCTTCTCGGCGATCGAGGCCGGCAGCAGCCGCGACAGCAGGTCGGTCCCCTCGGAGAGGGGCTCGCGAGCGTAGGGGCGCAGGGCGTCGTCCAGCCGTTCGGTGATGAGGCGCAGTCCGGGAGCGGCCAGTGGCGGGAAGGCCTCGGGGGCGTCCAGGCCCTCGGCCCACATGCGTTCCTTGATGGTCCGCTCGGGTTGGCGCAGCGTGTGCCCGCCGGGGATGGCGGCCTGCCATTTGCGGGCCGCCTCCTTCCACGACCGGCGGGCCTCGATCGCCCAGAACCAGGCGCTGACCGCCTCCCGTGACTTGGCGCGGGCGCCCTTCGAGCCCCCGGGGAACACCAGGTCGTCCGTCTCGTCGTACAGCTTGGTCAGGACCGGCCGGATGACGGAGTCGAGCAGGAACCTGCCCCGTTCCCCGGGCGACGGCTCCAGCAGGTGCGGCGAGATCAGGTCCTGGTAGATCCGCAGATGTACGTCGCCGAGCAGCTCGTGGACGTCGTCGTCCTGGCCCCAGTTCTCGGCCGCCTCCTTCATCAGCTGCGCGTAGCAGCTCCAGCGGCGTATCCAGTCCGCGCCCTCGGCGTACCGCTCCCGGGCCGACTTGGCGGCGCCCTCGCCCCTGCCCAGGGGGAGATCCGCCCAGTCCGGGTTCAGGAACCACACCTCTTGACTCACAGGCCCCCCGATTCCCGCGGAGTGCCCCCCGCCCCGGTGGTGCGGCAGCGGCTCTCCCTTTCCGCTGCCTTTCAGCCTGGCACAACTCGGCCACCGCCACGCCGACTTCGCCCGATACCGCACGCGCAAGGGTGGGGCGGTATTCATGAGGGGTCGCCGTGCGCGGGAAACACCGTGCGACCGCGGGGCACGGCCGTCGCACACACGAGCGGTGCCACCGGGCGGGGATGTGGAGAAGGCGGGTGACCGGTCGAAGGCGCCCGCCGCGCCCTCCTGGCAGCGGCGTGCGCCGAAGGCCCGCCGCAGGTCAGAACGTTTCTTACGGTGGGGCGGGTGGGACTCGAACCCACGGCCGACGGATTATGAGTCCGCTGCTCTAACCGGCTGAGCTACCGCCCCTCACGGCGCGTCGCGTACATGTGTGCGCGTCGTCTGCCGCAGCATAGCCGGTCATACGATCTCCTGCTCCGGCTGGTCG
The DNA here is from genome assembly GCF_040644755.1 of Streptomyces sp. NPDC046887. NCBI lineage: Bacteria > Bacillati > Actinomycetota > Actinomycetes > Kitasatosporales > Streptomycetaceae > Streptomyces > Streptomyces sp. NPDC046887. The sequence continues at coordinate 222,380 of NZ_JBEYXH010000005.1, forward strand.
GCCATGCCTGACCATGAGGACTCCGCAGCGGTCCGGGCGGTTCCCACCTGGGGGAAACGGCCTCGGAAGGCCGGACGGGACAAGGGCGGGAAACGGCGAAGAGGGCCCCGGGGGACCCTCTTCGCGGTGGAGCTCCCCCGGCTGGACTCGAACCAGCAACCCTCCGGTTAACAGCCGAATGCTCTGCCAATTGAGCTACAGGGGATCGCGCTCCCCCGACTGGACTCGAACCAGTAACCTGCCGGTTAACAGCCGGCTGCTCTGCCAATTGAGCTACAGGGGATTGCTGCGTTGCACCGAACGTACCCGCCGGGGTGCTCCCGGGGGGCGGGCGCTCGCTGCGACACATACATTAGCGCAAGCAGGGGGGTGCTCCGCCAATCGGTATCCGGGGTGATCCCTGCCCCTGACGGGTAGGCGGTCTGCACCGACGCCGACGGAAGGGTGGCAGCCATGCGTTACAAGCTCACGTTCGTGGTGGGAGTGGCTCTGGGGTATGTCCTCGGAACCAGGGCGGGGCGGGAGCGGTACGAGCAGTTGCGCAAGCAGGCGCGGCAGCTCTCGCAGAACCCCGCGGTGCGCAACGCGGCGGAGTCCGCCGCGCAGACCGGGCGGGAGGTGGCCGGCAAGGCGCTGCACCAGGTGAGCGACAAGGTCGGCGACCGGATGCCGGAGTCCGTCGCCGAGCGGGTGCGCTCGCTCAAGGAGCGCTCGCGCACCGGTGAGGACGAGTGGGGGACGACCAACACCTGACCAGACGGATCCGGCTTGCCCGACCCGTCCGGAGCGATGGTCCGTGCGGCAGAATCTCCTCCCATGGGGATAGTCGCCGGGTTGGACAGTTCGTCGGGATTCACGCGCATCGTCGTCTGCGACACCGACACGGGCGCCGTGCTGCGGCAGGGGTACGCACCGCATCCGGTGGAGCCCAAGGCCACCGAGGTGGATCCGCAGGCGTGGCTGCTGTCGCTGGGCGAGGCCGCCTCGGGCGGGCTGCTGGAGGGCGTGCAGGCCATCGGCGTCTCGGCCCAGCAGCACGGGCTGGTGCCGCTGGACCGGCAAGGGGCGCTGGTGCGCCCCGCGCTGGTGGGCAACGACAAGCGGGCGCAGGTGGCGGCCGCCGACCTCGTCGAGGGGTTCGGCGGCCGTCAGGCGTGGGCGGAGGCGGTGGGCTGCGTACCGCAGGCGGCGCAGCCGGTGGCGAAGCTGCGGTGGCTGGCGCGCGGCGAGCCGGAGGCGGCGGCCCGGGTGGCGATGGTGCTCCAGCCGCACGACTGGCTGGTCTGGCAGCTGCTGGGGCGGCCGGCCCGGCGCACCACGGACCGGGGCGCGGCCTCGGGTACGGGGTACTGGTCGGCGGGCACCGGCGCGTACCGCCCCGACCTGGTGGAGCTGGCGCTCGGCCACCAGGCGGCGCTGCCGGAGGTGCTGGGTCCGGCCGAGGCGGCCGGGATGACCCCGGAGGGCCTGCTGATCTCGGCCGGGACCGGGGAGACCATGGCGGCCGCCTTCGGGCTCGGGCTGGCGCTCGGGGACGCGGTGGTGTCGCTGGGCGCCTCCGGTTCGGTGATGGCGGTGCACCACGAGGCGCTGGCCGACCCGAGCGGGATGATCACCTCGTTCGCGGACGCCACCGGGATGCATCTGCCGGTGGTGTCGACGTCGAACGCGGTGCGGGCGCTGCGCGGTACGGCGGAGATGCTGGGCGCGGAGGACCTCCCGGAGCTGTCGGCGCTGGCGCTGAAGTCGACACCGGGCGCCTCGGGGCTGGTGCTGCTGCCGTATCTGGAGGGTGAGCGCACCCCGAACCTGCCGCACACCGCGGGCACCCTCAGCGGGCTGCGCCGCGAGTCGATGAAGCCGGAGCACCTGGCGCGGGCGGCGTTCGAGGGGATGCTGTGCTCGCTGGCGGACGCGCTGGACGTGCTGCGCGGCCGGGGCGTCCAGGTGCGGCGGGTGTTCCTGCTGGGTGCGGCGGCGGAGCTGCCCGCGGTGCAGGCGGTGGCGCCCGCGGTGTTCGGCGCGCAGGTGGTCGTCCCCCAGCCGGCGGATTACGCGGCACTGGGTGCGGCGCGGCAGGCGGCGTGGGCGCTGGGCGTCTCCCAGGGCACCCTGTCCCCGCAGGCCCCGCCGGCCTGGCAGGGGGCGTCCGCGCAGGTCTTCGAGGCGGGCGAGGAGCTGGCCATGGGCCAGGCGGTGCGCCAGCAGTACACGGCGACGCGCGAGCAGCTGCATCCGGGGGCGTTCGAGAGCCCGGCAGGGCGGTAGCCCCCGGCCCCCCGGCCGGCGGACAGCCGCGGGCGCCCTGGGCCCCGTACGGCAAAGTCCACGGAAACCGACTCGTGGTCGGCGGCCGGTCCGGGCGATAGTTGATCCGTGCTCAGACAACTACTCCGCAACCACCTGGGGCCCTATCGGCGGCCGATGGCGTTGCTGGTGGCGCTGCAGTTCCTGCAGACCTGCGCCACCCTCTATCTGCCGACGCTGAACGCGGACATCATCGACCACGGGGTGGTCCGCGGGGACACCGGTTACGTGCTGCGCTTCGGGGCGGTGATGGTCGCGGTGTCGGTGGCGCAGGTGGTGTGCAGCATCGGCGCGGTGCGGCTCAGCGCGCGGACCGCGGCGGCGCTGGGGCGGGATGTCCGGGCGGCGGTGTTCGAGCGGGTGCAGTCCTTCTCGTCGCGCGAGGTGGCGGCCTTCGGGGCGCCCTCGCTGATCACCCGGACGACCAATGACGTCCAGCAGATCCAGATGCTGGTGCTGATGGCGTTCACCGTGATGGTGTCGGCGCCGATCATGTGCGTGGGCGGGATCGTGCTGGCGCTCGGGCAGGATGTGCCGCTGTCGGCGGTGCTGCTGGCGGTGGTGCCGGTGCTGGGGCTGTCGGTGTACGCGATCGTGCGCCGGATGCGGCCGCTGTTCCGATTGATGCAGAAGCGGCTGGACACGGTGAACCGGGTGCTGCGGGAGCAGATCACCGGCAACCGGGTGATCCGCGCCTTCGTCCGGGACGGCTATGAGCGCGGCCGGTTCCGCGGGGCCAACGAGGAGCTGACCGAGGTGTCGCTGGGCACCGGGCGGCTGATGGCGCTGATGTTCCCCGTGGTGATGACCGTGGTGAACGTCTCCAGCGTGGTGGTGGTCTGGTTCGGGGCGCACCGCATCGACTCCGGCGGGATGGAGATCGGCGCGCTGACCGCGTTCCTGGCGTATCTGATGCAGATCGTGATGTCCGTGATGATGGCCACCTTCATGTTCATGCAGGTGCCGCGGGCCGAGGTGTGCGCCGAGCGGATCGAGGAGGTGCTGCGTACGGAGTCCAGCGTGGTGCCGCCGGCGGCGCCGGTGACGGTCCTGGAGCGGGCCGGGCACCTGGAGGTGCGCGGGGCGGACTTCCGCTATCCGGGCGCGGAGGAGCCGGTGCTGCGCGGGGTGGACCTGGAGGCGCGGCCCGGTGAGGTGACGGCGGTGATCGGCTCGACCGGCAGCGGCAAGTCCACGCTGCTGGGGCTGGTGCCGCGGCTGTCGGATGTGACCGGCGGCGAGGTGCTGGTGGACGGGGTGGACGTGCGGCGGCTGGACCCGGCGGTGCTGGCGCGGATCGTGGGGCTGGTGCCGCAGCGGCCGTATCTGTTCTCCGGGACGGTGGGCTCCACCCTGCGCTACGGCCGGCCCGGCGCGAGCGAGGCGGAGCTGTGGCACGCGCTGGAGGTGGCACAGGCCGCCGACTTCGTCCGCGGTCTGGAGGGAGGGCTCGACGCCCCCGTGTCGCAGGGCGGGACCAACTTCTCCGGCGGGCAGCGCCAGCGGCTGGCGATCGCCCGGACGCTGGTGCAGCGGCCGGAGATCTATCTCTTCGACGACTCCTTCTCGGCGCTGGACTACACCACGGACGCGGCGCTGCGGGCGGCGCTGGCCGCCGAGACGGCCGAGGCGACGGTGGTGATCGTGGCCCAGCGGGTCTCCACCATCCGGGAGGCCGACCGGATCGTGGTGCTGGACGAGGGCCGGGTGGTGGCCGTGGGCCGCCACCATGAGCTGATGGCGGAGAACGAGACGTACCGGGAGATCGTGCTCTCCCAGCTGACCGAGGCGGAGGCTGCCTGATGGCGGGGCCGGCGGGACGGATGATGGCGGGCGGCGGGCCCGACCAGCGTTCGACGGACTTCAAGGTGTCGGGCAAGCGGCTGCTGCGGCAGCTCGCCCCGGAGCGGCTGACCCTGTGGCCGATGCTGCTGGCGGGCGCGCTGGGTGTGGCGCTGTCGGTGGTCGGCCCGCTGATCCTGGGCCGGGCCACCGACCTGGTGTTCGCCGGGGTGGTGGGGCGGCAGACGCCGGAGGGCGTAGCCAAGGACCAGGTGGTGGCGCGGCTGCGGGCGGACGGGGACGGCGGGCTGGCCGATCTGCTGTCCGGGGTGGCGTTCACCCCCGGGCAGGGCATCGACTTCGCCGCGGTCGGCCGGACGCTGCTGGTAGCGCTGGCGGTGTACGCGGTGGCCGGGCTGCTGATGCTGGTGTCCTCGCGGCTGTCGATCCGGGTGATCAACCGCACGGTGTTCAGGATGCGGGAGGCGGTGCAGCACAAGCTGGAGCGGCTGCCGCTGGCGTACTTCGACCGGGCCAGGCGCGGTGAGGTGCTCAGCCGGGCGACCAACGACATCGACAACATCGGCCAGACCATGCAGCAGACCATGGGCCAGCTGGTCAACTCGCTGCTGACCATCCTGGGCGTACTGGTGATGATGTTCTACGTCTCGCCGCTGCTGGCCCTGGTGGCGCTGGTGACGGTGCCGCTGTCGGTGGTGGTGGCGACCCGGGTCGGCAAGCGCTCCCAGCCGCACTTCGTCCAGCAGTGGCGGGCCACCGGCCGGCTGAACGCGCATATCGAGGAGATGTACACCGGGCACGCGTTGGTGAAGGTCTTCGGCCGGCAGGGCGAGGCGGCGGAGGACTTCCGCGAGCAGAACGAGGAGCTGTACCAGGCCTCGTTCCGCGCCCAGTTCAACAGCGGGATCATGCATCCGCTGATGATGTTCATCTCGAACCTGAACTATGTGCTGGTGGCGGTGGTCGGCGGACTGCGGGTGGCCACCGGCGCGCTGTCGATCGGCGACGTCCAGGCGTTCATCCAGTACTCGCGGCAGTTCTCGATGCCGCTGACCCAGGTGGCGTCCATGGCGAACCTGGTGCAGTCGGGGGTGGCGTCGGCGGAGCGGGTCTTCGAGCTGCTGGACGCGGAGGAGCAGGAGCCGGACGCGTCCGGAACGGGCCGCCGGGCCGGGGATCGGCCGTCGGCCGGCGACCCGGTGGAGCCGGTGGGGCTGGAGAAGGCCGGCGGCCGGGTGGAGCTGGAGAAGGTGGCGTTCCGCTACGACCCGGAGCGGCCGCTGATCGAGGAGCTGTCGCTGGCGGTGTCGCCCGGGCAGACGGTGGCGATCGTCGGTCCGACCGGCGCGGGCAAGACCACGCTGGTCAACCTGCTGATGCGGTTCTACGAGGTGACCGGCGGCCGCATCCTGCTGGACGGCACCGACATCGCCTCCATGCGCCGGGAGGAGCTGCGGGCCCGGATCGGCATGGTCCTCCAGGACACCTGGCTGTTCGGCGGCACCATCGCGGAGAACATCGCCTACGGGGCCCCCGCCGACCGCGAGGTGGGCCGGGCCGAGATCGAGGAGGCCGCGAAGGCCGCGCACGCCGACCGGTTCATCCGCACCCTCCCCGACGGCTACGACACGGTGATAGACGGCGAGGGCTCCGGGGTCAGCGCGGGCGAGAAGCAGCTGATCACCATCGCCCGGGCGTTTCTGTCGGACCCGCTGATCCTGATCCTGGACGAGGCCACCAGCTCGGTGGACACCCGTACCGAGGTACTGATCCAGAAGGCGATGGCCCGCCTGGCGCACGGCCGGACCAGCTTTGTCATCGCGCACCGGCTCTCCACGATCCGGGACGCGGACGTGATCCTGGTGATGGAGGACGGCGCGATCGTGGAGCAGGGCACGCACCGGGAGCTGCTGGCCGCCCGGGGCGCCTACGCCCGGCTGTACGCGGCGCAGTTCGCCCAGGCGGTGGCGGAGGTCGACTGAGCGGGCAGTCGGTGATCGGCGGGAGGGGGCGGCTACGGTGTGCGTGGCCGCCCCCGACCCGTGGTGCGGCGCACACGGACGGGCGGCTGGGGCGGACGGTATGGCGAAGCGGCGCGACGGCGGGGTGCCCCTGGGGCGGGTGCGCATGGGCGCCCGGAGCGGGCGGATGCCGGGCGCGGGGATGGCGCTGGGGGTGGGCGTCGGGACGGCCCTGGGCGTGGGCCTCGGCCTGCTGATGGACGGCCTCGCCCCGCTGGGCGTCGGCCTGGGGGTGGCCCTGGGGACCGGGCTGGGCGGTGCGCTGGAGAGTGCCCGGCGGCGGGGCGGACGACTAGGGTGAGCGGACGTCCGCCCCGCTGACCAGGGGCGGAGCCGATCTGAGGGGGAGACATGGCCGGAGAGCGGCAGGACGGCGGTACGCCGGAGGTCGACGGGGCGGGCGCCGGTGGGCGGGCGCAGGGGGCGGGGATCGCGCTGGGGCTGGGTGTCGGGACGGCGCTCGGTGTCAGCCTCGGCACGCTGCTCGGCAATCCGGCGGTGGGCATCGGCCTGGGGATAGGCCTCGGTGGCGCTGTCGGCACCGCGCTGGAGAGTGCCTGGCGGCGGCAGCGCGACGACTCCTGACGGCAGCGGTGCCCGGCGGGCGGGCCGTCAGTCCAGATAGCCGCGGAGCTGCTCGGCGTAGGCGTGGTCGCGGAGCTTGCCCAGGGTCTTGGACTCGATCTGCCGGATCCGCTCCCGGGTGACGCCGAAGAGGCGGCCGATCTCCTCCAGGGTGCGGGGGCGGCCGTCGTCCAGCCCGTAGCGCAGATGGACGACCTTGCGCTCCCGTTCGCCGAGAGTGGAGAGCACCGCCTCCAGGTGCTGGCGCAGCAGCAGGAAGGCGGCGGACTCCACCGGCGAGGGGGCGTCGCCGTCCTCGATGAGGTCGCCGAGCGCCACGTCGTCCTCCTCGCCGACCGGGGTGTGCAGCGAGACCGGCTCCTGGGCGAGCCGCAGCACCTCCCCCACCCGCTCCGGCGCCAGCCCGAGATGGGCGGCCACCTCCTCCCGGGTGGGTTCGCAGCCGCGTTCCTGGAGCAGCCCGCGCTGCACCCTGATCACCCGGTTGATCAGCTCCACCACATGGACCGGGACCCGGATGGTGCGGGCCTGGTCGGCGAGCGCCCGGGACATGGCCTGCCGTATCCACCAGGTGGCGTAGGTGGAGAACTTGTAGCCGCGGGTGTAGTCGAACTTCTCGACCGCCCGGATCAGCCCGAGGTTGCCCTCCTGGACCAGGTCGAGCATGGTCAGCCCGCGGCCGATGTACCGCTTGGCGACGGAGACCACCAGCCGCAGATTGGCCTCGATCAGGCGGCGCTTGGCGATCCGGCCCATGACGACCAGCCGGTCCAGGTCGTGCGCGAGCCGGGTGTCCAGGTCGCGGGTGCGGGTCAGCTTCTCCTCGGCGAACAGCCCCGCCTCGACCCGGCGCGCGAGCTCCACCTCCTCGGCGGCGCTCAGCAGCGGGATGCGGCCGATCTCGCGGAGGTACTGGCGGAACAGGTCGGCGGTGGCCCCGCCGGTGCCCGCGGACTCGGCGGCGCGGGCGCGCCGCGGCGGCACCGCCTCCGCCTCCGGGTCCGGCTGCTCCTGCTCGGCCGCCGCTCCCCCGTCGGTGAGCGGCGGCGGTACGGGCAGGGGTACGGGCCCGTCGGGGGCGGCCTCTACCGGCGTCAGGGTCAGGGTCCGGGTCTGCACGGGGGCGACCTCCTGGGTGTTCGCCGCCGGTGGCGTACGGCGGCGGGGCGACGGCGGCCGGACCGGGGCGGGTCCCGAGTGGATCCCTCCCACGGGCGGCGACCGGAGCGGGGGCGTGCGGCCCGATGACGTTCGGGCGGCCCGGCGGTGCGGCACCGCCCTCAGTGTGGGGTACGACACATCGCGGCCACGAGGGGCGTGCGGCGATTTTCTGCGAACCGCGCGCGACCGGCCGGGTCCGGAGGGTGACACGGCCCCGGAGGGATGGGGCCTTACAGCGCCGCGGCGCCGTTGGTGCGGAGGGACTGGCCGTACTGCTGGAGCACCCAGAGCTCGTTCTGCACGGCAGCGAACGCCTGCGGGTCACCGCCCGAGCCGAGGCGGGTCAGTGAGCTATTGACCTCGTCGATCCGGCGGTCCACGGCGCGCAGCCGGACCGCGACCAGCTGGGTGTCGGCGTACACCGCGTCCACCTTGCGGATGTTCGGCGGCTCCACCGCCAGCTCGGTGACCAGTGCGCGGACCTGGTCGTCGGCGGCGGCCTCGCGGACCGCGGCCAGGTAGTCGGAGCCGGAGTGCACACCCTGCTCGGCGCCGCCGGCGTCGGCGATGGTCTGGCGGACCACGGCGTAGGGAGCGGCGGTGAACTCGTCGGCCTCGTAGGCGTCGAAGGCGGGTGAGACCAGCGCCGGGTATTGGAGGGCGAGCTTCAGCAGTTCGCGCTCGGTGCGGTAGACCGGGTTGCGCAGAGTGAGCGCGGGGCCGGAAGGCGTACGGGGGGCAGCCGGGGCGAGGACCTGCTCGGAGCGGTGGGCGCCGGTACGGGCCCGGGGGGCGGGGCGGCCGCCGCGGTCTCGGGCCCACTTGGCGAGCTGGGCAACCCGCTGGACAACGAACTCCTGGTCAAAGATGCCGACGATGCCAGCGAGCTGGACAGCCACAACGTGCCGAACGGCTAGATCCTTCAGCTTGGCCACCACCGGGGCGGCCTCGTCCAGGGCGGCGGCCCGGCCGGCCGGGGTCTCCAGGTCGTAGCGGCCGGTGATCTGGCGCAGCGCGAACTCGAACAGCGGGGTGCGCGGCTCGGCCAGTTCGGCCACCGCCTGGTCGCCCTTGGCGAGCCGCAGGTCGCAGGGGTCCATACCGTCGGGGGCGATGGCGATATAGGTCTCGGCGGCGAACTTCTGGTCGTCCTCGAAGGCCCGCAGCGCGGCCTTCTGCCCGGCGGCGTCCCCGTCGAAGGTGAAGATCACCCGGGCCGAGCCGTTGTCCATCAGCAGCCGGCGCAGGATCTTGATGTGGTCGCCGCCGAAGGAGGTGCCGCAGGTGGCGATGGCGGTGGTGACCCCGGCCAGATGGCAGGCCATGACGTCGGTGTAGCCCTCCACCACCACCGCCCGGGAGGACTTGGCGATCTCCTTCTTGGCCAGGTCGATCCCGTACAGCACCTGGGACTTGCGGTAGATCGGGGTCTCGGGGGTGTTGAGGTACTTGGGCCCGTTGTCGTCCTCGCGGAGCTTGCGGGCGCCGAAGCCGACGACATCGCCGCCGGTGTCCCGGATGGGCCACATCAGCCGGCCGCGGAAGCGGTCGATGGGCTTGCCGCTGCGGCTGTCCTGGGAGAGCCCGGAGAGGATCAGCTCCTTGTCGGTGAAGCCTTTGCCGCGCAGGAAGCGGGTGAGGTGGTCCCAGCCGGCCGGGCTGTAGCCGACGCCGAAGTGCTGGGCGGCGGCCTGGTCGAAGCCGCGTTCGGCGAGGAAGACCCGGCCGGCCTCGGCCTCCGGGGAGCCCAGCTGCTCGGCGTAGAACCGGGCGGCCAGCTCATGCGCCTCCACCAGCCGGATGCGCTCGCCGCGCTGGTGGCCGGGGGTGTAGCCGCCCTGCTCGTAGCGGAGGGTGATGCCGGCCTTGGCGGCCAGGCGCTCGACCGTCTCCGAGAAGGAGAGGTGGTCGATCTTCATCACGAAGGCGATGGTGTCCCCGCCCTCCTGGCAGCCGAAGCAGTGGAAGAGTCCCTTGCTCGGGCTGACCTGGAAGGACGGGGACTTCTCGTCGTGGAAGGGGCACAGGCCCTTGAGGTTGCCGCCGCCGGCGTTGCGCAGCTGGAGGTACTCCGCGACCACGGCGTCGATCGGGACCGCGTCCCGTACCGCCTTCACGTCCTCGTCGTTGATCCTGCCGCCAGCCACCCGGCAATCTTACGGCCGCGGCGGCACCCGCTCGTCTGGCCTCCCGAAGGACCGAAGGCCTACGGGAGGCGTCCTCAGACCCGGGGCAGCACCGCGTCCAGCGGGGTGGCGGGGTCGGCGAGGACGTGCGGGTCCACCGGGGCGCCGGAGCGGATGAGGTCCTGGATGGGCCCTGTGACGTCCCACACGTTGACGTTCATCCCGGCCAGCACCCGGCGGTCCTTCAACCAGAAGGCGATGAACTCGCGGCGCCCGGCGTCCCCGCGCAGCACCACCTGGTCGTAGGCGCCGGGCGGGGCCCAGCCGCTGTACTCCATGCCCAGGTCGTACTGGTCGGAGAAGAAGTAGGGGATCCGGTCGTAGGAGACGTCCTGGCCGAGCATGGCGCGGGCGGCGGCCGGCCCGCCGTTGAGGGCGTTGGCCCAGTGCTCGACCCGTAGCCGGGTGCCGAGCAGCGGGTGCTCGGCGGCGGCCACGTCCCCGGCGGCGTGGATGTCCGGGTCGGAGGTGCGCAGCGCGGCGTCCACCGCGATGCCGCCGCCGTGGTCCCGGTCGACCAGGGCGAGCCCGGCGTTCTCGGCGAGCGCGGTGCGCGGGGCGGCGCCGATGGCGACGACCACGGCGTGCGCCGGGTGCTCCTCGCCGTCCTCGGTGCGGGCGGCCAGGACCATGCCGTCCTGGCCGGTGATCTCGGTGAGCCGGGTGCCGAAGGCCAGCCGGACGCCGCGCTCGGCGTGCAGGTCGGCGAAGAGCTGGCCGAGCTCGGGGCCGACGGCGGAGTGCAGCGGGGTGGGCGCGGACTCGATCACGGTGACCTCGGCGCCGTAGCCGCGGGCGGCGGCGGCCACCTCCAGGCCGATCCAGCCGGCCCCGGCGATCACCAGATGGCCGTTGTCCCGGCCGAGCGCGGCCAGCACGCCCTGGAGCCGGTCGGCGTGGCTGAGCCGGCGCAGATGGTGCACCCCGGCCAGCTCGGTGCCGGGGATGTCCAGGCGGCGCGGTTCGGCGCCGGTGGCCAGCAGCAGCTTGTCGTAGGCGAGGAGGGTGCCGTCACCGAGGCGGACCGTCTTCGCCTGCCGGTCCAGCGCGGTGACGGGCTGGCCCAGGTGCAGTTCGATGTCATGCTGCGCGTACCAGGAGTGCTCGTGGACGAAGGCGCCCTCGCGGGGGTCCTTTCCGGCCAGGTAGCCCTTGGACAGCGGGGGCCGTTCGTAGGGGTGGTCGCGTTCGTCGCCGATGAGGATGACCCGGCCGGTGAAGCCCTCGGCGCGGAGCGTCTCCGCGGCCTTGGCCCCGGCCAGTCCTCCGCCGACGATGACGAAGGTCTGATCTGCGTCGACCACTTGGTGCCTCCTGTTGTCCTTCGGTTCTCCTGGCGGCTACCCGGCGGGGTCCCGGATACGTGCCGGGCGGCCGCGGCACGGGATCTCCACGCTACGCCGCCGCCGTCCCGCCGCGTCCCGTACGCGGCGGGATGGCGGGAAGGAGACGTTCCGCGGTCGCGGCGGCATCGGGGGTGCTACCGCTGGGTGAGCCGGGTGTGCAGGGCGCGGGCGGAGGCGTCGGTGAGCGAGGCGATCTGGTCCACGATCACCCGCTTGCGGGCCCGGTCGTCACGGGCCGCGTCGAACAGGGCGCGGAACTGGGGGTCCAGGCCCTCGGGGGCGCGGGCGGCCAGCGCCTCGGCCAGCTCGGCGACGACGATCCGCTGGTCGGCGCGGAGCGTCTCCTGCTCGGCGCGCTGTATGACGTACCGGTCGGCGACCGCCTTGAGCACCGCGCACTCGTGGCGCGCCTCGCGGGGGACGACCAGCTCGGCGCCGTACCGGCTGAGCCGGCCCGGGCCGTGCACCGCCCGGGTGGCGCTCTCGGCGGCCAGGCAGAAGCGGCCGATGAGCTGGCTGGTGGCGTCCTTGAGCCGGGCCTGCGCCACCGCGGTGCCGTCGTAGCCGTGCGGCCACCACTGCTGCTCCATCAACCGGTCGAGGGCGTCGGCCAGTTCCTGCGGGTCGGTGTCCGCCGGTACGTAGCGGCCGATGGCGACCCGCCAGATGTCGGCGCGCTCGGGCTCGGCGTGCAGCAGGTTGGGGTCCAGGTGCCCGGCGTGCAGCCCGTCCTCGAAGTCGTGCACCGAGTAGGCCACGTCGTCGGCCCAGTCCATGACCTGCGCCTCGAAGCAGGTGCGGTCGCGCGGGGCGCCCTGGCGGACCCAGCGGAAGACCGGCAGGTCGTCCTCGTAGACGCCGAACTTGGGCGAGGCGGGCTGGGTGGGGTGGTCGCCGCGCACCCAGGGGTACTTGGTGGCGGCGTCCAGCGCGGCGCGGGTGAGGTTGAGCCCGACACTGACCAGCTCGCCGGTGGCCGGGTCGGGGGCGAACCGCTTGGGCTCGATCCGGGTGAGCAGCCGCAGCGACTGGGCGTTGCCCTCGAAGCCGCCGCAGTCCTTGGCGACCTCGTCCAGCGCCTGCTCGCCGTTGTGCCCGAAGGGCGGGTGGCCCATGTCGTGGGAGAGGCAGGCGGCCTCGACCAGGTCGGGGTCGCAGCCGAGGGCGGCGCCCAGCTCGCGGCCGACCTGGGCGCACTCCAGGGAGTGGGTGAGCCGGGTGCGCGGGGTCGGGTCCCAGGCGTGGGTGCGCGAGCCGGGGGTGACCACCTGGGTCTTGCCGGCGAGCCGGCGCAGCGCCGAGGAGTGCAGCACCCGGGCCCGGTCCCGCTGGAAGGCGGTACGGCCCGGCCGCTTGTCCGGCTCGGACGCGTACCGCTCGGCGGCGTGCCCGTCGTACGGGGCGTCCGGGGCGGGGGCGGTGCCGCCGGACGGGGCGGGGCGGGGGCCGTTGGTGCCGTTCATGCGTTGAAGGTAACCGCCCGGGCCGACAACGAACCCCTGAGGGGTGATCAAAGGGACGTGGGTTGACGGACCGGGTCGCACCGTGGGACGCGGCCTGGCGCGGACCGCCCCACCCCGTACCATGAATTCCACTGATCGGAATCAAGTTTCCGTAAAACGAAAAGTGGGGTGGAGGTATGGAGGGAACCCTGGCGCGGCGCGCCGTGGCGGAGTTCGTGGGCACCGCCGCGCTGGTGGCGGTCATCGTCGGTTCGGGCCTCCAGGCCAGCGGGCTCAGCGAGGACACCGGGGTGCGGCTGCTGGCCAACTCGCTGGCCTCGGCGATCGGCCTGGGCCTGCTCATCGCCCTCTTCTCCCCCGTCTCCGGGGCGCACCTCAACCCGGTGGTCACCCTCTCGGCCTGGTGGACCGGACGGCACGCCCCCACCCGACCGGGGCCCGGGCTCACCGGGCGGGGCGTGGCGCTCTACATCGCCGCCCAGCTCGCCGGGGCGGTGGCCGGGGCGCTGCTCGCCGAGGCGATGTTCGGCCGCCCGCCGGGCGCCTGGTCCACCCAGCTCCGTTCGGACGGCCATCTGCTGATCGGGGAAACGGTGGCCACCGCCGGGCTCGTCCTGCTGATCCAGGGGCTGGACCGGATCGGCCGCGCCTCCCTCGCCCCGCTCGCCGTGGCCGCGTACATCGCCGCCGCGATCTGGTTCACCTCCTCCGGCTCCTTCGCCAACCCGGCCGCCACGGTGGGCCGTTCACTGACCGACTCGTTCACCGGGATAGCCCCCGCCTCCCTCCCCGGCTTCATCGCCGCCCAGCTCGGGGGCGGCCTGCTGGGCGCCTGCCTGGCCGCCCTCCTCTACGGCCGCCGCCCGCCGTCGGCGTCCCGGCTGCCGCAGCGGTGAACCGATGGCCGCCCGGACGCGTCGTCCCTGGTGGGGTCCCCGATGACGGGGGAACGGCCGGGAGCAGAGGGGCGGGTCGGTGTGATGCGGGGAGTACGGGGGTGGCGGCCGTGGCCGGTCGGACGGCGGGGGCAGCGGCGGCTGGTGCAGGGCGCGATGCTGGGCTGCGTCCTCGCCCTGGCACCCGCGACCTGGATGCACGCCGTCGCCGACAGCCGGCTGCGCACCGCCGAGGAGGTGCCCGCCCATGACGTGGCGGTGGTGTTCGGGGCGGGCCTCCGGCAGGGCCGCCCCACCCCGTATCTGGCGCACCGGCTGGACACGGCGGCCGGGCTCTACCGGGACGGCAAGGTGAAGGTGGTGCTGGTCACCGGCGACAACAGCCGCGCCGACTACGACGAGCCGGACGCCATGCGCGGCTATCTCCGCGAGCGCGGGGTGCCGGACGGGCGGATCGTCAGCGACTACGCGGGCTTCGACACCTGGGACTCCTGTGTCCGGGCCAAGCGGATCTTCGGGGTGGACCGGGCGGTGCTGATCACCCAGGGCTTCCACGTCCGGCGCGCGGTGGCGCTCTGCCGCTCGGCCGGGATCGATGTGTACGGCGTCGGGGTGGACGAGCGGCGCGACGCGACCTGGTACTACGGCGGGGTCCGCGAGCTGGCCGCCGCCGGGAAGGCCGCCCTGGACGCCTCGCTCCGCCCCGACCCGGTCTTCCTGGGCCGCCAGGAGCCGGGCGTGGCCGAGGCGCTGGCGGTGGCGGGACGGCCGTGACGGCTGACGGTCCTCAGGGCGGCGGCGGGAGCGGGGCCCGGCCCGGCCGGGTGAGCCAGTCGCCGCCGGTGATCGCGGCGCCCAGCCGCACCGCCGGGGCGGCCACGTACACCCAGGCGGCCACCCGGGCCCCGTCCGCCAGCCGCACCGCCTCGCACCGCTCCCGCTCGTAGGCGTTGAGCGGATGGCCCGGCGCCAGGAACTCCTCCAGCGCGTCGAGTACGGCCAGCAGCGCCTCGTACTCCCCCGGCGCGGCCGTCACCAGCTCCCCCAGCACCCCCGCCGCACCGCCCGCGTCCCCGGCGCCCGCACGGGCCAGGTAGGGGTAGCCGGGGCCCTCGTAGAGCAGGGTGCCGGGCAGCCGGGCGGGCTCCTCGTCGGCGGTGCGGCCGCGCAGATGGCGGGCGTGGTTGGACTCGCCGGGCCGGAGCGTGCCGTACACGAAGAAGGGCAGGGGGTGAGCGGCCCGGTCGGGGGCGGTCTGGGGGCGCCCGAGGGGGTCGGGGACAGTCATCGGGCGGAGGTCTCCGCCGTCAGCCAGGCCAGATAGCCGGCACTGCCGCGGACCACCGGCAGGGCGATGATCTCCGGCGTCTCATAGGGGTGCTCGGCGGTCAGCTGGGCCTCCAGCTCCTCGTAGCGCTCCTCCGTCGTCTTGAAGAAGACCTGCCACTCCTGGCCGGTCTCGATCGCGTCGTTCCAGTGGTAGACCGAGGTGACCGGCCCGGAGATCTGCGCACAGGCGGCGAGCCGGGCCTCCACGGCGCTCCGGGCCAGCCGCTCGGCGCTCTCGGCGCTGTCGGTGGTGGTCAGTACGGTCAGGGCCGGAGCTGGGGCCGGGGGCATGCTGATCTCCTCGGGCTACGGGGGGGGTGGGGGCGGGCGGCGGCGCCCCCACCGTACGCCGCGGGGCCCGGCCCCCTCATGCCCCGTACGGGCGTACCGCCTTGGCGTCCCGCAGGGCGTGCCCCCACCAGGCCAGCTGGTCGAGCAGCGTCTTGGCGGCGGCGTCCGGGACCGCCGGGTCGCGGTGGGCGCCCTCCTCGTCGAAGTGGCCGTGGGCACTGTGGAAGGAAACCGTGTCGCGGATGGTCACCGCGTGCATCTCGGCAAAGACCTGGCGCAGTTGCTCGACGGCCCGCAGCCCACCGGACAGTCCGCCGTACGACACAAAGGAGACGGGCTTGGCCTGCCACTCGGTGAAGTGCCAGTCGATCAGGCTCTTCAGGGCGGCGGGGAAGGAGTGGTTGTACTCGGGGGTCACCACGGTGAAGGCGTCCGCGGCGGCCAGCACCGGGCCGACCGCGGCCAGGGTGGCCGCCGCGGCCGGTCCGGGGTCGCGGGAGAGCCCGGTCGGCAGATCGGCCTCGGCCAGGTCGACCACGTCGACGGCGAACTCGGCGTGCTCCCGGGCATGGGCGAGGAACCAGTCGGCCACCACGGGGCCGAACCGCCCCTCGCGGTTGCTGGCCACGATGACGGCGAGCCGGAGCGGAACGGTACGCGGCCGGTCGTCGGGGAGCGGGCGGGTGGCGGTCTCGGGGGCGCTCGGGGCGCTGCTGCTCTGCATGGGCGACAGCCTCACTCCTCAAGCTTGGTTGAGGTCAAGCGACCGGCTCACCCGTTCGGCCGGATGACCGGCGTACGCCCTCGGGGACAGCGCTGAGCTGCGAGGACGTCCGCCGACACGGACCGGTCACGAGCCCGTACGCCGGAAACTGATGCGTTATCAGCAGGCGGGGCGCGGGCCCGGACCGTTACCTCGGAAAGGAGAAGACCAGGACATGACCAGGACATCCGTCCGACCGTGCGGCCCCGGAGGACCCCCATGCGCACCACTGCCCGCCCGCTGACCGGTACCGCACTGGCGGCCCTCGCCCTCGGCGCGCTCGCCGCACCGACCGCGTACGCGGGAGACCGCGGCTCGCTGGAGGTCTACCCCTCCCCCGCGAGCCCCGGCGACACCGTCACCGTCAACACCACCGCCTGCGGCAAGGACGGGCGCGGGGTGGGTGACGCGGAGTCCCTGGGAGCCGGGGAGTTCAAGCTGAAGCGGGGCACCCAGAAGGAGATCGTGGTCGGGCGCTTCACCGTGCCCAAGCACACCAAGTCGGGCACCTATGCGATAGCCGTGGCCTGCGACAACGGCAAGACCGCCACCGGCGACCTGATCGTCAAGCACTCCGGCGGACACGATTCCGGGGGCTCCGGGGGGCACGACTCCGGAGGCACCGGCGGCCACGACTCCGGAGGCCATGACTCCGGTGGGTCCAGCGGTGGGCACGACTGGGGCAGCGGGTCGTCCGGAGGCCATGAGTCCTCCGGGGGCCACGAGTCCTCCGAGGGCCATGAGGAGAGCGGTGGCCGCCACCCCAGCGGCCACGTCAAGACCGGTGTCGGCGGCAGCGTCGGCCCGGACACCACCCAGATCGCGGCGGGCGCGGGCGTACTGGCCGCCTCCGCCGCGGGCGGGCTGTGGTTCCTGCGTCGCCGGGCGAGCGGCACGCAGAACGGCTGACCGGGGTCCGTCCCCGAAGCCCCCGCCCCGCTCCCCGCCCCCGCCGCGTGTGTCCCTCCAGACCGCGGCGCGGGTGGGGAGCCCCATCACCCTCCCCACGATGAACGCCCCGCCCCCGCGCACCCGTCGAGGAGGCAGCCATGTCCGATCCCGCGCCCCAGCCCGGCAACGACAAGGCCCGCGGCAAGGGCTGGGGCCTGGCGGTCGCCGCCTTCGTCGGCCTCTGGCTGATCCAGAACGGCTCCGCGGACACCACCCCGCCGGTCCCCTCCGCGGCGCAGGCCTTCGCGGCCGGGCCGCACCAGCACACCTCCGCGGCCGCCGACCCGCTGCCGCCCGCGGCGCCCTACCGGGTGCGCATCCCCGACCTGAAGGTGGACGCCCCGCTCATGCGGCTGGGGCTGGCCTCCGACGGCGGTCTGGAGGTGCCGCCGGCCGCCAACCGGAACATCGCCGGCTGGTACGCGGAGGGGCCCGCCCCCGGCGCGGAGGGCGCCGCCGTCCTGGCCGGGCATGTGGACAACGACCAGGGGCCCGCGGTCTTCTACTCCCTGGGCACCCTGAAGAAGGGCCACCGGGTCGAGGTGGACCGCGCCGACGGCCGTACCGCCGTCTTCACCGTGGACGCGGTCGAGGTGTACGACAACGACGCCTTCCCCGACGACAAGGTCTACGGCGGGGCCGACCGCGCCGAGCTGAGGGTGATCACCTGCGGCGGCGCGTTCGACCGGCGGACCGGCGGCTACCAGGCCAATGTGGTCGCCTTCGGGCACCTCATCGGCGTACGGCAGACGGTGCCCACCGCCGTATCACGCGGTTGAACCACCCCCGCCCACGGCTCACCCCCACTGGTCGAAGGCCAGCTTGGCGACCAGCGAGAAGACCACCACCAGCAGCACCCCGCGGACGAACTCGGCGCCCCGGCTCAGCGCCATCCGCGCGCCCAGCATCGCGCCCGCCAGGTTGAACACCGCCATCAGCGCGGCCAGTTGCCAGAGCACCGTGCCCTGGTAGGCGAACATCGCCAGCGCGCCCGCGTTGGTGCAGACGTTCACGATCTTGGCCGTCGCGGAGGCGGTGACCAGGTTGAGATGGAGCACCGCGGTGAGCGCCAGCACCAGGAAGGTGCCGGTACCGGGGCCGAACAGGCCGTCGTAGAAGCCGATCCCGCCGCCGACGAGGACGATCGCGGTGACCGTGCGGCCCCGCCCGACCGGCCCGGAGGCGGCCGCGGCGGTGCCGAACCCGGGGCGTAGCACCACGAAGGCGGCCACCGCGAGCAGCACCACCATGATGACCGGGCGCAGCACCTCGCTGCTGATCCCGGCGGCGAAGAACGCCCCGCCCATCGACCCGGCCAGCGCCATCAGCCCGATCCGCACCGCCGTCGCCACGCTCACCGGGGCCTTGCGGGCGTAGGTGACGGCGGCGCCGGTGGTGCCGACGATGGCCACCGCCTTGTTGGTGCCGAGCACATGGGCGGCGGAGACCTGGGGCAGCCCCAGCAGCAGCGCGGGCAGCAGAAGCAGCCCGCCGCCGCCCACCACGGCGTCGATCCAGCCGGCCACCAGGGCGGCGAGGCAGAGCATGACCAGGGTGGCCAGGGAGATATCGGGCACGTAAGGACCCTAATCCGGTGACATCCATTACGTCCACCCCTTCCGAGGGCAGGCCGCCAAGTTGTACGCAATGGCCGCGGGCCCCTCGTTCACGGCCGCACAGCCGCCGTCCGGCCTTCATCGGGCGTTGGGGCCGTGTCCATGCCGGGCCCATGCCCGCCTCCTACGGTCCGGGGTCGAGTGAGACCCGCCGCGCCGGCCGGTGCGGCGGGCCGCACCCTTCGACGTGACGACATGAGGACGCGCGCCGGAGGGTTCACCGGACCCTGGAGTGAGACACGTGGAACGTCGCGGTTTTCTGCGCGGAGCGGTTGGCGGCGGTGCGGCGGCGGCCTTCGGCGGCGCCCTGATGGCGGGTGCGGCCTATGCGGCGCCCGCCCAGCCCGGCACCGGGCCGTACGGCGCCCTGCGCCCGGCGGACGCCAACGGCATCGCGCTGCCCGAGGGCTTCGGCAGCCGGGTGGTCGCCCGGTCCCGGCAGCGGGTCGGCACCACCTCGTACACCTGGCACGACGCACCCGACGGCGGCGCCTGCTTCGCCGACGGCACCGGCTGGATCTATGTCTCCAACTCGGAGGTGAGCCCCAACGGCGGGGCGAGCGCGCTGCGCTTCTCGGCGAGCGGCGCGATCACCGGCGCGTACCGGATCCTCTCCGGTACGCGCACCAACTGCGCGGGCGGGCGGACCCCGTGGAACACCTGGCTGTCCTGCGAGGAGGTCACCCGCGGCTACGTCTACGAGACCGACCCCTGGGGCGCGAAGGCGGCGGTGCGGCACCCCGCGATGGGGCTGTTCAAGCACGAGGCGGCGGCCGCCGACCCGGTCCGCAAGGTGGTCTACCTGACCGAGGACGAGACCGACGGCTGCTTCTACCGCTTCGTGCCGGCCGCCTGGGGCACCCTCTCCGCCGGCACCCTCCAGGTGCTGGTGGCGGGCTCGGCGACCTCCGGCACCTTCCGCTGGCAGGACGTACCCGACCCGGACGGCACCCCGACCACCACCCGCAACCAGGTGTCCGGCGCCAAGCGGTTCAACGGCGGCGAGGGCTGCCACTACGCCAATGACCACGTCTGGTTCACCACCAAGGGCGACAACCGGGTCTGGCGGCTGAACCTGGTGGCCGGCACCTACGAACTGGCCTACGACGACTCGCTGGTGCCCTCCGGCGCGGCGCCGCTCACCGGGGTGGACAACGTCACCGGCTCGTCCTCCGGCGATCTGTACATCGCGGAGGACGGCGGCAACATGGAGATCTGCCTGATCACCCCGGACGACACGGTGGCGCCCTTCCTGCGGATCTCCGGCCAGTCCGGCTCCGAGATCACCGGACCGGCCTTCTCACCGGACGGCCGGCGGCTGTACTTCTCCAGCCAGCGCGGCCCCTCCGGCAGCTCCTCGGGCGGCATCACCTACGAGGTGACCGGCCCGTTCCGCGCATAGCCCCCCGACCCGGCGTCACCGTCACGGCCCCACGGGGCCGTTCCACGCGTGGCGGCGGCGCGGGGGCGGGGCGCCGCCCCCGCCCCGGCGGGTACCGCCCTCCCCGCGGTGCCCGCCGGACTCCCGCAGCCGCCCCTCGGGCCCCTTGACCCGTCCCTCCGAGCCCTTGGCGCCCTTGACGCGCGCCTCGGCCTCCTTGAGCCGTCCGGCGCCCTCCAGGGGGCGCGCGGCGCCCGGGTGGGGGTGGCCGCCGTGCAGCAGGGCGGCGCCCAGCGGGGTCAGGGTGTGCAGCACCGAGCTGCCCTGGCGCATGGTCACCACCAGCCCGGCCTCCCGCAGCACCCCGGCGTGCTGACTGGCCGAGGCGAGCGACACCCCGGCGCGGCGGGCCAGTTCGCTGGTGGTGCCGCCGTGCCCGATGGCCCGCAGCACGGCCGAGCGGGTGTGCCCGACCAGCCGGCCGAGCGGGGAGGCGCCGCCGTCCGGGTTGACCGCCGCCGGGGCGTCGGTGTGGGTGACCGGGTAGACCAGCACCGGCGGCAGGTCCGGGTCGCGCAGTACCACCGGGGTGCCCCGGCAGAAGAACGAGGGCTGGAGCAGCAGGCCCCGGCCGTCCAGGTGCAGGTCCCGGTCGACCGGGTAGTCCGCCTCCAGCACCGGGGCCTGCCAGCGCAGCATCGGCGGCAGGGAGGCGAGCAGTTCCTCCGCCCCGCCGTCCAGCAGGGCGCGGCCCCGCAGCGCGCGGTCTGCCTCTATCCGGGACTCCACATAGGCCCAGGAGGGCTCGATGGCGGCCCGGTGGTAGCCGCGCAGCGCCGTCAGCAGCCGGCCGAAGGGCTCCGGGTCGCCCTGGGCGAGGTCGACCGCCCATCCGGGCAGCGGGGCGGCCACCGGGCGGGCGGCGGCGAGCAGGGCCAGCTCGGTGTGGACCCGGGCCGGCGGAGTGGCCCGGATCGCTTCCAGGCCGGACTCCAGCCCGTCCAGACCGGCCGCCGGGGTGAGGAAGTCGGGGAAGTAGCCGCGCTGCGGGACGAGCGCGCCGAGCAGTCTGGTCTCACCGCTCAGCCGGGCCCGGGCCTCCTCCCGCCAGGCCCCGAAGACCAGCGGGCCGCGCCGGTCCCGCAACCTGTGAAAGCTGAGAATCGTTTCCCACAACGCATCCGGCCGGGCCGCCATCCGTATGGCAGCGAGGTCGTTCCCGGTGAAATGAATACGCAGCACTGAACCCCCACCTGTTGCATCCGCAATCACCCCCGGCATTGAGTATGCATGCCATCACAGCACGTTACCACGGTGTTTCAGCCACAGTTGAAACGCGTCGCGGAGGATGGGGTTCAGCCGAAAAGCTGTAGCCCGTCGGAACGGGAAACCTTCAGGACCGAGGTGACGCGTCAGAAGACCGTGGGGGGCTTCGCGCGTCCGGCGGCGGACCTGAAAGGTTGCGGCTCTCCCGACCGACATGGGTAATGGGGCGCGGCCACTGGGTGGGGATCCGGTGGCCGCGCCTCACCCGTTCTTTGCTTGGCGAATGGCGCAATTACGCCGGGTGGACACCACATGAATCCCGTGAAACGTCCGCCGTTCAACAGGCGGGAATTCAACGGACCGCGAACCGCAATACATGTACCTACATACGCCTTCCGGGAACGCCATTTCCCGGCACTCGCTCCCCCAGGCCCCCCGAGACGATACACGCCCTCCCCACCGCACGACCCCCCGGCCCCCACCGACCGCCGCCACCCTGCCGCCGGCAGCGCCCCCGTGGCGCCCATGAGTTGGTCCGTGCCCCGGCCCGCCGCCGGCGCGCCCCGGGCCCCGGCCGCCCGCACCCCGCCCGCGCACGCGTCCGACCGCCCGCACCCGCTCGCGCACGTCCCCCGTGCCCCCGCACCCCGCTTGCCCGCGGCGGCGTCCGCGCACACGACGACGCGGCGGACACCTCCGCACAAAGGTGTCCGCCGCGTCGCTCCCCGCGTCCCGGGGCCGCCGCCTGGCCGGTGAGGGTCAGATGGGCCGGCGGCGGCCCCGGTGGGCCCGTCGGGCGGGCCGGCGAGGCAGGCCGGTCAGGCGGGTGGCCCCCCGCCCTGGACCGGCCCGCCGGTCAGCGCGGCTAGCGGCTGTCGCTGCCGTTGGAGTACGCGGCCGCCCGGCCCGCCTCCAGCCTCGCCACCGGGATCCGGAACGGCGAGCAGGAGACGTAGTCGAGGCCGACCTCGTGGAAGAAGTGCACCGACTCCGGGTCGCCGCCGTGCTCGCCGCAGACGCCGAGCTTGAGGTCCGGGCGGGTGGCCCGGCCGGCCTCGACCGCGCTCTTCACCAGCGCGCCGACACCGTCCCGGTCGATCGTCTCGAACGGGGAGACCCCGAAGATGCCCTTCTCCAGGTACGCGGTGAAGAAGCTGGCCTCCACGTCGTCCCGGGAGAAGCCCCACACCGTCTGGGTGAGGTCGTTGGTGCCGAAGGAGAAGAACTCGGCGCTCTCGGCGATCTGGCCGGCCGTCAGCGCGGCGCGCGGCAGCTCGATCATGGTGCCCAGGGCGAGCTTCAGCTCCACCCCGGTGGCCGCCTGCACCTCGGTGATGACCTGCTCGGCCTCGTCGCGGACGATCTCCAGCTCCTGGACGGTGCCGACCAGCGGGATCATGATCTCGGCGCGCGGGTCGCCCTTGGCGTCGATCCGCTCGGCGGCGGCCTCGGCGATGGCGCGGACCTGCATGGTGAACAGGCCGGGGATGACCAGGCCGAGCCGTACGCCGCGCAGGCCCAGCATCGGGTTCTGCTCGTGCAGCCGGTGTACGGCCTGGAGCAGCCGCAGCTCGTTCTCGTGCGGCTCCTTGCGGGACTCGGCCAGGGCCACCCGTACCGACAGCTCGGTGATGTCGGGCAGGAACTCGTGCAGCGGCGGGTCCAGCAGCCGTACGGTGACGGGCAGCCCGTCCATCGCCTCGAACAGCTCCACGAAGTCCTGCTTCTGCAGCGGCAGCAGGGCCTTCAGGGCGTCGTCGCGCTCGGCGTCGGTGTCGGCGAGGATCAGCCGCTCCACGTACTCCCGGCGCTCGCCGAGGAACATGTGCTCGGTGCGGCACAGGCCGATGCCCTGGGCGCCGAACCGGCGGGCGCGCAGCGCGTCCTCGGCGTTGTCGGCGTTGGCCCGCACCCGCAGCCGGCGGCGGCGGTCGGCGTAGGCCATCATCCGGTGCACGGACTCGACCAGCTCGTCGGCGTCGTCGGCGCCGGCGTGCATCCGGCCCTCGAAGTACTCGACCACCGGGGAGGGCACGACCGGCACCTCGCCGAGGTAGACCTTGCCGGTGGAGCCGTCGATGGAGACGGTGTCGCCCTCCTCCACCACCTGCCCGCCGGGCACGGTCATCCGGCGGCGCTTGGTGTCGACCTCCAGCTCCTCGGCGCCGCAGACACAGGTCTTGCCCATGCCGCGGGCGACCACGGCGGCGTGCGAGGTCTTGCCGCCGCGGGAGGTGAGGATGCCCTCGGCGGCGATCATGCCGTCCAGGTCGTCGGGGTTGGTCTCGCGGCGGATCAGGATGACCTTCTCGCCGGAGCGGGACCACTTCACCGCGGTGTACGAGTCGAAGACGGCCTTGCCGACCGCCGCGCCCGGCGAGGCGGCGATGCCCCGGCCGGCCTGCTGGACGTCCGCCTTCTCGTCGAAGCGCGGGAACATCAGCTGGGCGAGCTGGGCGCCGTTGACCCGCTGGAGCGCCTCGGCCTGGTCGATCAGGCCCTGGTCCACCAGCTGGGTGGCGATCCGGAAGGCGGCACCGGCGGTGCGCTTGCCGACCCGGGTCTGGAGCATCCAGAGCTGGCCGCGCTCGATGGTGAACTCGATGTCGCAGAGATCCTTGTAGTGGTTCTCCAAGGTCTCCATGATCTGCATCAGCTTGTCGTAGGAGACCTTGTCGATCGACTCCAGGTCGGCCAGCGGCACGGTGTTGCGGATGCCGGCAACGACGTCCTCGCCCTGCGCGTTCTGGAGGTAGTCGCCGTAGACGCCCTGGTGGCCGGAGGCCGGATCGCGGGTGAAGGCGACACCGGTGCCGGAGTCGGGGCCGAGGTTGCCGAAGACCATCGAGCAGACGTTGACCGCGGTGCCCAGGTCGTGCGGGATGCGCTCCTGGCGGCGGTAGAGCTTGGCCCGGTCGGTGTTCCAGGAGTTGAAGACCGCCTCGATGGCGAGGTCCATCTGCTCGCGCGGGTCCTGCGGGAACTCCCGGCCGGCCTCGGCGGTGACGATCTTCTTGAACTGCTTGACCAGCTTCTTGAGGTCGGCGGCGGCCAGGTCGGTGTCGACCGTGACCTTCTTGGCCCGCTTGGCCTCCTCCAGCGCCTCCTCGAAGAGCTCGCCGTCGACGTCCAGCACGGTCTTGCCGAACATCTGGATGAGGCGGCGGTAGGAGTCCCAGGCGAACCGCTCGTCGCCGGCCTGCCGGGCCAGCCCCTCCACGGACGTGTCGGAGAGTCCGATGTTGAGGACGGTGTCCATCATGCCGGGCATGGAGAACTTGGCGCCGGAGCGTACGGAGACCAGCAGCGGGTCGTCGGCCTGGCCGAGCTTCTTGCCCATGGCCCGCTCAAGGGCCTCCAGATGGGCGCTGACCTCGGCACGGAGTGCCGCGGGCTCCTCGCCGCTCTCCAGGTAGACCTTGCAGGCCTCGGTGGTGATCGTGAACCCGGGGGGTACCGGCAGTCCGAGATTGGTCATCTCGGCCAGGTTGGCGCCCTTGCCACCGAGCAGGTCCTTCAGGTCCTTGTTGCCCTCGGTGAAGTCGTACACGAACTTCTGATCTTTGTTTTCCGACACGGTCTCGACTCCTCGGGACGCGGTGGCTGCCCTGACGGCGAGAACATACCCAGATCGAAGGCTTCTCGGTACGTCCGCTTGTCGGTCGCTCGGTCGTAACCACTCGTCCGCCAGCAGATCGCAGGTGACCAGGGCGCAGGCCGGGGAGCCTCACCCGTTCACCCCCCGAAGCCCGTTTGGGGAAACACTGGCCCTGATCGCTCATCTGAGCGTACAGGCCGACCATATGAGTTCACTTATTGAACACAGGAGGGATGGCACTCCGTGCCACCCCTTGAGAAGGTGCAGCCACTCTCTTACTGCTCATATGAGCGGAGGTCCGATCAGGGGTGGCGAGAATCACGCGCCTCCGACCCGCTCCGATCCCAGTATCCGGACTTCTCCGGAGCCCCGCGCGGCGACACGGAGACGGCGCGAGAAGCGCACGAAAAGGGCGGATGCCCCAGGTGAGCGCACCCGGACCACCCGCCCCCGCCGACCACACCAGGCCTCGTCCGCGACCCCGTACGACCTCGTACGGCCTGGTTGCGATCGGTACCGGCCAATCCCCACCTCCCGGCGGGGACCGCCTCTCCCGCCCATTCCCCCACCTCTCCGGTGGGGCGCGGCCTCACCCGCCCGAGGTGTCCAGCTCCGCGTCCTCGCCGACGCCCGCGCAGTCGTACGGGTCCTTGAGCCAGCCGTCCGGCATGACGACCCGGTTGTTGCCGGAGGTCCGGCCCCGAGGGCCGTCCGCGCCGAGCGGCCAGGACTGGTCCAGATCCAGCTCGCTCAACTGAGCGGACAGCTCGTCCAGCGAGGAGGTCACCGCCAGCCGCCGCCGCATCTCCGAGCCGACCGCGAAGCCCTTCAGATACCAGGCCACATGCTTGCGGAAGTCGATGACGCCACGGGACTCGTCGCCGATCCACTCCCCCAGCAGCGTGGCGTGCCGCACCATCACCTCGGCCACCTCGCGCAGCGAGGGCGCGGCCGGGCCGCCGGTGCCCTCGAAGGCGGCCACCAGATCGCCGAACAGCCAGGGGCGGCCCAGGCAGCCGCGGCCCACCACCACCCCGTCGCAGCCGGTCTCCCGCATCATCCGCAGCGCGTCCTCGGCGCACCAGATGTCGCCGTTGCCGAGCACCGGGATCTCCGGGACGTGCTCCTTCAGCCGGGCGATGGCGTCCCAGTCGGCGGTGCCGCCGTAGTGCTGGGCGGCGGTGCGGCCGTGCAGCGCGATCGCGGTGACGCCCTCCTCCACGGCGATCCGCCCGGCGTCCAGGAAGGTGATGTGGTCGTCGTCGATGCCCTTGCGCATCTTCATGGTGACCGGCAGCTCGCCCGCGTTGCCGACCGCCTCGTTCAGGATCGCCCGCAGCAGCGGCCGCTTGTACGGCAGCGCCGAGCCGCCGCCCTTGCGGGTGACCTTGGGCACCGGGCAGCCGAAGTTGAGGTCGATGTGGTCGGCCAGGTCCTCGTCCACGATCATGCGGACCGCCTTGCCGACGGTGACCGGGTCCACCCCGTACAGCTGGATCGAGCGCGGCGTCTCGCTCGCGTCGAAGTGGATCAGCTGCATGGTCTTCTCGTTCCGCTCGACCAGCGCCCGAGTGGTGATCATCTCGCTGACGAACAGCCCCTTGCCCCCACTGAACTCCCGGCACAGAGTCCGGAACGGGGCGTTCGTGATACCGGCCATCGGGGCGAGCACCACCGGCGGCTGCACGGTGTGCGGCCCGATGGCGAGCGGGGCGTGCGTGGAGGAGGGAGCAAGCGCGGTCATGCCGTCCATTGTCACCCACGCCCTGGGGAGGTTCGTTAGTTAGGCGTACTTAGTGAGGGGTTACGTTGGAGATATGCCCGATCTCACCTCCCGCCGGCGGCTGCTGGTGCTGGCGATCTGCTGTATGAGCCTGCTGATCGTCAGCCTGGACAACACCGTGCTGAACGTGGCGCTGCCCTCCATGCGCCGGGAGTTCGACGCCTCCGTCTCCGGGATGCAGTGGACCATCGACGCCTACACCGTCGTCCTGGCCTCGCTGCTGATGCTCGCGGGCTCCACAGCGGACCGCCTGGGCCGCCGCCGGGTCTTCATGACCGGCCTCGTGCTCTTCACCGTCGGCTCGGCGCTCTGCTCCCTCGCCCCCAGCCTCACCGCGCTGGTGGTCTTCCGGATGGTGCAGGCGGTGGGCGGCTGCATGCTCAACCCGGTGGCGATGTCGATCATCACCAACACCTTCACCGACCCGCGGGAGCGGGCCCGGGCGATCGGCGTCTGGGGAGGGGTGGTCGGCATCTCGATGGCCGCCGGGCCGCTGGTCGGCGGGGTGCTGACCGAGACGGTCGGCTGGCGGGCGATCTTCTGGATCAACCTGCCCGTCGGACTGGCCGCCCTCCTCCTCACCTGGCGGTACGTCCCGGAGTCCCGAGCCCCCAAGCCGCGCCGGGTCGATCCGGTGGGCCAGCTGCTGGTCATGGTGCTGCTCGGCTCGCTGACCTTCGGCATCATCGAGGCCCCCGACGCGGGCTTCACCTCCCCCCTGGTCGCCGTCTGCGCGGCGCTCGCCCTGGCCGCCCTCCTCGCCCTCCTCCGCTACGAGCCGAGGCGCACCGAGCCCCTGATCGACCTGCGCTTCTTCCGCAGCGCCCCGTTCAGCGGGGCGACGGTCATCGCGATCTGCGCGTTCGCCGCGCTGGGCGGCTTCCTCTTCGTCAACACGCTCTACCTCCAGGAGGTGCGCGGGCTCTCCGCCCTCCACGCCGGCCTCTACATGCTGCCGATGGCGGCGCTCACCCTGGTCTGCGCCCCGCTCTCCGGGCGGCTGGTCGGCAGCCGGGGCCCACGGCTGCCGCTGCTGGTGGCCGGGGTGGCGCTGACCGCGAGCGGGGTGCTGTTCGCCGCGCTGGACGCCGAGACCAGCCTGCCCCTCCTCTTCACCGGCTACGTCCTGTTCGGCCTGGGCTTCGGCATGGTGAACGCCCCGATCACCAACACCGCCGTCTCCGGGATGCCGCGCGCCCAGGCCGGGGTGGCCTCCGCGGTGGCGTCCACCAGCCGCCAGATCGGTACGACGCTGGGCGTGGCCGTCATCGGCGCGGTGCTCGCCTCGGGGATGGCCGCCGGGGGCGGCGGGTCGGGCTCCATGGGCGACTTCGTGGCGGCGAGCCGCACCGCCTGGTGGGTGCTGGCCGGCTGCGGACTGGCCGTGCTCCTGGTCGGCGCGGCGACCAGCGGCGCCTGGGCCCGCGCCACCGCCGAACGCACCGCCCGCCGCCTGACCGCCCCGGACCAGCCCGCCCCGGCCCCGGCGAACGCGGACCGCCGCTGACGGTCCCCGAGGGGTACGGCTCCAGGAGTACGGGCAAGGGCCCGGGACGCCCGCGCAAGCGGTGCCGTCCCGGGCCCTCGGTGTCTCTGTTGCCCCTACCCGCCTACTCGGCGGCGGAGGCCTGCTGCCCCTGGTCCTGCCCCTGACCCTCGCTCTGCTGGGCGCGCTCACGCATCTTGCGCAGCAGCTCCTGCTTCTGGTCGTCGGCGGAACGGCGGTCCTCGGCGCGCGCGGACGGCGAGCCGGGCTCACCGTTCTTGGACAGCTTGCGGCGCTGTCCGCCGACGCCGAGCAGGTTGTTGCGGCTCTTGGCCATGGTGTCTCCCTCACAGGGATCGAGTGGATGGACGTCTGTCGGGCGCGGTGCGGGTGTGTCCCCCGCGCGCGCTCACTCGTAGAGAGGGAGATTCGCCATAGGGCGACCCTAGTCCACCTCCACCCCACCCCCGCACCCGATTTTCCGATGGCGTCTTCACTCCATCGAGTGACTGACAGATATTGAAATCTGTCATCGCATGTTCCATACTCATACACAGCGCCAACCGAACCGACCCCTCTCTCCCAGGAGCCGACATGACCACCACATCGCTCCCCCACCGCACCCTGGGCCGCACCGGACCTGAGGTCTCGGCCCTCGGCCTCGGCTGCATGGGGATGTCCGCGCTGTACGGCGAGGCCGACCGCGGCGAGGCCATCGCCACCGTGCACGCCGCCCTGGCCGCCGGCGTCACCCTGCTCGACACCGGCGACTTCTACGGCATGGGCCACAACGAGCTGCTGATCAACGAGGCCCTGCGCACCGCCCCCGCCGCCGACCGGGATCGCGCCCTGGTCAGCGTGAAGTTCGGCGCCCTGCGGGACGTCCACGGCGCCTTCCTCGGCTACGACGGCCGCCCCGCCGCGGTGAAGAACTTCGCGGCGTACTCACTCCAGCGCCTGGGTACCGACCACATCGACGTCTACCGGATCGCCCGCCTCGACCCGGATGTGCCGGTGGAGGAGACCGTCGGGGCCATCGCCGAGCTGGTCGAGTCCGGCCATGTGCGCCATATCGGCCTGTCCGAGGTCGGCGCCGAGAGCCTGCGCCGGGCCGCCGCCGTGGCCCCGATCTCCGACCTCCAGATCGAGTACAGCCTGATCTCCCGCTCCATCGAGGCCGAGATCCTGCCCACCGCCCGTGAGCTGGGCATCGGGATCACCGCGTACGGGGTGCTGTCCCGCGGCCTGATCAGCGGGCACTTCAGCCGGGACCGCGAGCTGGGCACCGGCGACTTCCGTGCCATGAGCCCCCGCTTCCAGGGCGACAACCTCGACCGCAACCTCGACCTGGTGGACAAGCTGCGCGAGATCGCCGACGCCAAGGGGGTCTCGGTCGCCCAGACCGCCATCGCCTGGGTGCTGGCCCAGGGCGAGGACATCGTCCCGCTGATCGGCGCCCGCCGCCGCGACCGGCTGGCCGAGGCGCTCGGAGCCCTGGCCGTCACCCTGGACGCCGGTGACCTCGCCGCGATCGAGAAGGCGGTGCCCGCGGGCGCGGCGGCGGGCGAGCGGTATCCGTCCGCCCAGATGGCCCATCTGGACAGCGAGCGCTGACGCCCTCCGCGAGACGGGTACCGTCACCTTCCATGAGCAGTGAAGCGCTGACCCCGGACCGCATCCTCGAAGCCACCGAGGAGGTCCTGCGCCGCTACGGCCCGGCCAAGGCCACGGTCGTCGACGTGGCCCGGGCGCTCGGGGTGAGCCATGGCAGCGTCTACCGCCACTTCCGCACCAAGGCGGCGCTGCGGGAGGCGGTCACCCAGCGCTGGCTGGGCCGCACCGAGGAGCTGCTCGCCGAGACCACCGCCTCCCCGGACACCGGCCCCGGGCCGGAGAAGCTGCGGGCCTGGCTCGCCCGCCTCTTCGACGCCAAGCGGCACAAGGCGGGCGACGACCCGGAGCTGTTCGCCACTTACAGCGCGCTGATCGACGACAGCAGCACGGTGGTGGAGCGCCATATCGACATACTGCTCGGGCAGGTCGGCCACATCATCGAGGAGGGCGTCCAGGCCGGCCGCTTCACCCCGACCGACCCGGCCCAGAGTGCCCGCGCCGTCTTCGACGCCACCTCCCGCTTCCATGACCCCGCCTACGCCCCGGTGTGGTCCTCCGAAGGCATCGAGGCCGAGTTCACCGCCGTCACCGACCTCATCCTCCGCGGCCTGCGCCCGTAACCGCGCCGGCTCAGAGCGGGCCCGCGCGACGTCCGGCAGGCATAGGCGCCGGGCGGTGGCCCGGGCGGCACTCCGTACGGCCGAGGCCCCCGGCTCGTACCTCGGGGGTACGGGGCGGGGGCCTCGGGTCGCGCGGCGGGAGCCGGGGGGTCAGCAGCCGAGGAGGCGGCTGCCCAGGTAGCCCTGGATCTGGTCCAGGGAGACGCGCTCCTGCTTCATGGTGTCGCGCTCGCGGACGGTGACCGCGTTGTCGTCCAGGGTGTCGAAGTCGACGGTGACGCAGAACGGGGTGCCGATCTCGTCCTGGCGGCGGTAGCGGCGGCCGATGGCGCCGGCGTCGTCGAAGTCGATGTTCCAGTTCTTGCGCAGGTCCGCGGCGAGGCCCTTGGCCTTGGGCGAGAGCTGCGGGTTGCGGGAGAGCGGCAGGACCGCGACCTTGACCGGCGCCAGGCGCGGGTCGAGGCGCATCACGGTGCGCTTCTCCATGACGCCCTTGGCGTTGGGCGCCTCGTCCTCGTTGTAGGCGTCGAGGAGGAAGGCCAGCATGGCCCGGCCCACGCCCGCCGCCGGCTCGATGACGTAAGGGGTCCAGCGCTCGCCGGCCTCCTGGTCGAAGTACGACAGGTCGGTGCCGGAGGCCTTGGAGTGCGCGCCGAGGTCGTAGTCGGTGCGGTTGGCCACGCCCTCCAGCTCACCCCACTCGCTCCCGCCGAAGGAGAAGCGGTACTCGATGTCGGCGGTGCGCTTGGAGTAGTGGGAGAGCTTCTCCGCCGGGTGCTCGTACCAGCGCATGTTCTCCTCGCGGAG
Organism: Streptomyces sp. NPDC046887; assembly: GCF_040644755.1. NCBI lineage: Bacteria > Bacillati > Actinomycetota > Actinomycetes > Kitasatosporales > Streptomycetaceae > Streptomyces > Streptomyces sp. NPDC046887. The sequence continues at coordinate 253,653 of NZ_JBEYXH010000005.1, forward strand.
ACCCAGGTCGCGGTACCAGTTCCAGCGCTGCTCCATCCAGTATTCCTGCCACTGCTCGTCCTCGCCCGGCTTGACGAAGAACTCCATCTCCATCTGCTCGAACTCGCGGGTCCGGAAGATGAAGTTGCCCGGAGTGATCTCGTTCCGGAAGGACTTGCCCATCTGCGCGATGCCGAACGGCGGCTTCTTGCGCGAGGTCTGCTGCACCTGGGCGAAGTTGGTGAAGATGCCCTGGGCGGTCTCGGGGCGCAGGTAGGCGACGGAGCCGGAGTCCTGGGTCGGGCCGAGGTGGGTGGAGAGCAGGCCGGAGAACTGCTTGGGCTCGGTGAAGGTGCCCTTGTTGCCGCAGTTGGGGCAGTTGAGGTCCTTCAGGCCGTTCTCCGGGAGGCGGCCGTGCTTCTCCTCGTAGGCCTCCTCCAGGTGGTCGGCGCGGTAGCGCTTGTGGCAGGAGGTGCACTCGGTGAGCGGGTCGGTGAAGGTGGCGACGTGCCCGGACGCCTCCCAGACCTCGGTGGCCAGGATGACCGAGGAGTCGATGCCGACGACGTCCTCACGCGAGGTGACCATGTAACGCCACCACTGGCGCTTGATGTTCTCCTTCAGCTCGACACCCAGCGGTCCGTAGTCCCAGGCGGCGCGCTGCCCGCCGTAGATCTCGCTGCAGGGGTAGACGAAGCCACGGCGCTTGCTCAGGCTGACGATGGTGTCGATCTTGTCGGCGGCCACGGTGCTCTCTTCAGTACGACGGTGACGAACGGCGCTTGCGAATGATTCAGATTACCGGCGGGCGCACCCCCGGGACCAAATCGGTGGCCCCCAAAGCCCGATCGGGGTGTGGCTCAGGGCACTGAGGATCCTTGTTGACAACCGTTTCCAATATTGTTGAAAATGACTGTCATGAGAGTACGCCGTTCGATACCTTCCGTCCCCGCCTCCACCACCGCTGTCGCCGCCGCCGTCGCCCTCGGTCTGCTCACCCTGACCGCCTGCGGCGACTCCGGCGGCAGCACGGGCGCGGGCTCGGACGGCAAGGTCGACGTGGTGGCGTCCTTCTACCCCATGCAGTTCCTGGCCGAGCGGATCGGCGGCCGGCACGTCGAGGTCACCACGCTGACCCAGCCGGGCGTCGAACCGCACGACCTGGAGCTCAAGCCCCGGCAGATCGGCCAGCTCGGCGAGGCCGACTACGTCCTCTACCTCAAGGGCCTCCAGCCCGCCGCAGACGAGGCCATCGCCCAGTCCGAGGCGAAGAAGACCGTCGACGCCGGCTCGCTGACCGCCCTGGAGGAGCACGGCGCCTCCACCGAGGGCCACAGCCATGAGCACGGGGACGAGCACGGCGAGGAAGGCCATGACCACGGGCACGAGGGCGGCACCGACCCACACGTCTGGCTGGACCCGGTGAAGTACGCCGAGATCGCCAAGGGCGTCGGGGACTCGCTGGCCGAGACCGACCCGGACCACGCGGCGGACTACCGGAAGAACACCGACGCCCTGGTCAAGGAGCTGACCGCGCTCGACACCGCGTACGACAGCGGGCTGAAGAACACCTCCACCCGCACCTTCATCACCACCCACGCCGCCTTCGGCTACCTCGCCGAGCGCTACGGGCTGGACCAGGAGGGCATCTCCGGGGTGAGCCCCGAGGCCGAGCCCAGCCCGGCCCGGATCAAGGAGCTCCAGTCCATCGCCAAGAAGGACAAGGTGAGCACCGTCTTCTTCGAGACCCTGGCCAGCGACCGGACGGCGAAGACCCTGGCCCGGGACACCGGGCTGAAGACCGCGGTGCTCGACCCGCTGGAGGGCATCACCGACCGCTCCAAGGGCGACGACTACCTCCAGGTCATGCGGTCCAACCTGACCGCCCTGAAGCAGGCACTGGGGGCCCGATGACCCGAGCCCCGGCCGGAGGACGGATCGGCCGCCAGCGCGGCGGCCCGTCCGCGGCGCCGAAGATCCCCGAAGCGCACCGCGAGCCGATCGAGGACACCATGGAAACCGTGGAGAGAGTGGAGAGAACCGAGCCCGAGCCCGTCATAGCCCTCCGCGCGGCCACCGCCACGCTGGGCGCGCGGCCCGTGCTGCGCGGCATCGACCTCACCGTCCACCGCGGCGAGGTGGTCGCCCTGCTCGGCGCCAACGGCTCCGGCAAGTCCACCGCCGTCCGCTCGGCGATCGGGCAGGTGCCGCTGACCGGCGGCTCCGTCGCCCTCTTCGGCACCGAGCTGCGGCGCTTCCGCGACTGGGCCCGGGTCGGCTACGTCCCGCAGCGCACCACCGCCGCCGGCGGGGTGCCCGCCACCGTCCGCGAGGTCGTCTCCTCGGGCCGGCTGTCCCGGACGAGGCTCGGCTGGCCCCGGCGTGCCGACCGGGCCGCCGTGGACCGGGCCATCGAGCTGGTGGGCCTCGCCGACCGGGCGAAGGACTCGGTGAGCGCGCTCTCCGGCGGCCAGCACCAGCGGGTGCTGATCGCCCGGGCGCTCGCCGCCGAACCGGAGCTGCTGATCATGGACGAGCCGATGGCGGGCGTGGACCTGGCCAGCCAGGGGGTGCTGGCCACCACCCTGCGCGAGCAGGTGGCGAACGGCGCCACCGTCCTCCTCGTCCTGCACGAGCTGGGCCCGCTGGAGCCGCTGATCGACCGCGCGGTGGTGCTGCGGGACGGCTGCGTGGTCCACGACGGGCCGCCGCCGGAGGCCGTCGGCCAGCACGCGCTGCCCGGCCACGACCACGTACATCCGCACGCGGCCGACGAGCCGCTCCGCACGGGACTGCTCACCTGACCATGGAATTCCTCCAGTTCGCCTTCATGCAGCGGGCGCTGCTCGCGGCCGTGCTGGTCGGCGTCACCGCGCCCGCCGTCGGCATCTACCTGGTCCAGCGGCGGCAGGCCCTGATGGGCGACGGCATCGGCCATGTCGCCATGACCGGTGTCGGCCTCGGCTTCCTGATGTCCACCAACCCGGTGTGGATGGCCACCCTGGTCGCCGTGCTCGGCGCGGTCGCCATGGAGCTGATCCGCTCCTACGGCCGCACCCACGGCGACATCGCCCTCGCCCTGCTGTTCTACGGGGGCATGGCGGGCGGCGTGATGCTGATCAACCTGGCCCCCGGCGGGTCGAACGCCAACCTCACCTCGTACCTCTTCGGCTCGCTCTCCACGGTCTCCGAAGGCGACATCGTCTCCATCTGCCTGCTCGCCGCCTTCGTGGTGCTGGTCACCCTGGGCCTGCGGCGGCAGCTGTTCGCGGTCAGCCAGGACGAGGAGTTCGCCCGGGTCACCGGGCTGCCGGTGCGGGCGCTGAACCTGCTGGTCGCCGTCACCGCCGCGGTCACCGTCACCGTCGCCATGCGGGTCGTCGGGCTGCTGCTGGTCAGTGCGCTGATGGTGGTCCCGGTGGCCGCCGCGCAGCAGCTGGCCCGCAGCTTCCGGGCCACCTTCGTGATCGCGGTCCTGGTCGGCACCGGGGTCACCCTGGCCGGCACCATCACCTCGTACTACCAGGACGTGCCCCCCGGCGCGACCATCGTGCTGCTGGCCATCGCCGTCTTCGTGCTGCTCACCGCCCTGGCCGCGCCCCTGGCCCGCCGCCGCGCCCGGGCCGCCGCCCCGCCCGCCGCCGAGGCCCAGGCCTGCGACGTGGCCGTCCCGCCCGCCGCGGCCGCGTCCGGCCCCTCCGCCGGCACGGGGACGGACGGCGACGGCGTACGGGTGTGAGCACCGGTACGGGGACGGGGACGGCCGCCGGGAGTCGTACGGGTGTGACGGCCGGGCCTCTGGGTGTGACGGCATCCACCGCCATGCCCCGGCCCCCCTCGGTGTGCGCCTGGCAGAATGGCCCGCGTACATCCGAGCGGGCCGAGTGTGAGGAGGCACCTGTGGCGACGGCTGGACCCCCCGGAGTGCGCGGCCGGTCGACCCGGCAGCGGGCCGCCGTGTCGGCGGCGCTGAACGAGGTGGACGAGTTCCGCAGCGCGCAGGACCTGCACGACATGCTGAAGCACCGCGGCGACTCGGTGGGCCTGACCACGGTGTACCGCACCCTCCAGTCCCTCGCCGAGGCCGGCGAGGTCGACGTCCTGCGCACCAGCGACGGCGAGGCGGTCTACCGCCGCTGCTCCACCGGCGAGCACCACCACCACCTGGTCTGCCGGGTGTGCGGCAAGGCCGTGGAGGTCGAGGGCCCCGCGGTCGAGCAGTGGTCGGAGGCCATCGCCCGGCAGCACGGCTTCGTCAACGTGGCGCACACCGTCGAGGTCTTCGGCACCTGCGCGGAGTGCGCCGCCAAGAGCGAGTAGGCGGGACGTGGCGCGCCCTGGGCAGGCTCCCGGGTCGCGTCCGACCGCCGGGACCCTGTTCGCCGCCCTCTACGGCGAGCTGGTCCCGTACGACTGGCGCACGGCGGGCGCGGAAGACTCCCAGGCCGACGCGTACGCCCTGTTCTACCAGCGCTCACTGGCCATGGGGTGGCTGGACGAAGGGTCCGGCACCGGAGTCGCGAACGGCCTCTGGTCCATGAACGACGCGGGCTGGGACCACCCGCTGGTGCCCGGCGACCGGAGGCTGCTCTCCTGGTTCCAGGTCGAGGCGGAGGCCGTGGCCGACGACCGGCCGCTGCCCGTGCAGCCGTTCCTGCGCTGCGTCCAGGACACCATGGACCGGGTCGGCGTGCTGCGGCTCGACGCCGTACAGCTCCTTCTCCCGGTGCAGGGCATCGACCCGGCACGCCGGCCGCGCCACTCCCCCGTGCCCGCCGCCCAGACCGGCCAGTGGCTGCGGGAGGGCGACCCGGGGACCCGGACGCGGGTGGCGGTGCGGATCAACAGCGGGCGGTCCCCGATGGCCGCCGAGGCCGCCGCTGTGCTCGCCGACCGGCTCACCGAGGTCTGCGAGGGGGCCTTCGTACCGCTGTCGGCGGCCGAAACGGTCACGGGTCCGGAGGCCGCCGTGGCCACCCCGTTCGACGACACCTTCTGGAACGGTCCGCCGCTGCACGAGCTGCGGCTGACCGGCACCCTGGCGGAGTGGTCGCCGGACGCGGTCGGCTGGCTGGGGGCGGTGGTCGCCGACCTCGGCGCGGGGCTCGGCGTCCGCACGCCGCTCCTGCTCACCGCCGCCCCCTTCTGACCCTGGGCCCTACTTCGTCAGCTGCTGATCCTCGTTGGGGATCGCCCCGCCGAAGCGGCGGTCGCGCTGGGCGTACTCCAGGCAGGCCCGCCACAGGTCGCGCCGGTCGAAGTCCGGCCACAGCACGTCCTGGAACACCATCTCCGCGTAGCTGGACTGCCAGATCAGGTAGTTGGAGGTCCGCTGCTCGCCGCTGGGCCGCAGGAAGACGTCCACATCCGGCATGTCCGGGTAGTAGAGGTACTTCTGGAAGGTCTTCTCGTTGACCTTGGACGGGTCCAGCCGCCCCGCCGCGACCTCCTCGGCGATCCGCTTCGCCGCGTCCGCGATCTCGGCCCGGCCGCCGTAGTTGACGCAGAAGTACAGCGTCATCCGGTCGTTGTCCTTGGTCTGCTCCTGGGCGATCTGGAGCTCCTGGACGACCGACTTCCACATCTTCGGCATCCGGCCCACCCAGCGGATGCGGATGCCCAGCGCGTCCATCTCGTCCCGGCGGCGGCGGATGACGTCCCGGTTGAAGTTCATCAGGAAGCGCACCTCCTCCGGCGACCGCTTCCAGTTCTCGGTGGAGAAGGCGTAGAGGGAGAGGTTCTTCACGCCCATCTCGATGCAGCCCTTGAGCACGTCCAGCACGACGCCCTCACCGACCTTGTGCCCCTCGGTACGCGGCAGGCCCCGCTCCTTGGCCCAGCGGCCGTTGCCGTCCATGACGACCGCCACATGCTGCGGCACCAGCTCGGCGGGGATCCGGGGCGGCCGGGCGCCGGACGGATGCGGCTCGGGGTCCTGGTAGTCGCGTCGGGACCGCCCCAGGAATCCGCGTCGTGCCATGCGGGTCACACACTCCTCGTCATCCACTGCACATGCATTGCTGTCGTCACTTGCGTCACTTGCGTCACTGACATCGCTGACGTCACTTCTCCACGTAGCGCAGCGAGCGCAGCCCGCGCTCCAGGTGCCAGTGCAGATAGGCCGAGACCAGTCCGCTGCCCTCCCGGACGTGCCGGGGCTCGCACGCGTCGGCCGTCGCCCAGTCGCCGGTCAGCAGCGCGCTGAGCAGCCCGACGGCCTCCGCAGAGGGTACGACGCTGCCGGGTACGCGGCAGTCGCCGCAGATCACCCCGCCCGCGCCGACCGAGAAGAACCGGTTCGGCCCCGGCAGCCCGCACCGCGCGCAGTCGTCGAACGAGGGCGCGTAGCCGTTGACCGCGAGCGAGCGCAGCAGGAACGCGTCCAGGATGAGGTGCGGGGCGTGCTCGCCCCGGGCCAGCGTCCGCAGCCCGCCCACCAGCAGCAGGTACTGCTGGACGGCGGGCTCCCCCTCGTGGTCGGTGAACCGCTCCGCCGTCTCCAGCATGGCCGTCCCGGCGGTGTAGCGAGCGTAGTCGGTGACGATCCCGCCGCCGTAGGGCGCGATGGTCTCACTCTGCGTACACAGCGGCAGCCCTCGCCCCACCAGCTCGCTGCCCCGGGCGAAGAACTGCACATCGACGTGGCTGAACGGCTCCAGCCGCGCCCCGAACTTCGACTTGGTCCGCCGCACCCCCCGCGCCACCGCCCTCACCCGGCCGTGCGCCCGGGTGAGGAGGGTGATGATGCGGTCCGCCTCACCCAGCTTCTGGGTGCGCAGCACGATGCCGTCGTCGCGGAACAGGGTCATGGAGCCCATTCTCCCGTACGCGGACGCCACCGGGTACGGGGGCGGGGCCCCCGCTCCCGTACTACGGCACCTCGCCCCGGCTCCGCGCGTTCACATACGCGGTCGCCGCGCTGATCCGCTCGGCGTCGGTCGCCCGGCGCACCCCGTCCGGCGGGCAGTCCCACTCCCGGCCCCCGCCGAGCGGCCGCAGCTGGACGTACGGCCCGACCTGGCCCATCAGTCTGGCCACGCGCCCGGTACGGACCTCCACCACATACGCCCCGGCCGGCAGAAGACAGCCTCCGGTCTCAGGATGCAGGCTCACGATCGGCCCCTTTCCCCGGCAGGGCGGCGGCCAGCAGGCGCGCCGTCTCCGCCGTGCAACGTCCCAGTTCCACGAGCGGGCGCCCGTACGAGGCGGCACAGGTGACGGGGTCGACACCGAGCGACGGCAGCGCGATCCCGGCCCTTTCCAGTGCCGCGCGCAATTCCGTCACCGCTGCCACCGCTTCCCGGATGCCGGTCTCCTCGGACGCCCACTCGCTTGCCTTCTCCACAACGTTGCCCTTTCGCCGTTCATTTCTCGCTTACGGCCACCAGGGTGACGCTGTTTCCGTAACATCGGCAGATGGGGGTGGACAACAACAGCACGGCAGGACACGGGAGTTAATCCATGGCCAAAGGAAGCAAGGAACCGAAACTGGCGACCTGGAAGTTCTGGGGCGACGAGCTGAAGGAACGCCGGGACGCGCTCGGCTGGACCCAGGACGAGCTGGGCAAGAAGGTGTTCGTCTCCGGGGCCTACATCGGCCAGCTCGAAACGGCGTTTCGACGCCCGCAGTTGGACCTGTCCATCCGGCTGGACGCGATCCTGCAAACCGACGGTATTTTCGAGCGGGTGTACCGCAACCTCATCGAGATGCTGCCGTACGCCCAGTATTTCAAGCACGTCGCGCACTTGGAGACGCTGGCGACGAAGCTTTGCGAGTTCGCCCCGACCGTCGTGCCCGGACTGCTCCAGACCGCCGAGTACGCGCGGGCGGTGACCATCGCGGCCAATCCCTTCGTCACCCAGGAGTACGTCGAGGAGACGGTGGCCTCGCGGATGGAGCGGTCGCAGATCATGGCGGGCCCCACCCGGCCCGAGTACTGGGTGATCCTGCACGAGAACGTGCTCCGGGTGGAGGTCGGCGGCCCGGCGGTGATGGCCGAGCAGCTGGAGCAGATCGCGGCCCGGGTGCGGGCCGGTGAGGTGCTCGTGACGGTCGTCCCGTACGCGGCCGGGGCGCATGCCTCCATGACGGGCTCGCTGAAGCTCCTGGAGTTCGAGAACGCACCCCCGGCGGGCTACACCGAGACTGCGTTCTCCGGGATGCTGCTGGACGATCCGGAGGTGGTGAAGCGGGCCCAACGTGCCTACGATCTGTTGAGGGTTGCCGCGTTGTCGCCGGCGGCGTCCCTCGCCCTGATCGACTCGGCGGCGGAGGACTACAGACGATGCGCGCGTACGACCTGAGCACCGCCCGTTGGACCAAGAGCTCCTACAGCAACGGTGAGGGCGGCGACTGCCTCGAAGTGGCGTACGGCTTCAGCGGGGCCGCCCCCTGGCGCAAGAGCACCTACAGCAACGGTGAGGGCGGCAACTGCCTCGAAGTCCGCGACGGCCTTCCCGGTGTCGTCCCGGTCCGGGACAGCAAGGTCACCGAGGGCCCCGTCATCGTCGTCGGCGCCGGTGCCTGGTCGGCGTTCGTCGGACTGGCGGCGGCGGACGCCCGCGTCTGACCCGTTTCCGGGGGGCGTCAGCGCAACTGCCGCCGGGCCGCCTCCTCCCGTAGGCCCGCGTCCTTGCGGAGGGCGCGGGCGAGGACCACGCCGACGACGATCAGGCCCACGCTGAAGTAGCGCGGGCCGCCGTCGAAGACCAGGCTCAGGATGCCGGCGGGGATCAGCAGGGCGACGAACGGGGCGAGCAGGCTCCGTACCGGCGGCTCGTGCTCCCCCGTGCCCATCCGGGCGCGGGCGACGGCCGGGTACCACTCGGTGAAGCGCGCGGCGGTCACGAACGCGGCGGCCTGCACGAGCCAGGACGACCAGAGGTTGTCCGGGTTGTGCAATATCAGGTCGCCGCAGGCGCCCGCGACGGCGGCGGCCAGGAAGGCCAGCGCCCAGGAGGCGGTGATCACCTTGTTGGTACGGAGGAAGTCCGGCTCGCGCCACAACTCGCGGTCGCACTTCTGGCGCGCGTAGGGGAGCGTGAGGGGCGCGCGGACCGCCAGGGACGCCAGACAGAGCGCCACCACGGTGAGGTTGGTCACTTCTCCGGCGTAGCTCTCCAGCCATCGCTGCATCGACTGCGGCGCGGTGAGGCCGAGGACGCCCAGTGCCGTGAAGACCGCGATGGCGGTCGGTTCGGTGACGCCCATGGAGGCGTCGTGGCGGGTGGCGCGGCGCAGGGCGAGCAGCGCGAGGGCGGCGACGAGGGCCGCGACGACCCCGTACCCGTACCGTCCTGGGCCGCTGACCAGGGAGAACACCATCCACGGCAGCATGCCGACGACGGAGCTGTTCAGCATGCGGGTGGTACTCATGGTTCCAGCGTGGCGCGTGCGGCGCGGCGGCGCGAGTATTGATCACCCGCCCGGCCACCCCCTCCTCCCCCGTCACTTCCGCCGCCATCACAGGCAGCGGCCATAAAACGCGCTTATGGGGTCATAGACCGGGGGCGGGTGCTGAGGTGAGGGCGCCCTTACTTAGGCTGGCACGCGAGCACGTACGTCACTCGCTCTCTCCTCGCTCGAAGGGAATCCGCCATGCCCCGCCCCCTGCGGGTCGCGATCGTCGGAGCCGGCCCCGCCGGGATCTACGCCGCCGACGCCCTGCTGAAGTCCGACGCCGCCGCCGACCCCGGTGTGTCGATCGACCTCTTCGAGCGGATGCCCGCGCCGTTCGGCCTGATCCGGTACGGCGTCGCGCCGGACCACCCGCGGATCAAGGGCATCATCACCGCGCTGCACCAGGTGCTGGACAAGCCGCAGATCCGGCTGTTCGGCAACGTGGACTACGGCAAGGACGTCTCGCTGGACGACCTGCGCGCGTTCTACGACGCCGTGGTGTTCTCCACCGGCGCGACCGCCGACCGCGAGCTGAAGATCCCCGGTGTGGAGCTGGACGGCTCCTACGGCGCGGCGGACTTCGTCTCCTGGTACGACGGCCACCCGGACGTGCCGCGCACCTGGCCGCTGGAGGCCGAGAAGGTCGCCGTGCTGGGCGTGGGCAACGTGGCGCTGGACATCGCGCGGGTGCTGGCGAAGACGGCGGACGAGCTGCTGCCGACCGAGATCCCGGCCAACGTCTACGAGGGCCTGAAGCAGAACAAGGCGCTGGAGGTGCACGTCTTCGGGCGACGCGGGCCCGCGCAGGCGAAGTTCTCGCCGATGGAGCTGCGCGAGCTGGACCACTCGCCGAACATCGAGGTCATCGTCAACCCCGAGGACATCGACTACGACGACGGCTCGATCGAGCAGCGCCGGTCCAACAAGCAGACCGACATGGTCGCCAAGACGCTGGAGAACTGGGCGATCCGGGACGTCGGCGACCGGCCGCACAAGCTGTTCCTGCACTTCTTCGAGTCCCCGACGGAGATCGTCGGCGAGGACGGCAAGGTCACCGGGCTGCGCACCGAGCGCACCGAGCTGGACGGCACCGGCAACGTCAAGGGCACCGGCGAGTTCACCACCTGGGACGTGCAGGCCGTCTACCGGGCGGTCGGCTACCTCTCCGACGAGCTGGTCAAGCTGCCCTGGGACGTGGCCACGGGCACGGTGCCGGACGCCGGCGGCCGGGTGATCGAGGAGGGCGGCCAGCCGATGCCGTCCACCTATGTCACGGGCTGGATCCGCCGTGGGCCGGTCGGCCTGATCGGCCACACCAAGGGCGACGCCAACGAGACCATCGGCAACCTGCTGGCGGACTTCGCCGAGGGTCGCCTCCTCACCCCGCGCGCTCCGGAGGAGGACGCGGTGGTGGACTTCCTGGCGGGCAAAGGCGTGCACTACACCACCTGGGATGGCTGGTACCGGCTGGACGCGGCGGAGAAGGCGCTGGGCGCGTTGCAGGGCCGCGAGCGGGTGAAGATCGTCGAGCGTCAGGGCATGCTGGACGCCAGCGCCGACCCGGCCCAGCTGAAGGCCGCCGTGGCCGCCGCCGTAGCCGAGGCGGGCACCGAGACCGGGACAGGGACCGGGGCCTGAGCCCAACAAGGCCGTTGTAGGACGGTCATGACATGACGGCGGGGCCGCACCGGAGGGACTTCCGGTACGGCCCCGCCGTCGTCCGCGCTACCGGCGGCCGTCGGCCCGGCGGGCCGCGCTTCCGGAGTCCGGCAGCCACCCCCGTAGGCTGCCGTCGGCGCACCCCAATCCTGGCAGAGGCCCACCCCCGCCCACACTGCCGACCTCCGGCAGTCTTTACGCTGCCTTGATGCCGAGGACGGCGGGCAAGGAGGCGGGGAGGGCCATGACGGAGCAGCAGCGGGCCGGGCACGGACACCTGGTGGAGGGGTACGCGCGGATCCTCACCGACACCTGCGCCACCGGCCGCCGGCTCAGCCGGGACGAGCTGGCGGCGCTGCGGGCGCAGGGCGAGCGGGCCGCCGAGGCCGGGGTGGGGCTGCGGGCGCTGGTACGGGACCATCTGACCGCCGCGCAGGAGGTACGGGCCGGACTGACGGGCGCCGCCGCCGACCATCTGCTCATCGCCGTGTCCCAGGCGGTGGACGCCTTCGCCGAGGGGCACGAGCGGGCGCAGCGGCTGGCCATCCGCAAGGAGGAGGCGGCGCGGCGGGAGTTCGTGGACGACCTGCTGCACGGCCGCAGCGACACCGGGCGGCTGGCCGAGCGGGCGGAGCGGTTCGGGCTGCTGCTGTCCCACGCCCACGCGGTCGCGGTGGCGGAGGGCCCGGAGCCGTACGAGGACGGCTCGGCGGTCACCCGGGGCGTCGAGTCGGCGCTGATCGCCCGGTTCGGGCACCGCCGCATCCTGCTGACCACCAAGAACGGCCGGCTGATCTGCGTGGCCCCGGGCGACCAGGGTGAGTTCCTGCGCCACTTCGCCAAGCAGGCGTATGGCGCGACGGAGGGCGGCCGGGTGGCGATCGGCCGGGCGCACCCGGGTGTCGGCGGGGTGGTCCAGTCCTACGAGGAGGCGCTGAACGCCCTGGAGTTCGCCGCCCGGATGGGGCTGGACGACCCGGTGCTGCACGCCGCCGACCTGCTGGTCTACCCGGTGCTGGCGCGCGACCGGGGGGCCATGGCCGACCTGGTGCGCACCGTGCTGGGGCCACTCCAGGAGGCCCGGGGCGGGGCCAGGCCGCTGGTGGACACCCTCATGGCGTACTTCGACAGCGGCTGCGTGGCCGCCGAGGCCGCGCGCCGGCTCTCCCTGAGCGTCCGCGCCATGACGTACCGGCTGGAGCGCATCCACCGGCTGACCGGGGCCGATCCCTCGGACCCGGTCGACCGCTACACCCTCCAGACCGCCGTCATCGGCGCCCGCCTGCTGGGCTGGCCGGACCAGCCCCTCTGAGGCCGGCCCGGGGCCCTGCGTCAGGGGCCTGCGGGCTTCCGTCAGGCGCCCGTCGCGGGGCGGCTCAGCAGCGGCAGCAGCTGCTCCTCCTCGTACCGCAGATGCGCCTCCACCTCGGCGGTCAGCCGCTCCACCTCCCGTAGCACCGCCGCCGGGTCGGCGTCCGGCGCCGAGACGGTGTGCTCCAGCTCGGCCAGCAGGGCGGCGAGCCGCTGGTGCTCGGTGCCGAGGCGGTCCAGTACGGGGGCGAGGTGGGGGTGCTGCCGGGCGAGGGCGGGGAACATCATGCCGTCCTCGCCGGTGTGGTGGTGGTGCATGCCCCGGCAGAAGGTGAGGCAGTTGACGCGCAGCTGGGCCCCGAGCCCGGCCGTGCCCTTCTCCGCTATCTCGCGGCGGATCAGCTCCAGCTCCCGCCGGAAGCCGTCGTGGATGCCGGTGAAGGCCTCGGCGAAGGTGGCGGTGGAGAAGTTCGGCGGGCCGGGGATCTCGGTGAGCGCCACCACGGGGATCACCCGGGTGGTCTTCGCCTGGTACGCGGCCCAGCCCTCGTCATCCTCCACCGCGCGGGCGAACGCCTCGTCGCGCTCCTCACCCGCGAGGACGGTGGCCTCGGCCTCGTACACGAAGACCCCGGCCTCCACGGTCACCCGGGGGTGGGCGCGCAGGTTGTGGAACCAGGCGGGGTGGCGGGGCGCGCCGGCCGCGGAGGCGATGACCAGGACCCGGCCGTCGCCGTCGGGGTAGTAGCCGAGGGGGGTGGTGTGGGGGCGGCCGGAGCGGGCGCCGGTGGTGGTGAGCAGCAGGAGCCGGGCTCCCTCGAAGTAGCCTCCGACGCGCCCCTGGTGGGCGCGGAACTCCGCGATCACGGCGGCGTTGAAGTCGTTCGGGGCAGGGTTGTTCGGCAAGTCGTCGCTTTCTCTCGGTGAGCGCGTGGATGTCGTACGCGCGTGTGCGGACACACGGAGGAGAAAGCGGTGGTGGCGGGGCCCGGCCCCGCCCCGGCATCACGCCGAGGCCGGGAGCCCTGTCTGTGAACGGCCCGTACAGGCCGACCCGGCAGTCATGGCGTCAACCTAGCCGGGGTGATCAGCGGACGCAACGGCGTTGCGCGGGACGCTCGTTGCCACGGGCGGGAACAATCCGGTCAGGAACTCCCGGATGGCGGGGGCGGTGGCGCGGGCGAGGTCCGTGGCCGTGCGCAGCTCGTCGCCGATCGGGATCGCGGCCAGCTGTCCGTTGGGGAGGGCAGCGGCGGCCGCTTCGGCGAGAGCGGTGGGGTGGCGCGGGTCGGTGCCCGGGAAGACGAGAGTCGGCGTGCTGATCGTCGCGAGTTCGTCGACGCTCCGGAAGGAACGGTCATGGCCGATGGCGGCTGCGGCCACGATGCTGGCGGGGTCCGATCGCGGGATGGCGTCGCGCACCATGGTGCCGACGACGGGAGGGAGACCGGCGAGGATGGGCTCCCAACCCGCCTCGATGCCGTGTGCTTCGACGCGGGCGGCGAACGCGTCGAGGAAGCGGATCTCGGCCTTCTTGGCCTCGTCGTCCTCGATGTCCTCGACGCCGATGAGCACGGCCGCCCGGACCCGCTCGGGGTGTGCGGCCGCCGTCCGAAGTGTGATCGTGGAGCCCAGGCCCGCGCCGGCGAGTACGGCACTGGAGCGGCCGATGTGGTCCAAGAGCCGCATCACATCCTCGACATACCGGGCCCACGAATAGCACGCCGGGTCCGTGCAGACCGACCGGCCGTAGCCTCGCAGATCGGGCAGGACGACCGAGAAGCGATCGGCGAGCCGTTCGGCCAGAGGAAGCATGCTCTGGTGGTCAGGGCCGCCGGCATGCAGAAGGACCAGGGCCTGACCCTCTCCGGTGATGGCGGCGTGCAGGGTGCAGTCGTCGGCCGACTGGTAGCTGATCTCTTCCATGAGCCGAACGTAGTGCCGCCGCAACGGCGTTCGGTACGCCGTGGCCCGCCCACGGATATCGCGATCCCGCCACTCTGGACGGCCACACCCCGCCCTTTCCTAGAGCGGCGCCTGGGCGGCCTCCAGCAGGCGGGCGGTCTCGTCGGTGCAGAGCCGCAGCGCGCTGCCCACGGTGACCAGGACGTCGCGCTCGTCCTCGGTGTAGGCGCCGTCGGCGAGGGCGATCCGGGCGCCGGTGAAGAGGATCGACTCCCGTCCGGCGGGTGCGAGGTGCCCGGTGAGCGGCTCCAGCGCCTCGTGCAGCTCGATGGCGAGCGCGGCGCCGCACGGGGCGGCCTCGGTCCCGGCGAGGAAGCGGCCGGTGTCCGCCTCCAGGGCGGCGATCAGGGAGGTGAGGCTGTCGGCGGTGCAGTCCTCGTACCCGGCGGTCCGGACGGCGTGCACCGCGGTCCGCAGCGCGGCGTCGGAGGAGGTGCCGCCGGCGGCGAGGACGGCGAGCGCGACGGTGTGCACGGCGTCCCGCAGCATGGCCGAGAAGCGCGCGGTGGTCGGGTGGTCGAGCGCCTCGGTGGAGAAGTGCCCGTGGCAGGCGGCGCATTCCACGACCGGGCCGGTCTCACCGCGCGGCAGGGTGGGAACACCGAAAAGGGTGAGCCGCCGACGGCCCGTGCGGCGCCGGTAGTTGCGGTCGCCACCGCAGCCGGGGCAGAAGAACTCGCCGTCGCCGACGGTGTTCCACGAGGTCGAGACGGACCAGATGTGCACTCTTCGTGTATGTGATCCTCGTGCGGGCAGCACGTCGCACCTCCCAGAAGCGTCGGCCACTCTGCCGCGTTGGCGTGATGTTAGCCACATCGGTCAGGTGCCGTCAGCACCTCGGCGAGACATCGCCACCGACATTGGCCGAACCTCGCCCTCCGCATCCGCGCCCCGGGCCGGGAGGGGCCGGGAGTGGATCAGCGCAGGGTCGCGGTCGCCGTCGGTTCGTACCCCTGCCGCACCTGCTCCAACCGCCGGATCAGCACCCGTGGGGCAGGGCCGGCGGCCGGTACCGGGGCGGCCCCCCGTACCGGCCGGCGGCCTTCGTCGTCCGGTCGTCCGGGGGCCGTCAGCGTGCGGCGCGGTTGACGGCGGAGATGACCGCCTTCAGGGAGGCGCGGGTGGTGTTGGCGTCGATGCCGATGCCCCACAGCACCTGGCCGTCGATGGCGCACTCGATGTACGAGGCGGCCTGCGCGGAGGCGCCTTCGCTCATGGTGTGCTCCTGGTAGTCCAGCAGCCGTACGTCGATGCCGATGGACTGCAGGGCGTCGAAGAAGGCCGAGATGGGGCCGTTGCCGGTGCCGGTCAGCACGGTGTCGGCGCCGTCCACGACCGCCTCGACGGTCAGGGTGTCCGTACCGTCCTTGTCGGTGGTGGTCTGGCCGGAGCGCAGCTGGATGCGTCCCCAGGCGTTGTGGGGGTTGGGCAGGTACTCGTCCTGGAAGACGGACCAGATGGCCGTCGGGGTGACCTCGCCGCCCTCGGCGTCGGTCTTGGCCTGGATGATCCTGGAGAACTCGATCTGCATCCGGCGCGGCAGGTCCAGCTTGTGGTCGTTCTTCAGGACGTAGGCGATGCCGCCCTTGCCGGACTGGGAGTTGACCCGGATGACCGCCTCGTAGGAGCGGCCGACGTCCTTGGGGTCGATCGGCAGGTAGGGGACGGCCCACTCGATGTCGTCCACGGTCTTGCCCGCGGCGGCGGCGGTGGCCTCCATCGCGTCGAAGCCCTTCTTGATGGCGTCCTGGTGGGAGCCGGAGAAGGCGGTGTAGACCAGGTCGCCCGCGTAGGGGTGGCGCGGGTGGACCTCCATCTGGTTGCAGTACTCGCTGGTGCGGCGGATCTCGTCGATCTGGGAGAAGTCGATCTGCGGGTCCACGCCCTGGGAGAACAGGTTCATGCCCAGGGTGACCAGGTCGACGTTGCCGGTCCGCTCGCCCTGGCCGAACAGGCAGCCCTCGATGCGGTCGGCGCCCGCCATGATGGCCAGTTCGGCCGCCGCCACGGCCGTGCCGCGGTCGTTGTGCGGGTGGACGGAGAGGCAGACGTGCTCGCGCCGGGACAGGTTGCGGGACATCCACTCGAACCGGTCCGCGTGCGTGGAGGGGGTCGAACGCTCCACCGTGGCGGGCAGGTTCAGGATGATCTCGCGGCCCTCCTCGGGCTGCCAGACGTCCATCACGCCCTCGCAGACCTCCAGGGCGAAGTCCAGCTCGGTGTCGGTGAAGATCTCCGGGCTGTACTGGTAGCCGAAGACGGTCTCGTCGCCCAGCAGCTTGTCGGCGTACTCCATCACCAGCCGGGTGCCGTCCACCGCGATCTGCCTGACCTGCTCCTTCGTCCCGCGGAAGACGACCCGGCGGAAGGTGGGGGCGGTGGCGTTGTACAGGTGGACGGTGGCGCGGTGCGCCCCGCGCAGCGACTCCACGGTGCGCTCGATCAGCTCCTCGCGCGCCTGGGTCAGCACCGAGATGGTGACGTCCTCCGGGATCGCGCCCTCCTCGATGATGGAGCGCACGAAGTGGAAGTCGGTCTCACCGGAGGACGGGAAGCCGACCTCGATCTCCTTGTAGCCCATGCGCACCAGCAGGTCGAACATCTCCCGCTTGCGGGCCGGGCTCATCGGGTCGATCAGGGCCTGGTTGCCGTCCCGCAGGTCGGTGGAGAGCCACCTCGGGGCCTTGGTGATGCGCTGCTCGGGCCAGGTGCGATCGGGGATGGCGACGGCTTCGTAGGGGCCGTACTTGTGGATGGGCATCCCGGACGGCTGCTGGAAGTGGGCCGCGTTGGTGATGGGCGTGGGGCGGCCTACGGGCTGGGACATCGCGTGGGGCTCCTCGGGTGTCGTCCGCGGAGGACTTCCGCGGACTTCCGTCGTGAAGGACGGCCGACTGGCAGCACCGAACTCCGCGGGGAGGGGGTCGGCCTACGACTACAGGCCCTCGCCGCGGCAGCTAAGAAGAAGCAGCCCGAAACGCATGATGCCCAGCAGCCTAACCGAGGGGACGGGGAGCGGCGGTGCCGTTTCAGTATGCGGGATCGGCGGGGTGGTACGTCAATTAGTCCTATATCACGCTTTGTGGCGCACACTCGTCACCACTGGTGACACCTCTTCCACACAGTGTCACGCTGTGTGCATGAACCGAATCATCCACGTCGGGACCTCGACGCCGTCCGTCGAGAGTCACGTCCCCACCCTGTGCACCATCGTCCCCCCGCATGTCCTGGACCGGCTGGCGAGCGCCGAGGACGCGGACATCGCCCAGGCCGCCCGGCGGACCCTCGCCCGGGACGCCGCGCTGCGGGCCGCCCGGCGGGCCGGCGTGGCCCCGGCGCTGCCGCCCGTGCCCGGCTCTTCCCGCGCCGCCGCCGCGGAACCACGGCGCACCATCTACGACGCGGAGCACCGCACCGCGCTGCCCGGCACCCGGGTGCGCGGCGAGGGCGAGCCCCCGCTGCGGGACGCCACGGTCAACCGCGCCTACGCGGGCCTCGGCGCCACCCACGACCTGCTCTGCTCGGTCTACGGCCGGGACTCCATCGACGGCGCCGGACTCCCGCTGAACGCCACGGTCCACTACGACCGCGACTACGACAACGCCTTCTGGAACGGCGGCCAGATGGTCTTCGGCGACGGGGACGGGCGGATCTTCCTCGACTTCACGCTCGCGCTCGACGTCATCGCCCACGAGCTGGCCCACGGCCTCACCCAGTACACCGCCGACCTCGCCTACCAGGGCCAGTCCGGCGCGCTCAACGAGTCGGTGTCCGACGTCTTCGGCTCCCTGGTCAAGCAGCGCGCCCTGGGCCAGAGCGCCGAGCAGGCCGACTGGCTGGTGGGCGCCGGCATCCTGGCGCCGGACGTCTCCGGGGAGGGGCTGCGCTCCCTGAAGGCGCCCGGCACCGCCTACGACGACCCGGCACTGGGCAAGGACCCGCAGCCCGCGCGGATGGCCGACTATGTGCGCACCAGCAGCGACAACGGCGGCGTCCACATCAACTCCGGCATCCCCAACCACGCCTTCTACCTCTTCGCCACCGCCCTCGGCGGCCCGGCCTGGGAGCGGGCCGGGCAGGTCTGGTACGACACGCTGACCGGCGGCGAGCTGGCGGTGGACGCCGAGTTCGCGGACTTCTCCCGGCTGACCGTGAAGGCCGCCCGAGCCCGCTTCGGCCCCGGCGGCGCGGAGGACGAGGCGCTGGTGAAGGCCTGGTCCACGGTGGGCCTCCCGGCCGAGGAGGACGACTGACGGCGGACGGCCCGCGGCCGGCCGGCTGACGGCGGCCTCTATGGCATGGCGGCGGGTGCGGCGGGCGGCCTGATCTGCTCGCGGAGGATGTCGCCATGGCCGGCATGCCGTGCGAAGTCCTCGATGAGGAGGAGGTAGATGAAGCGCAGGGTGACGTCACCGAGGTCGGGGTGGGTGGTGAGGTGGTCGAGGTCGAAGCCGCCGGCGATCAGGCGTGAACGCTCGCTGACGCGCTCGAACTCGGCGATCACCTCGGCCAGGGTCTCGCCGTCGGCAACGACGAAGCTGGCGTCGCCCGCGATCGTCCCGCCCTCGATGGCGTCCTTGGGCACTCCGGCCAGCACATGCTGGAACCAGATCCGTTCGGCGACCGCGGCGTGCTTGAGCAGCCCGATGGGAGTCGTCGGCGACGCGACAAGGCGCCGACGGGACTCCGCTTCGGACAGTCCGCGCACCGTATTGATCAACTCGCTCCGGTTGCGGTCCAGGGCGACCTCCAGAAGGCGTCGTTCGGCGCCGACGGTGATCTGCGGAATAGACCAGGTCATCGTGATCTTCCTTCCTTCGACTCTCGTCCGACCTTCGACTCTCGTCCGACTCTCGCTCATGGCGGCGGCCCGGCGCACTGGACCGGTCCGCCGGGGCCGCCGGAGGATACCGACCATGGCGGCAATCATGCGGATCTCAGTGACACGCACCGGCGGCTTCGCCGGTATCGAACGACAGGCGGAGGTGGACACCACGGCCCGCCCGGACGCGGACGAGTGGCACGCCCTGGCCAAGGCGGTCCTCGCGGAGGGCACCCGGATGCCCCCGTCCGTCGTCCCGGACGGCTTCAGCTACACGATCGCGGTGGACGGACACACCGTGCACTGCGCCGACCCGGCACTCACCGACGCCCAACGCGAGCTGATCACCCGCGTGCTGAACGAGGGCGCCTGAGGGGGCCGGCTGCCGGGGGGACCGCCCCGCCGACGGACGACACCACCCCGCCGGAGACCTCGGCCACGGTGACCGG
>NZ_JBEYXH010000006.1:0-255106 GCF_040644755.1 Streptomyces sp. NPDC046887
GAAGCCCAGTAATGGGTGGAGTTGACCGGTACTAATAGGCCGAGGGCTTGTCCTCAGTTGCTCGCGTCCACTGTGTTAGTTCTGAAGTAACGAACAGCCGTGAATTTTGCCCGGTTGGTTTGGTTAACTTCATAGTGTTTCGGTGGTCATAGCGTTAGGGAAACGCCCGGTTACATTTCGAACCCGGAAGCTAAGCCTTTCAGCGCCGATGGTACTGCAGGGGGGACCCTGTGGGAGAGTAGGACACCGCCGAACTTCTGCCCCTATAGCTCAGTCGGTAGAGCGTCTCCATGGTAAGGAGAAGGTCAACGGTTCGATTCCGTTTGGGGGCTCCGTAACGAAAGCCCCGCCCATCATTGATGGGCGGGGCTTTTTTTGCGTTGTGCGTGGACATTCCAGGCTCACCTTCGTCCCTGAGTCGCATGATCCCCTCAGTCCGGCGGCGGAGTGGAGTTGGCTCTGTGGAGCGATCCGCCGGCCCGCCGCTCACTGCGATCGTCATGGCGGGACGGGTCCGCCAGCGGCCCGCCGACACCGGGGGGTCACACATGCCGTTCGCCGCACCTCGCCACGATGCCGTTGCCGCTCGTCGGCCCGGTCGGTTCCGCGCCGGGTGGCGGGCGGCGCATCAGCCCGTACCTGGGGTGTCACCGCACCTGCGACGTACCGCCTACGCCGTGCCCCTTGTCGTGCTGCCCTCAAGCCTGTGGCGGCTTCCGGCGGCGTTCGACCGGGGGAGCGGCTGGGGGGAGGGGCTGTATATCGTCTCCCTCTCCGTCGTCTCCGAGCTTCTGGCCTTCGCCGCGATCGGGCTGGTCGCCCGCTGGGGGGAGGTGTTCCCGCGCTGGGTCCCTGGGCTGGGCGGCAACCGGGTCCCGACGAAGGCAGCGGTCATCCCCGCCGCCCTCGGGGCCACGGTCCTCACGCTCGCGTTCACTGTGCTGGCCATCGTCAACGAGGTCCGGGGCACCACGATGCGTGGCGACGATCTGCCTGCTGACTTCCCCGGCGAGGCCGGCGGCTGGGAAGCCGCCTGGTTCTACCTCTGCTACACGCCCCTGATCCTGTGGGGACCGTTGCTGGCCGTGCTGACCGTCGCCTATGCCAAGCGCCGCCGCGGAGAGAAGCGCGCAGCTTAGAAGGCGCCTCAGGCGGGCGGGGGCTCCTCGGGGACGCGCATGGCGAGGATGGCCATGTCGTCGGAGGGCGGGTCGGCGGCGAAGCGTTCGACGGCGCGCATGATGCGGGCGGAGACCGCGCCGGCCGTGAGGCCCGTACAGCTGGTGAGGACTTCGGCGAGGCCGTCGTCGCCGAGCATGCGGGAGCCCTCGCGGCGCTCGGTGACGCCGTCGGTGACGCAGAGGAGGACATCCCCGGGATCGAGGGTGACGGTCTCCTCGTACAGCTCCAGGTCGTCCATGACGCCGAGGAGGGGCTGCGGTTCGGCGGCGGGGGTGACGGTACCGTCCTGGCGCAGCCGCAGGGGGAGCGGGTGGCCGGCGCAGACGACCTTGAGTTGGGCGCTGCCGTCGGGCTGGGGCCGCAGCTCCCCGTAGAGGAGGGTGAGGAAGCGGCTGCGGGCGCCCTCGTCCAGGATGGCGGCGTTGAGGCGTTCCAGGACGGCGGGGCCGCCGAGGCCCTCGCGGGCGAGCAGGCGCAGGGCGTGGCGGGCCAGGCCGGTGACGGCGGCGGCCTCCGGGCCCGTACCGCAGACGTCGCCGATGGCGAAGCCGTAGGCGTTGTCGCGGATGGGGAAGAGGTCGTAGAAGTCGCCGCCGACCTCGTTGCCCTCGCCGGCGGCGCGGTAGATGACGTCGACCTCGACGCCGGGGATGTCGGGGAGGCCGGGCGGGAGCAGGCTGCGCTGGAGGGACTGGCTGATGGCGGTGCGCTCGCTGTAGAGGCGGGCGTTGTCGAGGGCCAGGGCCGCTCGGCGGGAGAGGTCCTCGGCGAGTTCCAGGATCTCCTGGCGGAAGTGGTCGTCGGAGGGCTTGCCGAGGGTCAGCATGCCGATCACGCGGTTGCGGGCGACCAGGGGGAGGACGACGGTCTCGCCGCCGACGGCCGAAGCGGTGGCCAGGGTGGTGCTGATGCCGGGGGACGCGGAGGAGCCGAGGCCGAGCTCGCGCATGGAGGTGCGGACGGCGGCCTGGTGGGCGGCTTGAGAGGGCGCGGTCCAGACACGGGCGCCGGGGGAGGGCACCGGTTCGGGCGGCGGGACCTTGCCGAGCAGGTCCTTGAGGCCGTCGATGCGCTCCTCGTCCTCGTGCAGGACGTAGGAGAGGTACGGGTCGGAGGTGGCGTCGGCGATCGTGTAGACGGCGCACCAAGTGGCGAGCGTCGGCACGGTCATCTGGGCCATGAGGGCGAGGGTCTGGTCGCGGTCCAGGGTGCCGGCGAGCAGGTCGGAGGCCTCGACCAGGAAGCTGAGGGAGCCGCGGCGCAGGCGTTCGAGCTCACCGAGGCGGGCGGATTCGACGGCGAGCGCGATCCGGTCGGCGGCGAACTGGAGGCGCAGGGCCTCCTCGTTGGAGTAGCGGGCGGAGGCTTCGGCGGCGACGCCGAGGGAGCCGGTGAGCCGCCCTTCGACCTTGAGCGGGACGGTGACGACGGAGCGCATCCCGGTGCCGCCGAGGAGGGGTACGGCGCCGGGGGCGGCGTCCAGGTCCTCGTGGACGGCGGGCATCCGGGCGGAGGCGTACCGTCCGGTGCCGGACTCGACGGGGACGCGGGCGAAGCGCTGGCGGGCGGAGGGCAGCCCGGTGGTGGCGCGGACCTCCAGCTCGGTCTCGTCGTCGGTGGCCAGGAGCAGGAAGGCGGCGTCGCCGTCCAGCATGTCGCGGGCGCGCTCCACGGTGCGCTGGAGGAGGCCGTCCAGGTCGTCGGGGGCGGGGGAGCCGATGAAGACCTCGAAGGGGTCGATCGGGCGGCCCTCGGCACCGGCCGTGCCGTTGTCGGCGGTGGCGGAGTGGTTGCGGGGCGGGGACTGGAGGACGGCGCGCTCGTAGTCGCGGACCAGCAGGCAGACGGTGGAGGGCTCGCCGCTGGTGTCGCGGACCCGGAGGTGGGAGCCGTAGACCGGGATGACGCGGCCGCCGGTGTCGCGGATGCCGTAGCTGCCCTCCCAGCGGGAGAGCTTCAGGGCCTCGGCGAGGCCGGTGCCGGTGCCGGGGGTGTGCGGCCAGGCGGCGAGGTCGCCCAGCGGTTTGCCGGTGACCTGGTCGGCGGTGTAGCCGAAGAGCTGCTCGGCGTCCTCGTTCCACGCGCCGATGGCGCCGCCCTGGTCGATCTGGACGACGGCGACGCGGACCCGGTCGTCGGTGGTGGGCAGCAGTTCGACGGGGAGGACCGGGCCGGCGGAGCGGGTGCCGACGGGGCGCTCGGGCAGGTCGAGCTGGAACCAGACATGCTTGCGAGTGGGGGAGTAGTCGACGCCCCAGCGGGTGGCGAGCGCGGCGCAGAGCATCAACCCGCGGCCGTTCTCCTGGTCGGGGTCGGCGACGGCCGGGCCGCTGCCCTGGAGGGGGACCTCGCGTTCGGGGTAGCGGTCGGCGACCTCGACGCGGACGCTGTGCTCGGTGCGCAGGCACAGCACATCGGCGGAGGTGCCGGCGTGGATGACGGCGTTGGTGACGAGTTCGCTGGTCAGGACGACGGCGTCATCGACGACATCGGTGTGGCCCCACCCCTGGAGGGTGTCCCGGACGAAGGCCCGGGCGGTCGCCACGGACCGCCCCACGGGTTCGAAGGTGGCGGCCGCCCGCGCGGTGATCACAGAACTCCTCGTACGCGTCTCGACGCCCGGGTCTGCCATGCTCGGCTCAGCCCCTCCCCTGGTAACACCGGTAACCGCTGGTCGTGCCGCCCGTCCACCGCCTCCGCCGGGCGGACCGGGGCGGTTGGACAGCCGGATGCCAGGTTACTTACCTTCGCTGTCCTGGCGGATGGTGGTCACCGCTGTTTCCGTCCCCCGAGGGTGGGGACGTTATGCGAAGCTGCCGAACTGTTATGGCCTGGTTCCGCCGCGGTGAAACACTGGGGGATGGTTCCGGCGCCGGCTGGTGGCGGAGTACCGAGCATGACGGTCGACCCTTGCGGGAGGGACACGGTGGAGTCTGGCGTGACGGCGCGGGGCGGCAGCACGCGCGCGAAGGGCGGACGGCCCCGGTCGCGGTCGCGGGGCAACGGGACCGTGGAGGTGGACGCGGCCGCGCTGGACCGGCTGCTGAGCGCCCTGGTGTCGATGCGGGACGGGAACGTCCGCAAGCGGCTGACGGTGACCGGCGACGGGCCGATGGCGGAGATCGCGGCCGTCTTCAACGAGGTCGCGGACCGGCAGATGCATCTGACCGGGGAGCTGTCGCGGGTGCGGCGGGTCGTGGGCCGTGAGGGCAAGCTGTCGGAGCGGCTGGAGGTCGGGGCCGGCGAGGGCGCCTGGGCGCAGGCCGTGGAAGCGGCGAACGCGCTGGTCGACGACATGACCCGGCCGGTGTCCGAGGTGGGCCGGGTGCTGGCGGCGGTGGCCGACGGCGACCTGGAGCAGCGGATGGAGCTGCGCTCGGAGGGGGCGGACGGGTCGGCGCGGCCGCTGCGGGGCGAGTTCCTGCGGGTGGCCCGTACGGTGAACAACCTGGTCGACCAGTTGTCCACGTTCACCGACGAGGTGACCCGGGTGGCGCTGGAGGTCGGTACCGAGGGCATCCTCGGTGGCCAGGCCCAGGTGCGCGGGGTCTCGGGGTCCTGGAAGGACCTCACCGACTCGGTCAACACCATGGCGTACCGGCTGACGGCGCAGGTGCGGGACATCGCGCTGGTGACCACGGCGGTGGCCGAGGGCGACCTGTCGCAGAAGGTCACCGTGCATGTGTCCGGGGAGATGGCGGCGCTGAAGGCGACCGTCAACACGATGGTGGACCAGCTGTCGTCGTTCTCCTCCGAGGTGACCCGGGTGGCCCGCGAGGTGGGCACCGAAGGCGAGCTGGGCGGTCAGGCGAAGGTGCCGGGGGTCGCGGGGGTCTGGAAGGACCTGACGGACTCCGTCAACACGATGGCGGGCAACCTCACCTCCCAGGTGCGCGGGATCGCCGAGGTGACCACGGCGGTGGCCAGCGGTGACCTGTCGCAGAAGGTGCGGGTGAGCGCGCGCGGTGAGGTGGCGCAGCTCGCGGACACCATCAACCAGATGACCGAGACGCTGCGGACCTTCGCCGACGAGGTGACGCGGGTGGCGAGCGAGGTCGGCGCGGAGGGCCGGCTCGGTGGCCGGGCCCGGGTGCCGGGGGCCGCGGGGACGTGGAAGGACCTGACGGATTCGGTGAACACGGCGTTCACCAATCTGACCGGCCAGGTGCGGGACATCGCCACGGTGACCACCGCGGTGGCGAACGGCGATCTGTCGCAGAAGGTCACCGTCGATGTGGCCGGCGAGATGCTGGAGCTGAAGAACACCGTCAACACGATGGTGGACCAGCTCTCCGCGTTCGGCTCGGAAGTGACACGGGTGGCCCGTGAGGTCGGCGTGGAGGGCCGGCTGGGCGGTCAGGCGAAGGTGCAGGGCGCGGCGGGGACGTGGAAGGACCTGACCGACTCGGTGAACACCGCGTTCACCAACCTCACCGGCCAGGTGCGGGACATCGCGACGGTGACGACGGCGGTGGCCAATGGCGATCTGTCCCAGAAGGTCACCGTGGACGTGGCCGGGGAGATGCTGGAGCTGAAGAACACCGTCAACACGATGGTGGCGCAGCTGTCGTCCTTCGCGGACCAGGTGACCCGGATGGCGCGGGACGTGGGCACCGAGGGCCGTCTCGGCGGTCAGGCGAAGGTGCCCGGCGTTTCGGGCACCTGGAAGGAGCTGACGGACTCCGTCAACTTCATGGCCGGGAACCTCACCGACCAGGTGAGGCAGATCGCGCAGGTGACCACGGCGGTGGCCCGAGGTGATCTGTCGCAGAAGATCGATGTGGATGCCCGGGGCGAGATCCTGGAGCTCAAGAACACCATCAACACGATGGTCGACCAGCTGTCGGCCTTCGCCGAGCAGGTGACCCGGGTGGCCCGCGAGGTGGGCACCGACGGGCGCCTCGGCGGTCAGGCGCAGGTGCCGGGCGTGGCCGGGGTGTGGCGGGATCTGACGGACTCGGTGAACGGCATGGCCGGGAACCTGACGGCCCAGGTCCGCAATATCGCGCAGGTCGCCACCGCGGTGGCCCGGGGCGACCTCTCGCAGAAGATCGACGTGGACGCCCGGGGCGAGATCCTGGAGCTGAAGAACGTCCTGAACACGATGGTCGACCAGCTGTCGGCCTTCGCCGAGCAGGTGACGCGGGTCGCCCGCGAGGTGGGCACGGACGGGCGACTGGGCGGTCAGGCCGAGGTGCAGGGGGTCTCCGGCACCTGGAAGGACCTGACCCAGTCGGTCAACTCGATGGCGAACAACCTGACCTCCCAGGTGCGCAACATCGCCGAGGTGACCACCGCGGTGGCGCGCGGCGACCTGTCCAAGAAGATCACCGTGGACGCGCGCGGGGAGATCCTGGACCTGGTGACCACCGTCAACACCATGGTGGACCAGTTGTCGAACTTCGCCGACGAGGTGACCCGGGTGGCCCGTGAGGTCGGCACCGAGGGCATCCTCGGCGGCCAGGCCCGGGTGCGCGGGGTGACCGGCATCTGGAAGGACCTCAGCGACAACGTCAATGTGATGGCCAACAACCTGACCTCGCAGGTGCGGAACATCTCCCGGGTGTCCTCGGCGGTCGCCAACGGCGATCTGACCAAGAAGGTCACCGTGGAGGCGCGCGGCGAGGTGGCCGAGCTGGCCGACACCGTCAACACCATGGTGACGACGCTCTCCTCGTTCGCGGCCGAGGTGACCCGGGTGGCCCGCGAGGTGGGCACCGAGGGCGAACTGGGCGGCCAGGCCCGCGTACCCGGGGTCTCCGGGACCTGGAAGGACCTCACCGAGTCGGTGAACTCGATGGCGTCCAACCTCACCGGCCAGGTGCGCCAGATCGCCACCGTGACGACGGCCATCGCCAAGGGCGATCTCACCAAGAAGATCGACATCGACGCGCGCGGTGAGATCCAGGAGCTGAAGAACACCATCAACACGATGGTCGACCAGCTCTCCTCGTTCGCCGAGGAGGTCACCCGGGTCGCCCGTGAGGTGGGCACCGAGGGCAGCCTCGGCGGCCAGGCCCGGGTGCGGGACGTGGACGGCACCTGGCGCGATCTGACCGAGTCGGTGAACGAGATGGCCGGGAACCTCACCCGGCAGGTGCGGGCCATCGCGGCCGTCGCCACGGCGGTGACCCGCGGCGACCTCAACGTGAAGGTCGACGTGGACGCCTCGGGGGAGATCCAGATCCTCCAGACCCACATCAACACGATGATCGTCAACCTGCGGGACACCACCCTCGCCAACGAGGAGCAGGACTGGCTGAAGGGCAACCTGGCCCGGATCTCCGGGCTGATGCAGGGCCGCCGGGACCTGGACGACGTGGCCTCGCTGATCATGAGCGAGCTGACCCCGGTGGTCTCCGCCCAGCACGGCGCGTTCTTCCTGGCGATGCCCACCGGCGGCGGCAACGAGATCGGTTCGGACGAGGACGGCTCGTACGAGCTGTGCATGCGCGCCAGCTACGGCTACACCGCCGGGGCGATGCCCACCGCCTTCCGGCCCGGGGAGACGCTGATCGGCACCGCCGCCGAGGAGAAGCGGACCATCCAGGTCAACGTCCCGCCCGGCTATCTGAAGATCTCCTCCGGGCTCGGCGAGGCCGCCCCGGCGCATGTCATCGTGCTGCCGGTGCTCTTCGAGGGGAAGGTCCTCGGGGTGATCGAGCTGGCGTCGTTCCAGCCGTTCACCCAGATCCAGCGGGACTTCCTCAACCAGATCGCCGAGATGATCGCGACCAGCGTCAACACCATCAGCGTCAACTCCAAGACGGAGGTGCTGCTGAAGCAGTCGCAGGAGCTGACCGAGCAGCTGCGGGAGCGCTCCGCGGAGCTGGAGAACCGGCAGAAGGCACTCCAGGACTCCAACGCCGAACTGGAGGACAAGGCCGAGCTGCTGGCCCGGCAGAACCGCGACATCGAGGTGAAGAACACCGAGATCGAGGAGGCCCGGCAGGTGCTGGAGGAGCGGGCCGAGCAGCTCGCCGTCTCCATGCGCTACAAGTCGGAGTTCCTGGCGAACATGTCGCACGAGCTGCGCACCCCGCTCAACTCGCTGCTGATCCTCGCCAAGCTGCTCGCCGACAACGCCGAGGGCAACCTCTCGCCGAAGCAGGTGGAGTTCGCCGAGACCATCCACGGCGCGGGCTCCGACCTGCTCCAGCTGATCAACGACATCCTGGACCTGTCCAAGGTCGAGGCCGGCAAGATGGACGTCTCGCCCACCCGGATCGCGCTGGTGCAGCTGGTCGACTATGTGGAGGCCACCTTCCGGCCGCTGACCGCGGAGAAGGGCCTGGACTTCGCGGTGCGGGTCTCGCCCGAGCTGCCCGCCACCCTGCACACCGACGAGCAGCGGCTCCTCCAGGTGCTGCGCAACCTGCTGTCCAACGCGGTGAAGTTCACCGACAGCGGGGCGGTGGAGCTGGTCATCCGGCCCGCCCGGGCCGATGTGCCGGCCTCGATCCGCGAGCAGCTGCTGGAGGCCGGTTCGCTGCGGGAGCCGGGCGGCGATCTGGTCGCCTTCTCGGTGACGGACACCGGGATCGGTATCGCGGCCGGCAAGATGCGGGTGATCTTCGAGGCGTTCAAGCAGGCCGACGGCACCACCAGCCGCAAGTACGGCGGTACGGGGCTGGGGCTGTCCATCAGCCGGGAGATCGCCCGGCTGCTGGGTGGCGAGATCCACGCGGCGAGCGAGCCGGGCCGCGGCTCGACGTTCACCCTGTATCTGCCGCTGGCCTTCAACGAGTCACTGCATGTGCCGGTGGCCGAGGACGGCCCGGAGGCGGGCGAGGCGGGTGCGGTACGGGATGTGCCGCCCGGCCAGGGCCGCGCACCGCGCTCGGGCGCGCTCTTCCGGCACCAGCGGCGGGCCGCGCTGGACGGCGCTCCGGCCCGGGCGGCGCTGGAGGCCGGCAACGGCACCGCCACCGCCCCCGAGCAGGCGTCCGCGCCCGCGCCGAGCGGGGCGACCGCGGCCCAGGGCGGTGAGGCCGCCTGGGCGGTGGCCGGGCAGGACGAGGGGGAGGCGCCGGAGGCGGCGCGGAGCATCACGTTCAGCGGCGAGAAGGTGCTGATCGTGGACGACGACATCCGCAATGTGTTCGCGCTCACCAGCGTGCTGGAGCAGCACGGTCTGTCGGTGCTGTACGCGGAGAACGGCCGCGAGGGCATCGAGGTGCTGGAGCAGCACGACGATGTGACCGTGGTGCTGATGGACAT
Organism: Streptomyces sp. NPDC046887; assembly: GCF_040644755.1. Taxonomy (NCBI): domain Bacteria; kingdom Bacillati; phylum Actinomycetota; class Actinomycetes; order Kitasatosporales; family Streptomycetaceae; genus Streptomyces; species Streptomyces sp. NPDC046887. The sequence goes on from NZ_JBEYXH010000006.1 coordinate 9,403, forward strand.
CATGATGCCCGAGATGGACGGGTACGCGACCACCACCGCGATCCGCCGGATGCCCCAGTTCGCCGGTCTGCCGATCGTGGCGCTGACCGCCAAGGCGATGAAGGGCGACCGGGAGAAGGCCATCGAGTCCGGCGCTTCCGACTATGTGACCAAGCCGGTCGATCCCGATCATCTGCTGTCGGTCATGGATCAGTGGATGCGCGGGGAGTGACGTTGAGTGACCGATCAAGGGGGTAAATCTGGCTGCTTGTTGACAGACTGTGGTGGAAAACGTGTGAGAAGGCCCTCACCGGGGAACTTTCTGGTCGTCGGCCGCGTTTGAGCTGTGTGGGCAGTGACATCGCGGTGACAGGGTGTGGTGACAGGCGGGGTGCGGCTACGATGACCGGCACAAGGACGGACGGCGCAAGGGAGTCGTCTTCTGGGGCGGCGCCCGGCCGACTGCCGGGGCGAGGAGGACGGGCCATGGTGCAGAAGGCCAAGATCCTCCTGGTCGATGACCGACCGGAGAATCTGCTGGCGCTGGAGGCCATCCTCTCTGCGCTCGATCAGACGCTGGTGCGGGCATCGTCAGGGGAGGAAGCGCTCAAGGCGCTGCTGACGGACGACTTCGCGGTCATCCTGCTGGACGTCCAGATGCCGGGGATGGACGGCTTCGAGACCGCCGCGCACATCAAGCGCCGCGAGCGGACCCGGGACATCCCGATCATCTTCCTCACCGCGATCAACCACGGCCCGCACCACACCTTCCGGGGCTACGCGGCCGGCGCGGTCGACTACATCTCCAAGCCGTTCGACCCCTGGGTGCTGCGCGCCAAGGTCTCCGTCTTCGTCGAGCTGTACATGAAGAACTGTCAGCTCCGCGAGCAGGCCGCGCTGCTGCGGCTCCAGCTCGAAGGCGGCGAGAGCCCGGAGCAGAACGGCGCCGCGGTACGCGAGTCCCCCGGGCTGCTCGCCGAGCTCTCCGCCCGGCTGGCCGCCGTCGAGGAGCAGGCCGAGGCGCTGTCCAAGCAGCTTGACGACGAGTCGGCGGACGCCGCCGCCGTCGCCACCGCCGCCCATCTGGAGCGCAAGCTCACCGGGCTGCGCCGCGCCCTGGACGCGCTGGAGCCCGGCGCCTCCTGACCCGCCCCGCTGAGGCGCCGTCAGCCCGCCCTCGTACACCGGACGACACGAACGGGTGAAGCGGTGGGCACACGTGTCCACCGCGCCCCGCGGCGGTAACCTCACCCCCATGGCCTCACGTACGTCCGGCAAGGGTTCCCAGGGCACGGCGGGCGCCGCGAAGCCGCCAGCCGGCCGTACGGCGGCCGCGCGGAAGACGGCGTCCGCCGCCCCTCCGCCGCCCGCCCGCAAGGCCGCCGCCCGCAAACCCCCCGCCAAGAAGGCGCCCGCCAAGCGTCCGCCGGCCAGGAAGGCCGTCCGCACACCGGCCAAGCCCGCGCCCTCAGCCACCGGTGGCGTCTACCGCCTGGTCCGCGCCTGCTGGCTCGGCCTCGCGCACGCCGTCGGCGCCGTGTTCCGCGGCATAGGGCGCGGCGCTAAGGGACTCGACCCGGCCCACCGCAAGGACGGTCTCGCGCTGCTGCTGCTCGGCATCGCCCTGGTCGTCGCCGCCGGCACCTGGGCCCAGCTGCGCGGGCCGGTCGGCGACCTGGTCGAGATGCTGGTCACCGGCGCCTTCGGCCGGCTCGACCTGATCGCCCCGCTGCTCGTCGGCGCCGTCGCCGTCCGGCTCATCCTGCACCCCGAGAAGCCCGAGGCCAACGGACGGATCGTCATCGGGCTCTCCGCCCTGGTCATCGGCGTCCTCGGCCAGGTGCACATCGCCTGCGGCTCCCCGGCTCGCAGTGAGGGCACCGACGCCCTGGCCAACGCCGGCGGCCTCATCGGCTGGGCCGCCTCCCAGCCCCTGGTCTTCCTGATGGGCGAGGTCCTCGCGGTCCCGCTGCTTGCGCTGCTCACCGTCTTCGGCCTGCTCGTGGTCACCGCCACCCCGGTGAACGCCATCCCGCGCCGTCTGCGGGCGCTCGGCGAACGGCTCGGGATCATCGAGCCCCGGTACGCGCCCGAGGCCCCCGGCGAGGAGGGGTACGCGGACGAGTGGCGGGACGCCCCGGCGCGGCCCCGCCGACGGGCCGCCGCCCCGGCCGAGGACGACCCCTACGCGGCCGAGGCGGAGGCGCTCGGCAGCCGCCGCCGCACCCGGCGCACCGGGAGCGGCGGGCCCTCGCAGGACGCGGTGGACGTGGCCGCGGCCGCCGCGGCGGCGCTGGACGGAGCCGTACTCGGCGGGATGCCGCCCTCCCCGGTCGTCGCCGACCTCACCAAGGACGTCACCGCCGACCGGCGCAAGGCCCGCGAGGAGGCGGCCGGCGCCCCGGTGCCGGGCAGCCGCCGCGACCTCCCGGGCCCCGGCTCCGTACCCCCGGCCCGGGACTCCGGCACCGCGGGGGACGGCGAGGACAGCGGGCAGGTGCCCGACCTCACCAAGTCCAGCCCGGTGAAGGAGGACAGCGGCTCACTGCCGGCCCGCGCCGAGCAGCTCCAGCTCTCCGGCGACATCACCTACTCGCTGCCCTCTCTGGACCTCCTGGAGCGCGGCGGCCCCGGCAAGACCCGCAGCGCCGCCAACGACGCCATAGTGGCCTCGCTGCGCCGGGTGTTCTCCGAGTTCAAGGTGGACGCCGACGTCACCGGCTTCACCCGCGGCCCGACGGTCACCCGCTACGAGGTGGAGCTCGGCCCGGCGGTCAAGGTGGAGCGGATCACCGCGCTCACCAAGAACATCGCCTACGCCGTCGCCAGCCCGGACGTGCGGATCATCTCGCCCATCCCCGGCAAGTCCGCCGTCGGCATCGAGATCCCCAACACCGACCGCGAGATGGTCAACCTCGGAGACGTGCTGCGGCTCGCCGACGGCGAGGAGGACGACCCGATGCTGGTCGCCTTCGGCAAGGACGTCGAGGGCGGGTATGTGATGCACAGCCTCGCCAAGATGCCGCACATGCTGGTGGCTGGCGCCACCGGCTCCGGCAAGTCCTCCTGCATCAACTGCCTGATCACCTCGATCATGATGCGGGCCACCCCGGAGGACGTCCGGCTGGTGCTGGTCGATCCCAAGCGGGTGGAGCTCACCGCGTACGAGGGCATCCCGCATCTGATCACCCCGATCATCACCAACCCCAAGAAGGCCGCCGAGGCCCTCCAGTGGGTGGTGCGCGAGATGGACCTGCGCTACGACGACCTGGCCGCCTTCGGCTACCGGCACATCGACGACTTCAACGCCGCCATCCGCAGCGGCAAGCTGAAGACCCCCGAGGGCAGCGAGCGGGTGCTCCAGCCCTATCCGTATCTGCTGGTCATCGTGGACGAGCTGGCCGACCTGATGATGGTCGCCCCCCGGGACGTCGAGGACGCCATCGTCCGCATCACCCAGCTTGCCCGGGCCGCCGGCATCCACCTGGTGCTCGCCACCCAGCGGCCCTCGGTGGACGTGGTCACCGGACTGATCAAGGCGAACGTGCCGTCCCGGCTGGCCTTCGCCACCTCCTCGCTCGCCGACAGCCGGGTCATCCTCGACCAGCCCGGCGCCGAGAAGCTCATCGGCAAGGGCGACGGGCTGTTCCTGCCGATGGGCGCCAACAAGCCCACCCGTATGCAGGGCGCCTTCGTCACCGAGGAGGAGGTCGCGGCCGTCGTCCAGCACTGCAAGGACCAGATGGCCCCGGTCTTCCGCGACGACGTCACCGGAGGCAGCAAGCAGAAGAAGGAGATCGACGAGGAGATCGGCGACGACCTGGACCTGCTCTGCCAGGCCGCCGAGCTGGTCGTCTCCACCCAGTTCGGCTCCACCTCGATGCTCCAGCGCAAGCTGCGGGTGGGCTTCGCCAAGGCCGGCCGGCTGATGGACCTGATGGAGTCCCGGGGCGTGGTCGGGCCGAGCGAAGGGTCCAAGGCCCGGGACGTCCTCGTCAAGCCGGACGAGCTGGACGGCGTACTGGCGGTCATCCGGGGGGAGTCCGAAGGCTGAGGACACGCATTCGCCGCCCGCACGCGGGCAACCGTTTCCCCTCGGCGTACGTCACGTTGGGCAAGGAGGCGGATGATGCCGTCCCGAGCCCACTGCGAGACCCCTCCGTCACCCGCTTCTGTCACCTCCGGGCGGACAATCATTCCAACGGCGTACGAAGTGCGTCCGTCCGGTTGCTCCACCCTTTCGCTCCCCTCATAAACTGAACTACCCGCAGGTGGTTGCACGCTCGAAAGGCGCACTCGTGTCCATCGGCAACTCCCCCGAAGAAGAGCAGCCTTCGACAACTCCGGACCCCGAACCCGCTGAGGACCGGCCCTCGATCGGCAGCGTGCTCCGGCACGCGCGGACCGCCTCCGGTCTCACCGTCGAGGAGGTCAGCGCCTCCACCCGCGTGCGCGTCCCCATCGTGCACGCGATCGAGGAGGACGACTTCTCCCGGTGCGGCGGAGACGTGTACGCCCGAGGCCACATCCGTACGCTCGCGCGTGCGGCCGGCCTGGACGCCGACGCCCTGGTGGAGCGGTACGACGCCGAACACGGCGGCCGCCCCGCCCCGACCCCCGCCGCGCCGATGTTCGAGGCGGAGCGCATCCGCCCCGAGCGCCGCCGGCCCAACTGGACCGCGGCCATGGTGGCGGCGATCGTCGCGGTCATCGGCTTCGTGGGCTTCACCCTGTTCAGCGGGGGTGAGCCCGACGCGCGCGGCAGCAATGTGGCCGGCGACCCGGCCTCGCCCGCGCAGGAGTCGGTTTCCCCGCCCAAGCCGAGCAAGGCCGCCCCCCGGCCCGCCCCGGCCGAGAGCGCCATCGCGGCGGTCCCCAAGGACCGGGTGACGGTCAAGCTCACCGCCGTCCAGGGCAAGAGCTGGGTCACCGCCACCGGCACCAACGGCAAGCGGCTCTTCGACGGCCTGCTGGACCAGAAGGGCCCCGAGAAGAGCGCCAGGACCGTGGACGTCGAGGACCCCGAGCAGGTCGACCTGGTCCTCGGCAACGCGGGCGCGATCGAGCTGTTCGTCAACGGCAAGAAGGTCGAGGACAGGTACGCCCTCGGCGAGGTCAAGCGGATCAGTTACCAGAAGGGCGACGACCCCCAGGACGGGTGAGCCCCGGCACATTCACGGCCGGTACGTCCACAGGCGCCCGGGAGCGATCGGCTCCCGGGCGCCTGTGTGTCTGCGGGGGCCGGAGGCCTGATTCCCGGGGGCGGGGCGGCCTCCTGCCGTCGCCCGGGGCGCTCGGGCGGGGTGCGCGGTGGGCGGGATACGGGGTGGGCGGGATGCGGGGCCGGATGCCGCGGCCCGGCGGGGTCCGGCCCCACCGGCTGACGCCGCCCGGGGGCGCTCAGGCGGGGTGCGCGGTTCGCGCCGGCGGGCGGCCGGCCGCAGGGGTGGCGACCCTGCGCGGCAAGGCGCCCATCGGGACGAAGTAGTCTTGAGTCCATGCCCGAACGCCGCACCGTCGCCCTCGTCACCCTTGGCTGCGCCCGTAACGAGGTGGACTCGGAGGAGCTCGCCGGCCGCCTGGCGGCGGACGGCTGGGACCTCGTCGAGGAAGCCGCCGACGCGGATGTCGCCGTCGTCAACACCTGCGGCTTCGTCGAGGCCGCCAAGAAGGACTCCGTCGACGCCCTGCTCGAAGCCAACGACCTCAAGGACCACGGCCGCACCCAGGCCGTCGTCGCCGTCGGCTGTATGGCCGAGCGGTACGGCAAGGAGCTGTCCGACGCGCTGCCGGAGGCCGACGGCGTGCTCGGCTTCGACGACTACGCCGACATCTCCGACCGGTTGCAGACCATCCTCAGCGGCGGCGTCCACGCCTCGCACACCCCCCGCGACCGGCGCAAGCTGCTGCCGCTGTCGCCGGTGGAGCGCCAGCAGGCGGCCGGCGGGGTCGCGCTGCCCGGCCACGGCGACGCCGACGCCCTGGCCAGCGCCCCGAGCGACCTGCCCGACGGCCTCGCGCCCGCCTCCGGGCCGCGCGCCCCGCTGCGGCGGCGGCTCGCCACCAGCCCGGTGGCCTCGGTGAAGCTCGCCTCCGGCTGCGACCGGCGCTGCTCGTTCTGCGCCATCCCCTCCTTCCGCGGCTCCTTCGTCTCCCGCCGCCCCAGCGATGTGCTCGGCGAGACCCGCTGGCTGGCCGAGCAGGGGGTGAAGGAGGTCATGCTGGTCTCCGAGAACAACACCTCCTACGGCAAGGACCTCGGCGACATCCGCCTGCTGGAGACCCTGCTGCCCGAGCTGGCCGCGGTGGACGGCATCGAGCGGGTGCGGGTCAGCTACCTCCAGCCCGCCGAGATGCGGCCCGGGCTGATCGACGTGCTGACCTCCACCGAGAAGGTCGCCCCCTACTTCGACCTCTCCTTCCAGCACTCCGCCCCCGCCGTGCTGCGCTCCATGCGCCGCTTCGGCGACACCGACCGGTTCCTGGAGCTGCTGGACACCATCCGCTCCAAGGCGCCCCAGGCCGGTGTGCGGTCCAACTTCATCGTCGGCTTCCCCGGCGAGAGCGAGCAGGACTTCGCCGAGCTGGAGCGCTTCCTCACCTCCGCCCGGCTCGACGCCATCGGGGTCTTCGGCTACTCCGACGAGGACGGCACCGAGGCCGCGACCTACGAGGCCAAACTGGACCAGGAGACCGTCGACGAACGGCTCGCCCACCTCTCCCGGCTCGCCGAGGAGCTGACCGCCCAGCGTGCGGAGGAGCGGCTGGGAGAGACCCTGGAAGTGATGGTCGAGTCGGTGGACACCGACGAGGACGGTGACGGAGCGGTCGGCCGCGCCGCCCACCAGGCACCGGAGACCGACGGCCAGGTGGTCTTCACCCCCCCCGAGTCGGCGGCGCGCGCGGGCCTGGTACCGGGCCGTATGGTGACGGCCAAGGTCATCGGCACCGAAGGGGTCGACCTGGTGGCCGAGTGTCTTGAGGAGGCGAGCAGATGACCGGAGTGCCGGCATCCGCCGCGGGCGGTACGGGAAGGCCGGCGCCCGGCGGCAAGCTGGGCGCTGCGGCCGTCAACCAGGCCAGCCTGTGGAACATCGCCAACATCCTCACCATGGTCCGGCTGGTGCTGGTACCGGGTTTCGTGCTGCTGCTGCTCCAGGACGGCGGCTACGACCCGGCCTGGCGCGCCTGGGCCTGGGCCGCGTTCGCCGTGGCCATGATCACCGACATCTTCGACGGCCATCTGGCCCGTACGTACAACCTGGTCACGGACTTCGGGAAGATCGCCGACCCGATCGCCGACAAGGCGATCATGGCCGCCGGGCTGATCTGCCTGTCCGCCCTCGGCGATCTGCCGTGGTGGGTGACCGGGATCATCCTGCTGCGTGAGCTGGGCATCACCCTGATGCGGTTCTGGGTGATCCGGCACGGGGTCATCCCGGCCAGCCGCGGCGGAAAGATGAAGACCCTGGCGCAGGGCACCGCGGTCGGGATGTACGTGCTGGCGCTCACCGGGCCGCTGGCCACCCTGCGGTTCTGGGTGATGGCGGTGGCCGTGGTGCTGACGGTGGTGACCGGGCTGGACTACGTGCGCCAGGCCGTGGTCCTGCGCCGCAAGGGGCTCGCCGCCGAGCGGGCCGACCAGGCGGCGCGGATGGCGGCCGAGGCGGCGGCGCTCGCCCGCGCGGCCGCGATGGGACCGGCTCCGGCGGACGCGGGTACGGACGCCCGCGCGGTGGCGGCGGAGACGGTCGCATCGGCCACCGCCCCCGTGGACGCGGATTCGGGGGCGGTTGAGGGCCGGGGCGGCCCGGAGGATGTCCATGATCCGGACAGGTTCGCCGGCCACGCCGAGGTGGAGCCGGGGCGGTGAGTGCCGCCGCCCGGGCCCTGAGCCTGCTCACGCAAGGTGACCAGACTGTGGCCGTCGCGGAGTCGCTGACCGGTGGGCTGGTCGCCGCCGAACTCACCGCCGTACCCGGCGCCTCACGATCCTTCCGGGGCTCCGTCACCGCCTACGCCACCGCGCTCAAGCAGCAGCTGCTCGGGGTGGACCCGGTGCTGCTCGCCGAGCGGGGAGCGGTCGACCCGGAGGTCGCCGCGCAGATGGCGGCAGGTGTACGGGACCGGCTGCGGGCCGACTGGGGGCTCGCCACCACCGGGGTCGCCGGGCCGGATCCGCAGGACGGGCAGCCGGTGGGGACGGTGTACATCGCGGTCCACGGGCCGAGCGGAAGCCGGTGCTCCGGCGGTAAAGTCCTCGCCCTGCGGTTGAACGGCCACCGGGCGGAAATTCGTAAAGAGAGTGTACGGAGCGTGCTGGAGCTGCTCGCGGAGGAACTCACGGCGAACGCGCGGGCGGGCACATGATACGGAACAGAACGGGGGGAACTGATGTTTGCAGCCCTGAGTGAACACGTCATCGCTCCCCGCACGGCCGCGTCGCGAGGCGGTACGGTGGGGCGAGAAGGATGCGGCTACACGGTCCGAGGAGGGAGCCACCGATGATTCTGCTCCGTCGCCTGCTGGGTGACGTGCTGCGTCGGCAGCGCCAGCGCCAGGGCCGTACTCTGCGCGAAGTCTCCTCGTCCGCCCGGGTCTCGCTCGGCTATCTCTCCGAGGTGGAGCGGGGGCAGAAGGAGGCTTCCTCCGAGCTGCTCTCCGCGATCTGCGACGCGCTTGACGTACGGATGTCCGAGCTCATGCGCGAGGTGAGCGACGAGCTCTCGCTCGCCGAGCTGGCCGAGTCGGCGCGGGCCACCGAGCCGGTCCCGGCTCCGGTACGCCCCATGCTGAACCCCGTGTCCGTGACGTCGGTGACCGGTGTGCCGACGGAGCGGGTGACCATCAAGGCGCCGGCGGAAGCGGTGGACGTCGTCGCCGCGTAGCGTGCCGCCGGCTCGCTGCCGGTGAGTGTTTTGGGCTGAGCCCCGGTCGGGTACCCGAGTGCCGACCGGGGCTTTCGCTTATTCCGAATGCCCGTTTTAGGTCCTATGTGCCATGGTGGACATGCGTGCGGCCAGGGATTCCCGGTGACCCCCGGGACGGACCGCACGTCAGAATGTGGAGGATTCCAATGACTGTCGTCAAGAGCTCCCTGCCCGAGGCCGACCTCAAGGTGGTCGGCGAGGCTCTGCAGGGCGCGCTGGTGGATGTGGTGGACCTCTCGCTGGTGGCCAAGCAGGTGCACTGGAACGTGGTGGGACCGCGCTTCCGCTCCATCCACCTCCAGCTCGACGAGGTCGTGACCACCGCGCGCCAGCACTCCGACACGGTGGCCGAGCGCGCCGCCGCCCTGGGCGTGAGCCCGGACGGACGTGCCGAGGCGGTCGCCAAGTCCAGCGCCATCGCGACGGTGCCCGAGGGCTGGATCAAGGACAACGACGCCGTGCAGATCCTGGTGGACGCCCTCGGCGCGGTGATCGCCCGGATGCGTGAGCGGGTCGCGGCGACCGATGAGCCGGACCCGGTGACCCAGGACCTCCTGATCGCGCTCACCGCCGACCTAGAGAAGCATCACTGGATGTTCCAGGCCGAGCGGGCCTGACTCCGGTACGGCGACCGTAGGGGCGCGTGGCCGCGTCGGATGCGCCCTCGGTGCTCCGGTGCGCCCCGCCGCCCGGCGGTAGCCCGGTTCCGGCCCGGTTCCGGCCCCGGCCCGGTGGAAGGCTGGGGCTGGGCGGCCTCGTCCGGCGGGGTGTCGCGTCCTGAGAGGCCAGAGGCGGAGGCGGTGATGATACGGGCGGTGAGGATACGCAGGCGGCGGATACCCCTGCTCGTACTGGCGCTGGCCGCCGGTGCGCTGTGGTGGTGGGCCGTACTCCGGCTGGTGCTGGAGCCCGGGCAGAGCGGGGCGGTCGAGGCGGCCGTGGCGGCGGGCGGCTGGGGCCTGAGCCTGCTGCCGGTCCATGTGGCCGCGGCCCGGCCGCGACGCCCCCGCCTCGCCTCCGTACGGGAGTGGCAGCGCCGCCGAGGCCTGCGCCCCGGCCCCCGGCCGCAGGGGCGGACCCTGCTCAGTCAGCGCCGCGGTACGGGACCCGGCCCAGGGCCCAGCTGGCAGCCCGGGCACCAGTAGGAGACCCGCTCCCGGTCGTCCTCCTCCCGATGCCGGATCGGGGTGCCGCAGCGGAAGCAGGCCTTGCCGCGCCGCCCGTAGACGTACACCCTCCGGTCGGGGCGGTCCACATGCCCGCCGGGCATCACGGTCTTCCGCTCCGAACGCCCCTTGTTGGCCTCCAGCAGCCGGTGCGCGGTGGCGACCAGGCGCTCCGGCACACCGTCGGGCAGCTTGCCGACTGGCAGCCAGGGGGTGGCCCGGGCCAGGAAGGCCAGCTCGCACTTGTAGACATTGCCGATGCCCGCCAGATTCCGCTGGTCGAGCAGGGCCTCGCCGAGCGGACGGGCGGGATCGGCGCACAGCCGGCGCACCGCCTCGGCCGGCTCCCAGTCCGGGCCCAGCAGATCCGGCCCCAGATGCCCCACCACGCTCGCCTCCTCGGCGGTACGCAGCAGCTCCAGCACGGGCAGGCGGTAACCGACCGCGGTGGCGTCGGCCGCGCCCAGGACGGCGCGGATCTGGTGGTCCGGCCCGCCGTTCCAGCGCTGCCCCGGGGCGAACACCCGCCAGGAACCCTCCATCCGCAGATGGGAGTGGAGCGTCAGCCCGCCCTCGACCCGGGCCAGCAGATGCTTCCCGCGCGGAGTGACATCCAGCAGCGTCCGCCCGGTCAGATCCACGGTGGCGAAGCGGGGCACGCGCAGGTCGAAGCGGGTCAGCACCCGCCCGGCGAGCGCGGTGTGCATCCGGTGGGCGGTCAGCCAGACGGTGTCTCCTTCGGGCATGGCTCCATGATGCGCGAAGTCCGAGGACGGGGGGGCCCGTGCGGGGCGCGGGTTCGCCGGTGTGCGGGGCCCGTGCGGGGCGGGGGTTCGGGACGCGGGGCGTGGGTTCGGGATGTGGGGCCTCCGTGCGGGGCGTGGGTTCGCCGGTGTGCGGGGTCCGTGCGGGCCGGGGGTTCGGTGTGCGGGGCCCGTGCGGGGCGGGGGTTCGGGGACGCGGGGTCCGTGCAGGCCGTGGGTTCGGGGCGCGCGGCCTTCGTGCGGGGCGTGGGTCTGGGATGCGGGGCCTTCGTGCGGGGCGCGGGTTCGCCGGTGTGCGGGGCCCGTGCGGGGCGGGGGTTCGGGACGCGGGGCGTGGGTTCGGGATGTGGGGCCTTCGTGCGGGGCGGGGGTTCGCCGGTGTGCGGGGCCCCGTACAAGGTGTGGGTCTGGGCCGCGGTGCCCGCGCAAGGCACCGGTCCTGTACGCGGGGCCTGCGGCCAGGGCCGCTGGGCCGGGTCGTTGCAGCGCGTGACGCGTTCGGGAGCCGGCCGGCTCGTCGTAGCCGCCGCGTTGGGGGAGCCGTCCGGCTCGTACACCACCCCGTAGGGGCACGGCGCCTCCCATAGCCGGGGCAGGGCCGGCGGGTACGCGTCCGGGGCACCCGCGCTGGGGCAGCCCTCGCTCGGGGGCGGCGGCCGTGTGGACCGGCCTTCGCCGCGTGCCGCCTCGGCCGTCCGGCGCGGGTTACGTGCCCAGGGGCCGTGCCGGGGTACGGGTGGACAGCGGCCGCGCGTAGCCCGACGCCGCGGGCGCCGCGTCCGCGGCGTCGGCCGGGCTGCGGGGTGCCACGTACGGGTAGGGCGCCCCCACGGGCCGACCGCTGGGCCGTCGCCTCAGCCTCGTAGTCGGAGGCCTCTGGGGGTGGCGTGGAAGCCGGCGTGCTCCAGGGCGGCGGAGAGGGGGGAGGTGAGGGCGGCGGTGCCGTTGATCCGTTCGACGGTGACCGTGCCGAGGGAACCGGCGCCGGCCGCCTGGGCGAGGGCGGTGGCGGCGGCGTGGAGGGCGGGGTCGTCCGGTTCGGTGGCCCAGCTGAGCACGGTCTTGCCGCCGCGCTCCATGTAGAGCGTCAGCTCTCCGTCGACCAGCACCACCAGGGAGCCGGCCTTGCGGCCCGGTTTGTGGCCGGCGCCGGTCGGCGGCTCGGGCCAGGGCAGGGCGGCGCCATAGGCGTTGGCCGGGTCGGCGGCGGCCAGCACCAGCGCGCGGGGGGCGGCGGAGCCCTCGGCCCGCTCACGGGCGGTGGACGCGGCCCGCAGCCGGTCCACCGCGCCGTCCATGGCGAACTGGGCGGCGCCCAGCCCCTCCACCACATAGCCGCGCCGCGCCTGACCGGTGTCCTCGAAGGCGGACAGCACCCGGTAGACGGCGGAGAAGCCGCCCTCCACGCCCTCGGCGGCGACCGCGCCCCGGGTGACCACGCCATGGCGGTCCAGCAGGGTGCGGGCCAGCGCGTGGGCGCGATGGGTCGGGTCCGCCTCGGCGGGCGGCAGCAGCGACCAGCGGCCGCTGACCGTGGGCGGCCCGGAGCGGGACGCCGTACGGGCGGCGGCGCTCAGACTCCCGTACCGGCCGCGCGGCACGGTGCGGCGGGCCCGGTGGGCGGTGGAGCCGGCCGTGCGCCCGGAGCCGAGGACGGCCCGCAGTGGGGCCACCGTGTCGTTGGTGAGCCGGCCGGACCAGGCCAGCTCCCAGACCGCGTCGGCCAGTTGCGGGTCGGTGGCCTCGGGGTGGGTGGTGGCGCGGATCTGCTCGGCGATCTGCCGGAAGAACAGCCCGTATCCGCCGGAGAGGGTGGTGAGGACGGACTCGTGGAGCGAGCTCAGCTCCAGGGGGTGGGGCGGGGGGAGCAGGAGCGGGGCGGCGTCGGCCAGGTAGAGGGAGACCCAGCCGTCCTTGCCGGGCAGCGCGCCCGCCCCGGCCCACACCACCTCACCCGCGACGGTCAGCTCGTCCAGCATTCCGGGGGCGTATCCGGCGACCCGGGACGGCAGCACCAGCCGCTCCAGCGCGGAGGCCGGTACGGGAGCCCCTTGGAGCTGTTCGATCGCCCGGGCCAGCCCGTCCAGCCCGCGCAGACCGCGCTCGCCCACGTGCTGCCACTGCGGCAGGAAGCTGCCCAGGGCGGCCGGCGGCACCGGCTCCAGCTCCTGGCGCAGCGCCGCCAGCGAGCGCCGCCGCAGCCGGCGCAGCACCGCCGCGTCGCACCACTCCTGGCCGATGCCGGCGGGGTGGAACTCGCCCTGCACCACCCGCCCGGCCGCCGCCAGCCGGTGCAGCGCCCCGTCGGTGACCGCGCCGCCCAGCCCGAACCGGGCGGCCGCGTCGGCGGAGGTGAAGGGGCCGTGGGTGCGGGCGTAGCGGGCGAGCAGATCACCCAGCGGGTCCTTGACCGGCTCGGTGAACGCCTCCGGTACGCCGACCGGCAGCGCCGTGCCCAGGGCGTCGCGCAGCCGGCCCGCGTCCTCGATCGCCGCCCAGTGGTCGGCGCCCGCGATCCGCACCCGGATGGCCCGCCGGGCGCCCGCCAGCTGCTCGGCCCACTCCGGCTCGGCGCCCCGCTCGGCCAGCTCCGCCCCGGTCAGCGGGCCCAGCACCCGCAGCACGTCGGCGACGCCCTCCAGGTCCTTGACCCGGCGGTCCTCGGTGCGCCACTGGAGCTCGGCCTCCAACTCGGCCAGCACCTCGGCGTCCAGCAGCTCGCGCAGCTCGGCCTGGCCCAGCAGCTCGGCCAGCAGCCGGGAGTCCAGCGACAGCGCGGCGGCCCGGCGCTCGGCGAGCGGTGAGTCACCCTCGTAGAGGAACTGCGCCACATAGCCGAAGAGCAGGGAGCGGGCGAACGGGGACGGCTCCGGGGTGGTGACCTCCACCAGGCGGACCCGGCGGGACTCGATGTCGCCCATCAGCTCCCGCAGCCCCGGCACGTCGAACACATCCTGGAGGCATTCGCGGACCGCCTCCAGCACGATCGGGAAGGAGCCGAACTCACTCGCCACCTGGAGCAGCTGGGCGGCCCGCTGGCGCTGCTGCCACAGCGGGGTGCGGCGGCCCGGCTGGCGACGCGGCAGCAGCAGGGCGCGGGCCGCGCACTCCCGGAAGCGGGAGGCGAACAGCGCCGAGCCGCCGACCTGGTCGGTGACCACCTGGTCCACCTCACCCGCGTCCATCAGCACATCGGCCGCGCCGACCGGCGCCTTCTCGGCGTCGTACTCCGTGCCGGGCGCGGCCGGATCCTGGTCCAGCAGGTCCAGGCCCATCAGATCGGCGTCCGGCAGCCGCAGCACGATCCCGTCGTCCGCGTGCATCACCTGGGCGTCCATCCCGTACCGCTCGGCGAGCCGGGCGCCCAGCGCCAGCGCCCACGGGGCGTGCACCTGGGCGCCGAACGGGGAGTGCACCACCACCCGCCAGTCGCCCAGCTCGTCCCGGAACCGCTCCACCAGGATCGTCCGGTCGTCCGGCACATGGCCGCAGGCCTGGCGCTGCTCGTCCAGATAGGCCAGCACGTTGTCCGCGGCCCAGGCGTCCAGCCCGGCCGCCACCAGCCGCAGCCGGGCGTCCTCCGCCGACAGGGCCCCCACCTCGCGCAGGAACGCGCCCACCGCGCGCCCCAGCTCCAGCGGCCGCCCCAGCTGGTCGCCCTTCCAGAACGGCAGCCGCCCCGGCACCCCCGGCGCCGGGGAGACCAGCACCCGGTCGCGGGTGATGTCCTCGATCCGCCACGAGGAGGTGCCCAGGGTGAACACGTCGCCGACCCGCGACTCGTACACCATCTCCTCGTCCAGCTCGCCGACCCGCCCGCCGCCCTTCTTCGGGTCCGAGCCGGCCAGGAACACCCCGAACAGACCCCGGTCCGGGATGGTGCCGCCGGAGGTCACGGCCAGCCGCTGCGCCCCGGGGCGGCCGGTGACCGTCCCGGTGACCCGGTCCCACACCACCCGCGGCCGCAGCTCGGCGAAGGCGTCCGAGGGATAGCGCCCGGCCAGCATGTCCAGCACCCCGCTGAACGCCGACTCCGGCAGCGAGGCGAACGGCGCCGCCCGCCGCACCAGCGCCAGCAGATCGTCGTAGGCCCAGCTGTCCAGCGCCACCATGGCCACCAGCTGCTGCGCCAGCACGTCCAGCGGGTTCGCCGGGACCCGCAGCGCCTCGATCGCCCCCGACCGCATCCGCTCCGTCACCACCGCCGCCTGCACCAGGTCGCCCCGGTACTTGGGGAAGACGACCCCGGTGGAGACCGCGCCCACCTGGTGCCCGGCCCGGCCCACCCGCTGGAGCCCGGAGGCCACCGACGGCGGCGACTCCACCTGCACCACCAGGTCCACCGCGCCCATGTCGATGCCCAGCTCCAGACTGGACGTCGCCACCACCGCCGGAAGACGCCCGGCCTTCAGGTCCTCCTCCACCAGGGCCCGCTGCTCCTTGGAGACCGAGCCGTGGTGCGCCCTGGCCAGCAGCGGCGGCGCCCCCCGCGCCTCGCCCGAACCGCCCATCAGCTCGGCCGGGGAGTGGTCCTCCGGCATGGGCTCACCGGTGGCGCGCTCGTAGGCGATCTCGTTCAGCCGGTTGCACAGCCGCTCGGCCAGCCGCCGCGAGTTGGCGAACACGATGGTCGAGCGGTGCGCCTGCACCAGATCCGCGATCCGCTCCTCCACCTGCGGCCAGATCGAGGGCCGGTCCTGCTGCCCGCCGCCCGCGTCCGCGGCCGGGGAGCCGCCCAGCTCGCCCATGTCCTCCACCGGCACCACCACCGACAGGTCGAACTCCTTGCCGGAGGCGGGCTGCACGATCTCCACCCGCCGCTGGGGCGAGAGGTACCGCGCCACCTCGTCCACCGGGCGGACGGTGGCCGACAGACCGATCCGGCGGGCCGGGCGTGGCAGCAGCCCGTCCAGCCGCTCCAGCGAGAGCGCCAGATGGGCACCCCGCTTCGTCCCCGCGACCGCGTGCACCTCGTCCAGGATCACCGTCTCCACCCCGGCCAGCGCGTCCCGGGTGGCGGAGGTCAGCATCAGGAACAGCGACTCGGGGGTGGTGATCAGGATGTCCGGCGGCCTGGTCGCCAGCGACCGCCGCTCCGCCGCCGGGGTGTCACCCGAACGGATGCCGACCCGCACCTCCGGCTCCGGCAGCCCCCGCCGTACCGACTCCTGGCGGATACCCGTCAGCGGGGAGCGCAGATTGCGCTCCACATCCACCGCCAGCGCCTTCAGCGGGGACACGTACAGCACCCGGCAGCGCTTCTTGGGATCGGCCGGCACGGGAGTGGACGCCAGCCGGTCCAGCGAGGCCAGAAAGGCCGCCAGCGTCTTGCCCGAACCCGTCGGCGCCACCACCAGGACGTCCGCACCCTCGCCGATCGCCCGCCACGCCCCCTCCTGGGCCGCGGTGGGCGCGCTGAACGCCCCCGTGAACCAGCCGCGGGTGGCGGGGGAGAAGGAATCGAGCGCGCTCTGTGCCATGTCCACCATCGTGCACCCCGGCACTGACATCGACCCTGATACCCGGCCTCCGGCGGTCCGGCGCCCGGCGGAACGCCTCCGTCCACACCATGGACGCCCGGGTCCGGCCACGTGTGCGGTGCGCACAATGGAGTCATGGGAGGCACGGGACCCGCGGCAGACGCTCGGGACGGTGAATGGGCCAGGCACTGGCAGTACCCCGCGGTGCCCGGACTCGACCTGCTCCGCGCCCGCTACGTCCGCCACTCCTTCGTCCGCCACACCCATGAGGGGTTCGTGCTGGGCGCGGTCCGCCGGGGCGTCGAGGACGTGGTCATGCCGCACGGCACCCTCCATGCCCACCCCGGCACCGTCGTGATGGTCAACCCCGAGGTCCCGCACTCGGCGCACGCCGGGGACCCCGAGGGCTGGTCCTACGCCACGCTCTACCCGTCCTCCGCCCTGGTCACCGCCATCGCGGCCGAGGAGACCACCCTGCGCGGCACCCCCGGCTTCGCGGAGACCATGGTCCTGGACGAGGACACCGCGCTGCTCATCCGCGCCGTGCACCGGGCCGCCGAGGAGGGCAACGCGCTCGCGGCCGACAGCCTGCTGCGGGTCGTCCTCGCCCGGCTGCTGCGCCGCCACGGCCGGTCACTGCCCGCCCGTACCCCCAAGGCCGCCGGTGCGGGAACGGCCGCCCGCGCCCGGGAGCTGCTGCTGCGGCGGATGGCCGAGCCGCCGTCCCTGGAGGAGCTGGCCCGCGAGCTGGGCACCGGCACCTTCGCGCTGCTGCGTGCCTTCAAGGCCGCGTACGGGATGCCTCCGCACACCTGGCTGACCGACGCCCGGATCCGCGCCGCCCGCCGGCTGCTGGAGGCCGGGACTCCGCCGGCGGCGGCCGCGGCCGAGGTCGGCTTCACCGACCAGCCCCACCTCAACCGCCACTTCACCCGGATCGTCGGCGTCCCGCCCGGCGCCTACCAGCGCGAGCGCGCAATTTCGTACAAGACCGCTGTCACCCGTCCGGCCTAACGTCTCCGATGTGCCAGAACAGACAGCGATGACAGCGCCCGAGGACCGGGACCGGGGTCCGGTGCCGGACCGGGATCCGGAAGGGCCCCCGGACCAGGGCAGCGGTCCGGTGGGCGGCTCGCCGGTGGCCTCCGGGGCCAGACCCGACCGCGCGGTGGTCCGCGACGCCCTCGGCGTCGGCGTGGCCGTCGGACTCTCCGGCTTCGCCTTCGGCGTCACCTCGGCCGGTGCCGGGCTCACCCTCCTCCAGACCTGCGCGCTCAGCCTGCTGGTGTTCACCGGGGCCTCGCAGTTCGCGCTGGTCGGGGCGCTGGCGGCGGGCGGCAACCCGTTCACCGCCGCCGCCGGGGCCTTCTTCCTCGGCACCCGGAACGCCTTCTATGGACTGCGGCTGTCCCAGCTGCTGGCGGTGCCCCGCTGGCTGCGCCCGTTCGCCGCGCACTGGGTGATCGACGAGACCACCGCGGTGGCGCTGGCCCAGCCCGACCGGCGGTCCAGCCGGATCGGCTTCACCGCCACCGGGCTCACCCTCTATGTGCTGTGGAACCTCACCACCCTGCTCGGCGTGCTGGGCGCGGAGGCCATCGGCGACACCGCCGCCTGGGGCCTGGACGCCGCCGGTCCCGCGGTCTTCCTCGCGCTGCTCGCCCCCATGCTCCGTACCGCCACCGAACGGGCCACCGCCGGCCTCGCCGTGGTGCTCGGCCTCGCATTCCTGCCCGTGCTGCCGGCCGGTGTGCCGGTGCTGGTGGCGGCGCTGGCCGCGCCCCTGGTGCTGTGGTTCCAGGGCCGCCGGATCCGGCGCGGTGACGACACTTCCGGCACTCCGGCGAAGAGAGACGTGCGATGAACGTATGGATCGCCATCGGTCTGACCGCGGCAGGCTGCTACCTGGTCAAACTCGCCGGGCTGCTGGTGCCTGCCGACACCCTGGAGCGCCCGCTGGTGCAGCGGCTCGCGGCCCTGCTGCCGGTCGCCCTGCTGGCCGCGCTCACCGCCCAGCAGACCTTCGCGGTGGGCAGCACCCTCACGGTGGACGCCCGGGTGGCCGGGGTGGCGGCGGCCGCGCTCGCCCTGGTGCTGCGTGCCCCCTTCCTGGTGGTGGTCGGCGCCGCCGTCGCCGTCACGGCGGTGGTACGCGCCCTGGGCGGCTGAGCGCTTCACGCTGTACGGGCCGCCGGGGCGCACGCCGGGTCGCCGGGGCCGTCCGCGGCCCCCCGGGAGCGGGATACTGAGGGCATGCGGTTGACGATTTTCTGGGAGCGGATGGCCGACCACTTCGGTGAGGCCTACGCCGATTCCTTCGCCCGTGACCATGTCATGTCCGAACTGGGCGGGCGGACGGTGCGGCAGGCGCTGGACGCCGGCTGGGAGACCCGGGACGTGTGGCGGGCGGTCTGTACAGCGGTGGGGATCCCGCCCGAGAAGCGCTGAGGCCGGGGGACCGGAGGGCCGGAGGGTTGAGGACCGGGGGATGGGCTGGGGGAACGGAGGCTTCCGTTCCTCCGGGTGCGGTGGCCGGGCGACGGGCTGTCAGCCGCGTACGCGAAACTTGCCGCGTGGCCCCGACTGACGACAACGAGACGACCACCGCCGATCCGGCGGCACGGACCCCGGCCCCGCCGGTCACCGACGGCAGCACGACACCGCCCGGGCCCGCCGCGGCGCCCGCCGGGGGCGGGCCCGGCGGACCACCGGCGCCGGCCGGCGGACCGGGCGGCCGGGCCGCCGGCATGCCGCGCTGGCTGCCCAAGGCCATGCTGCTGGCGCTCGCCCTCTACGCCTGCTTCCAGCTGGGCAGCTGGGCGTTCCACCAGCTCATCGGCCTGCTGGTCAACATACTGATCGCCTTCTTCCTGGCCCTGGCCATCGAACCGGCGGTCGGGCGGATGGCGGCCCGGGGGATGCGGCGCGGACTCGCCACCTTCCTGGTCTTCTTCACGGTCCTGGCCTGCGGCATCGGCTTCACCGTCCTGCTCGGCTCGATGCTCGCGGGCCAGATCATCGAGATCGTCGAGGACTTCCCCCGCTACCTCGACTCGCTGATCAAGTGGATCAACCACACCTTCGACACCGAGCTGTCCCGGGTGGAGGTCCAGGACAGCCTGCTGCGCTCCGACTGGCTGCAGCGATATGTGCAGAACAGCGCCTCCGGGGTGCTGGACGTGTCGGCGACCGTGCTCGGCGGGCTGTTCCGGCTGCTGACGATCGTGCTGTTCTCGTTCTACTTCGCCGCCGACGGGCCTCGGCTGCGCCGGGCCCTCTGCTCGGTGCTGCCGCCCGCCCGGCAGGCCGAGGTGCTGCGGGCCTGGGAGATCGCCGTCGACAAGACCGGCGGCTACATCTACTCCCGCGGACTGATGGCACTCATCTCCGGCGCCGCGCACTACGTCCTGCTGGAGCTGCTCGGCGTTCCGTACGCCCCGGCGCTCGCCGTCTGGGTCGGTCTGGTCTCGCAGTTCCTGCCGACCATCGGCACCTATCTGGCCGGTGCGCTGCCCATGCTGATCGCGTTCACCGAGAACCCCTGGTACGCGGTGTGGGTGCTGGGCTTCGTCGTGGTCTACCAGCAGTTCGAGAACTACGTGCTCCAGCCCAAGCTCACCGCCCGGACGGTGGACATCCACCCGGCGGTGGCCTTCGGCTCGGTCATCGCGGGCACCGCGCTGCTCGGCGCGGTGGGCGCCCTGATCGCCATCCCGGCCGTCGCCACCCTGCAGGCCTTCCTCGGTGCCTATGTGCGGCGGTACGACGTGGCGGAGGACCCGCGGATGCACGGGCACCGGCGGCACGGTGAGGCGGTGATGGCCCGGGTGCAGCGGATGCAGCGCGCGCTGCGCACCAAGGTGGACAAGGAGGCGCAGCAGCGTTCCGGGGCAGGGGGGAGGGTGCCCGACCCCCGTCAGGAGGACCCTCGCCGCGAGGACCCCCATCAGGAGGACGCCGGCTGATCGGACCGGGCGGCGGTCCGGTCCGCGCCCGGTCGGTCGGGCCGGCTGTCCGGGTCCGCCGACCGCTCGGTGGAGCGGAGGCGGCGGTGGGCCGCGACCCTTTCGCGGGTCGCGCACCGGCGGGAGCAGTAGCGGCGTTCCGGGCCGCTGCCCAGGCTGACGAAGACGTTCCGGCAGGCGGTCGAGGCGCAGATCCGGCCGGGCGGTCGCTGCCGGTCCCAGAGCAGCACGGTCAGTGCCATACAGGACGAGGCGAGGAGCCAGGCGTCCCAGGGCGCGTTGTCGTCCCCGTCGAGATGGGGGTGCCACGGGCTACCGCCCCCGTGCGAGGTCAGTCGGAGCGGTCCGGTGTGCTCCAGGAGGAGGCGGTTGAGGACCGCCGCGGCGGTGTCGGCGTTTTCGGCGGCGAAGACCGGCCGCAGCAGCTCGGCCGCCGCGCGCATCCCGGCGACCTCGGCGGTGGTGAGCTCGACCGGTTCCGCCTCCCCGTACACGCGGAGCACTTCGGCGACGGCGGCCGGATCGGGACGGTCGTCGGCCAGTGCGTTGATCAGCGCGGCGGTTCGCCGGGCCATGGCCGGCACCGAGTGCCGCGTGGCCCAGTCGCCGCCGGTGCCTTCGGCGGACCTGCCGTACGCGGCGGACCGGCCGCGGGCCGAGGAGGCCGCTCCGGAGGCCGCTCCGGACAGGGCTGCTGAGGAGACGTCGGAGCGGGCCCCGGAGGAGGCTGAGGCTTCTGAAGGGAGGGAGGCCATCGTCGCAATGTAACGCATATTGCTGAGTTTTGAGTTACCTCCGTAACGTCTCGCCAGTGATGAGGCGTTACTCCCTTACCTGCTATCTCGCCGGAGCGCTGGCCGCCCGGATCGGGGACGAGATGTCCGGGCCCGCGTTGATGCTGGCGGCCTTCGCCCTGGCCGGGTCGCCCGTCGACGCGTCCTCGCTGCTCGCGGGCGTCACCGTGTCCGCCGCCGTGGGGGGCCCGTTACTCGGGGCGCTCCTCGACCGGGCGCGGCGGCCGGGCCGGCTGCTGGCCGGCGCCCTCCTCCTGTACGCGGTCGGGCTGGTCGCGGTCCTGGTGGGGCTCGGCCGTCTGCCGTTCGCCGTCACCCTGCTGACCGCGGTGGCGGCGGGGCTGCTGGGACCGGCCCTGTCAGGGGGATGGACCGCCCAGCTCCCCCGGGTGGTGCCGGGCGACCGCCTGCCGCGGGCGAACGCCCTTGACGCCATGACGTTCGGCGCGGCGAGCCTGGCCGGCCCGGCGCTCGCCGGGGTCGCGGCCGCGGGGCTGGGTGCGCCGGCGGCCGTGGTGGTCTCCGCGGCGCTGGTGGCCCTGGCGCTGCCCGCCGCATGGCGACTGCCGACCCGCCCCGGTGGGGCGCGGAGGGCCGGGTTCGCCTCGGTGCTCGGCGACCTCGCGGCCGGGGCGCGGGTCGTCGCCGCCAGCCGGACGCTGGCCCGGGCGACCCTCGGCTCGGTCGTCTGCTGTGCGGCGCAGGGCATGCTGACGGCCTGCCTTCCCCTGCTGGGCGCGCACGCCCTGGGCGGGCCCGCCCACGGCGCCATGCTGCTCTCCGTCGCGGCGGCCGCCGCGCTGGCGGCCACCGCCGTACTCGCGCGGTTCCCCCGCTCCGTAACCCCCGACACGGTCATCCGGGCCGGGGCCCTCGTCCAGGCCGCCGCACTCGCCCTGGCCGCGTCCGGCCGGCCGCCGCTGCTCCTCGCGGCGGCCCTCCTGCTCGGCTGCGGCGAGGGCCCCCAGCTGGCCGCACTCTTCGCGGTCCGCCACCGGGAGGCGCCGGAGCACCTGCGCGGTCAGATCTTCACCACCGGCGCCAGCCTGAAGATCACCGGCTTCGCCCTGGGCGCGGTGGCCGCCGGCCCGGTGGCCGCCCGGTCCCTGCCCGGCGCTCTGCTCCTGGCGTCCGGTACGGCGGCCCTCGCCGCCCTGGCGCCCCTGGCGATTCCCCGGCGGTGGTTGAGAAGAGACCGGGCTACTTCGGGTCGCGGTTGAAGACCGCCTTCGACCAGAGGTAGCCGAGTACGGTGAGCGCCAGGCACCAGGCGGCCGCCAGCCAGCCGTTGTGGCCGATCTCGCTGCCGAGCAGCAGGCCGCGCAGGGTCTCGATGGCCGGGGTGAAGGGCTGGTACTGGGCGATCGGCTGGAACCAGCCCGGCATCGCGTCGATCGGGACGAAGGCGCTGGAGATCAGTGGCAGGACGATCAGCGGCAGCGCGTTGTTGCTGGCCGCCTCGGCGTTCGGGCTGACCATGCCCATCCCGACCGCGATCCAGGTGAGCGCCAGGGCGACCAGCGCCAGCAGCCCGAACGCCGCCAGCCACTCCAGGGCCGTGGCGTCCGTGGACCGGAAGCCGATGGCCACGGCGACCGCACCCACCAGGACCACACTCATGACCGACTGCACCACGCTGCCGATGACATGCCCGACGAGGACCGCGCCGCGGTGGATCGCCATGGTGCGGAAGCGGGCCATGATGCCCTCGGTCATGTCGTTGGAGACGGACACCGCGGTCCCGACCACGGTGCCGCCGATGGTCATCATCACGATGCCCGGTACGAGGTAGGCGAGGTACACCGAGCGGTCGGCGCCGCCGCCCGCGATGCCCGCGCTCATCACGTCCCCGAAGACGTAGACGAAGAGCAGCAGCAGGACGACCGGGGTGAGCAGCAGGTTCAGGGTGAGGGAGGGGTATCTCCGGGCGTGCAGCAGGTTGCGGCGCAGCATCGTGGAGGAGTCGCGTACGGCGAGGGCCAGAGAGCTCATCGGACAGCCTCCTCGGGCTGGTCGTTCGGCTGATGGGGCTGGTCGGTGCCGGTCAGGGCGAAGAACACATCGTCGAGGTCCGGGGTGTGCACGGTGAGCTCGTCGGCCTCGATTCCGGCCGAGTCCAGCCAGTCGAGGACGGAGCGCAGTTCGCGCTGGCTGCCGTCGCCGGGGATCCGCAGCGCCAGTGCCTCGTCGTCCCGGGTCGCCTCGCGCAGTGCGCCGGCCGCCGACCGGTACGCGGAGGGGTCGGCGAATCGGAGCCGGATGTGCCCGCCCGGGATGAGCCGCTTGAGCTCGTCGGCGGTGCCCTGGGCGGCGATCCTGCCGCCGTGGAGCACGGCGATGCGGTCGGCGAGCTGGTCGGCCTCTTCCAGGTACTGGGTGGTGAGGAAGACGGTCACCCCGTCGGAGACCAGCTCCCGGATGATCTGCCACATGGTGTGGCGGCTGCGAGGGTCGAGGCCGGTGGTGGGTTCGTCGAGGAAGATGATCCGCGGCTCGCCGACCAGCGTCATGGCGATGTCGAGGCGGCGCCTCATACCGCCCGAGTAGCTCTGTGCCGGCTTTTTCGCGGCCTCCACCAGGTCGAAGCGCTCCAGCAGTTCGGCGGTGACCCGTCGCCCCTCCGCCTTGGGCAGATGGTGCAGATCCGCCATCAGGAGCATGTTCTCCTCGCCGGTGATCAGGCCGTCGACGGCGGAGAACTGCCCGGTGACTCCGATCGCGGCACGGATCCCCTCCGGTGAACCGGCGAGGTCGTGGCCGGCCACCTGGGCCTGACCGCCGTCGGCGGCGATCAGCGTGGACAGGATGTGCACGGTGGTGGTCTTGCCGGCGCCGTTCGGACCGAGCAGCGCGAACACGGACCCGGCCGGGATGTGCAGGTCGATGCCGTCGAGCACGGTCTTGTCGCCGTAGGACTTGCGCAGACCGACGGCGGAGACGGCCGCGGACGGCTGCGGACGGCCGTCTGGAATGGACGTGGGCATGACAGGTGAACGCATGGAGCCCTCTCGTTCCAAGAGTGCGGGGTGTGGGATGACGGGTGAGGTGACCGGAGGGCCTGGGAGCGGGGTGGGGCTCAGCTCCGGGCGCGGAGGACGTCGATGTTGCCGAACTTGGTGCGGGCGTGGACCTTGACCGTGTCCTCGGCCTCCTCCGGGTCCGGGGCATCGGAGGCGCTGAGCGAATTGCGCACCTGCCCGGAGGTGGAGTTGACGTCGAGCCAGGCGGCGGTGCCCTTCCGGATGCCGACCTCGATGGCGCCGAAGGAGGTCTCCAACCGCACGGTTCCGCGGGCGACCTCGCCGACCCGCACGGTTCCATGGGCGGTGACGGCGGTGACCGAGTCCTCGGCGTGACGGATGTCGATGTCGCCGTTGGCGCCGCGCACCTGCAGTTCGCCGTTCGCGGTGCCGACGGTCGTGGTGCCGTGCGAGTTCTTCAGGACGGCGGGGCCGTCCAGGTGCCCGACGCGCAGGCTGCCGGAGCTGGTGGTGATCTCGGCCGCGCCCTCGACGCGGTCGACGGTGATGGAGCCGTGCGACGCCCTGAGGTTCAGCGGCCCGGTGGTGTCGAGCCGTACGTCACCGGTCGAGGTCTTCACCCGGACCTCGCCGAGCCGGCCCTCGCCGACGACCTGGGTCCAGGCTCCGGTGGTCTCGGTGTGCGAGCCCGTGGGCAGTTCGACCACCACGTCCACGGTGCCGGTGCGGCCGAGCCTGGGTGCCTTGGGCGCCCTGATGGTCAGTACGCCGCTCGCGTAGGTGACCTCGGTCTGCTCGGCCGCCTTCACGTCCCGGTCCCGCTGGGGATCGCGCGGCCGCACGTCGACGAGGGTGTCGAGGCGGTCACCGGCGGAGAAGGTGACCGAGCCGGCGTCCACCTGTGCGGTGACGGAGATCGCTTGGGGCGTGTCAAAAGAAGGCATGGCTGTTCCGTCCTCCTGGGTCTTGGGGGCGTCCCCGCTGGTGGGACGTGGTGTGGGTGAGGAAGTGGTAAGGGCGGGGGTGCGGGCTTCAGCGCACCCAGCCGGTGTAGCCCTGTCCGACGGTCCGGGATCGCTCCGTCTCGCGCGGCCGGGCGCCGCCGTCGACCGCGGCCGACACGGCGCGCACCAGCCAGGCGTTGACCGACAGGCCTTCGCGCGCCGCGGCCTCCTCGGCACGGGCCTTCAGCGGGGCCGGCAGCCGCAGATTGACGCGAGCGGTGCCCCCCTCGTCGCCGTCGGCGGGCGCCGGCGCCCTGAACGCCTCGGCCTGCGCGGCGGCCGGCTCCACCGGGCCGCCACCGGAAGGCGGCGGTGTCACCACGAAGTCGGGGTCGAGCCCGCGCAGCCGCACATCGACCGAGCCGGGCGCCAGGTCGCGGGTGATCTCGTCCATCGCGGCGGAGAGCACATTGAGCATGGTCAGCCGGGTCGCGGACTCCAGAGGGGCGATCAGCCGCTCGGCTAGTTCGCGGGCGTCCTGCCCGCCGGCCTCGGCGGCCACCGCGAGTTCACGGCGGAGAGTGTCGACATAGGGCGTCAGGTCCATGACGTCATAGTGGCACTATTGTGGTGCCAAGCGCAACCCCCAGTGGCGCCATGCATGGCTCGCGGCCGAACTCGACCCACCTGACCTGCGAGAACGCAGCGCAACTACCCTGAGCTGTCATGGCGCCAGAGGCTGCCAAGCCCTCGCGAATACGCCGGTAAAGGCCGAGTGGCGCCATGTGGCACCACCTGGCGCCATGCCCCGTGCCACGAGGCGGCGGGCCTCTTCCGTGCATCGGGGCATCACGGGCGCCGCGCCACGAACACGAACTCCCTCCCCGGTCGGTCGGGTGCGTCACGCACCTCTTCCAGCACATATCCGCACGCGACCAGGTCCCCCTCCACCTCTTCGCGCTCCCGGAAGCGCAGCGTCGAGTCCGACGTCAGCACCTGCCCGTCCGCGGCGAAGACATAGGTCCAGCGGAAGGTCACCAGTGGCAGGCTCACATCGAGCAGCCGGACCCAGCTCGCGACGGAGCCGGCCCCGGGGATCTCCGTCACCCGGTAGGAGCTCTCCCGGGTCCACTCCTCCCAGGCGCGCCGGGCCGGATCGCGCGTCTCGAACACCAGGAACCCACCGGGCCGCAACGCGCCATGGGCTCCCCGCAGCGTCTTCCGCCATGCCTCCGGATCGGTGATCTCCTGGGCGACGTTCGCCGTCATCGTCGCCAGGTCGACCCGCAGCGGCGGGAGATCCCTCGCGTCGCCGTGGATCCAGCGCACCCGCTCACCGCCCGGTTTGGCCCGGGCGACATCGAGGGACGCCAGGGCCGGATCGACGCCGACCACCTCGGCCCCGCGGTCGGCCAGCAGGAGTGCGAACACCCCGGTGCCGCAGCCGATGTCCAGCACCCGGCGCGCCCCGCACTCCTCCGCGATCCGGACATACGCGTCGAGATCGCCACGGTCGGGGTCGAGCGGGTCGTAGATCGCGGCAAG
Source organism: Streptomyces sp. NPDC046887 (assembly GCF_040644755.1). Taxonomy (NCBI): domain Bacteria; kingdom Bacillati; phylum Actinomycetota; class Actinomycetes; order Kitasatosporales; family Streptomycetaceae; genus Streptomyces; species Streptomyces sp. NPDC046887. Next base: position 35,951 of record NZ_JBEYXH010000006.1, read on the forward strand.
CCGTGGATGCGCGAAGCAGTCGTCAGCCGTCATGCCGCCGAACGTAGGGAGCGCCGGAGCGGAACCGCTACGGGGTTTCGCGGACGGTGACGACGTGCGGGCTCTGGTGGCGGTCACTGTGCCACCAGGTAACGGGCCCCGGCGGGCTACCTGGTCCGCGGCCGGCCGCCGGCCGAGGTGAGGAGCTGGTCGAACCATTCCTGGTCGAACAGCCGGCTGTACGCATCATCCGTGACCTGCCGGCCGTTGATGACGGCGGTGGGAGTGCCCGGTCCGCCCGGGTCGTCGCCGTCGGCAGCCTCGTAGGCCTTCTCCGAGGCGGTGACGAAGGTGCGGTACTTCATCGTCGTCACGGCAGAGTCGAAGGACTCACCCCGCAACCCCGCGACCTGGTTGGCCAGTTCCAGCAGGGAGCCCGTGGTGTAGCCGCCCTCCTGCTCGCTCCTCGCCATGTGCGCGAACAGCACGGCGTGGTACTCGGTGAACTTGCCTTCGTCCAGCGCTGCGCGCAGGGCGTTGACCGCCCTCTTCGACCCGTCGCCGCCCAGGCGCTCGTCTCTGAACGACGCGAGGGTGTACTCGGTCTTGGCCTCGCGGCGCAGCATCGTCTCGCGCAACGCCAGGGCGCCGGTCTTCTCGAATTCGTCCACCACCGGGCAGCGCGGGTCCTCGTACAGCCGGACCGTCGTCGCCGCGGCCGGGTCGCCCACCACGATCGTCGTGCCGTCCGCGGCCATCTTCTCGGGCAGCTCTTCGAAACCCGCGTAGGGCTGCGGCTGAGGCACGTCGGCACCGTGAGCCCTCGGCGCACACCCCGTCACCACGAGCACGGCCATACCGACCGCGGCCGTGGCCGCCACTCTTCGTATGTTCTTCACCTGCGGATCCCCTCCCCTTGATCGTGCAGACTCTAGATCCTTGAGGTCACCCGTCGCCCGGCGATATCGCGGGCGGAGCCCGGCGTGCCCGCCAGGACGGCCGAAACGCCGCCGATCCCCGTGCGACTCCCGTAAAGGGAACGTAAGCTCCGCTGCAACGGGGCACCCCACAGGCTGAGTTGACCACGAGCCGACAGGCCGGCTCGGGCGGCCGAGCCTCTGGCGAGCGGGTGCCGTCATACGGGACGGGGGAAACAGTTGGGTACCCACGACACGATGCAGGTCCGGCTGCTCGCGGCGGGAGGAGGGCTCGGCGTCGTACTCCTGGCGCTGGCGCTGGCGGTGAATCTGAGCGGCGCCAACGAGACGGTGGTGCCGAAGCTGCCGCGGTTACCCTCGGCGCCCTCCCTGCCGTCGGCCCCGGATCTCCCCGGTGTGCCCAGCGGCATGCCCACCGCTCTGCCCAGCGGCCTGCCGACGGATCTGCCCACCGCCTTTCCCAGCGGCTTCCCGACCGCGTTCCCCAGCGACCTGCCCACCGCCTTCCCCAGCGGCTTCCCGACCGCTCTGCCGACGGACCTGCCCACCGACCTGCCGACCGACCTGCCGGGTCTGTCCGGAGGTGGATCATGACCGGACCGCGTCCGCTGCCGATGCGCGACGAGCCGCTCGCCCGGGCCCGCGCCCTGCTGATCGCCCGTCTCGCCATCGCGCTCTATATCGTCGAACTGCTGCTCAACCTGGTCCGGCCGCATCTGCTCCCGGACGAGCCGGCGCTCTCCATCTTCTACGAGATGCCCGGCGACTCCGGCACGCTCGGCCGGTTGCTCTCCACACCGCGGCTCGTGTTCTGGATCGTGCTGGCCGGCATCGTGGCCGGCGCCGCCGTCCAGATCTACGCCGCCCTCACCCGCGGCAAGGCCGCGGACGACGGCGGACGGCGTGCCGCCCTCCTCACCTGGATCACCCTCGGCTGTCTGCTGCTGCCGTTCGGGCTGATCTCGCTGACGGTCCTCTTCGTGTTCTTCCCGATCACGATGCTGTGCCTGCCCAGCACCGCCCTGGTGATGCTCCTGCTGCGTGTGACCGTGCGGTTCGGCCGGCTGTCGTGGACGGCGCTGCTGCTCGCCTTCGGCTGGGGCGCGCTGATCGTCTTCGGGCTCGGGCGCGCGTACACCAGCCTGGCGTTCGGCACCCTCTACGGCTATCTGGGCCCCAAGGCCGGCACCGGCCTCGGCGGGTTCACGGCAAGTCTCAGCCGCACCATGAACCTGCTGGTCGTCCACCTCAGTGTCGTCAACGCGCTGGTCATCGCGGCTGGTGTCGCACTGCTGCTGATGCTGCTGCGCCATCGTGTCACCGACGCGGTGACGGGCCTGGTACTCGGCGGCGCCGTCGGCCTCGGCTACAACTTCGTGGAGAGCATCCTCTTCATCAAGATCTACGGCACCCTGGGCGCGTTCTTCGGCCCCACCGGCGGCTTCGAGTACTGGATCCGCCAGTCGATCGGCGTGCTCGGCGGCCAGGTGACGTTCGGGGCGCTGATCGGCGCCGGGCTGGGCGCGGCCGTGGGCGCGCGGCGGCGCGGGAAGGTCATCGCGGGAGGCCTGCTGGCCGGCATCGGCGGGGCGGCCGGCGCCGAGATCCTGTCGGGCTGGCTGGCCGGCCGGGTGAGCGGCCATGTCGAGGTCGGCAGCACCCTGGACACGCTGGTGATCTCGCCGTTCTTCTGGCTCCTTCCTCAACTGCCCTTCCTGGCACTGGCCGTGGCGCTCCTCGTCACGGGGCTGCGCTCGCGCGCGAGCCTGCTCAGGGACGCGCTCGCGGCGGAGACGACGGCGGCCGGGCCCATCACCGCGGCCGAGGCACCCGTTCTGGCCGCACCGGGCCTGAGGTTCTGGGCGCTGGTGAGCACCTGGCGCAGTCACGGCAGGGGTACCGCGCTGGCCCTGCATCGCCTGCAGTCCGCCCAACTCGACCTGGCCGGCTGGCGCGCCGGGCGGAGCCCGGAAACGGACACGGAAACAGAGACCGAAGCCGAGGGGGACACGTTGAGGGCACGAGTCATGCGAGGCAAGGGCGAGTCCCGGACGGTGCAGTCGTGAGCCCCGCCGGCCGCGGGCGCGGGCTCGCCGCACGGCTTGCGGTGAGCGTGGTCCTGGCGCTCTGGACCCTGCTCCCGGCCGCGCAACCGGCTTCCGCCTGCGCCGTGGGCATCGGCTACAAGCCCTCCTTCAGCATCAGTGACCTGACCAACCGGCGCACTTGTTCCACCGCCACATCGGCGATCGGTTCCGGCGTCGTCGCCCTGCTGGCCCTCGGCGCGCTGGCCGCGGCCGGTGCGGTGGTCGTTCGCAGGGCCGAGCGGCAGATGGGCCGGGCCGCGGACGGCGCCGGACCCTCTCCGGCGCTCACCGCCTACCTCGACGCGACGGGCCTCGCCCCTCGGGCGGTGGAGCGGGACCATGAGGCGTAGCGCCCGGCGCCTGGCGGTGCTGCTCACGGCCCTGTTCCTGGTCCTCGCACCCGCCGCCCTGCCGGGCGGTGGCACGGCGGTGGCGGAGTCGTCGGGCGGGTCCGGCGGGGACCCGTTCGTGGTGGTCACACCGAGCACCATGCCGGACGCCAAGAGCCTGCCCACCTACGCCCGGAGAATCATCCGCCATCCGATGGGCGAAGAACTCCATGTGATGGTCAACCGATTCGCTCTGCTTCCGAAGCCTCCGGTGAACACCCAGGTGGTGTTCTTCACGTTCGGCTGGATGGACACCAGCACGAAAGTGCCCTCCTGGGTGCGGGAGCGCTATCGCGACTTCATGTCCCAGCTGCCCGAGGAGATGCGCTCGCCCAGTACACCGCCCAAGTGGAACTACCCGCTGCACGCGACCATGGTCGATGCCGAGAACTACGGCTATGACGACCTGTTCGAGGAGCTGGGCGAGTACCCGGTGGACAGATACGGAAACGAACAGGTGCTGGAGCTGGCCACCGGCAGCGGGGGACGCGACCGGCACTCCGAGGACGCCATGGACGAATGGTTCTCCCGCACCATCAGGAACACCCTCGGACGCATCGCCCGTTCCGCCGACGAACGCGGGCAAGTGGACAAGGTCCTCAGTGTCGTCAAGAGGGAGGCCAGTGCGGGAATCGCCGGCCAGCGAGGCTTCTGCGATGTCTGTAAGGAAAGGATGTCGAAGCGCCCGTACAACTTCCGAAGCCGGCTTTTCATCGCCGAATACGACAAGTCGAAAGGGCCGCAGGCCAAGCTCGCGAACAGCGCGATCGGACGGCTCAAGCCGCACCTGAAGACGGCGTACGACGAGTACTCCGAGGAAAAGATCGACAAGGCTCTGAACAAGGTGGGACTCACACCCCCCTGCTCACCCGTGAACAATCCCGGGAGCATGAACATCGCCGCCGCGCCCATGGCCTCCCCCTGCGACGAGGCCGGCAGCGGCCTCTCAGGGGCGCTCGGTTCACCGTCGTACGGCGGCGTCGACTTCTCCAGCCTCCAGCTCCGCTACCTCTCGGACGACGGCAGCTCCCAGGTGAAGTACGCCTTCTCCGCCGACGCGGCCAAGGAGGGGCTGAAGCAGGACCCCCGCACCGGGGGCCAGACGCTGCTCGACAGCATGGGCGCCCTGCGCACCTGGCTGGCGCTGAGCCCCGACAAGTTCTGGGTCAACCTCAACCCGGGCGAGCCGGACCGCATCATCGACGCCCAGCTCGGCCGGACCAACGCCGGGCGCGCCCTGCTGGAGGCGGACTGGCAGATGAAGCGCAGCACGGGAAGGCTGCTGGACCCCAAGACCTCGTTCGGCGCCGAATACTGGCGGCGGCTCAGCGGCTCGTCGGGGCCCAGCTGCTATTCGTCGCGGATGTGGATCGTGCCCGGCACGGTGGAGGTACGCCAGGACGGCTCCTCGTTGTACGTCCTCAAGGCCGCGCTCGATGTGAAGGCCAAGCCCGAGACCATCGCCGGTCTGGAGCAGGACGCCTGCAACACCGACCCGGCGGAGACTGCCCGCAACGCCCGAGTGGAACAGGAGATGGTCGTACCGAGGATCGTGAAGGCGGTGAACACGGCACCCGAGTACGCGCCGTTGCGACAGGTGTTCCTGGCCCGTGTGGTGGCTCAGTGGATACGTGACCGGCATGCCGAGGGCGAAAGCACCTCGTTCGACGAACTGATCGACTCGGGCGACCTGGGCTCCGCCGTGGAGACCGGGGCCTGGAAGCCGCAGCAGGTGTACGACACCTATGTCCGCTCCATCCGCGAGGGGAGCTTCACCTACCGGCAGACCACCCGGGTCGGGGACACCACCGTCACCTATGTGATGCGGACCGGCGGCGTCGACTTCAGCAAGCTGAGCCCGGCCAGGCTCAGCGCCGCGGACATGAACCGGCGGGTGCCGGGGTTGCCGGAGACCGTGGCGAAGTCGGCGCGGCGGCCCGCGACGGCGGCGGACGGCTCGATCTGGCTCGCGGACACGGCGGAGGCTCCCGCCGTCAGCACCTGGGACCGCGTCCGCGACTACGCCACCGGGCGCACCGGCATCGTGGTCATGCTGGTGGCGGCGCTGGGCATCCTGCTCTTCTTCGTCCGCGACGGCTCCGCCTTCCGGCGCAGGCCCCCGGGGCGGCCTGGGACCCCCGGCTGACGGCCGCCGCACCGTACACGGGGCGACAGGTGAATGCCAAGGGTGTCCAGGAAGGAGGCGGCGACCCAGACGTCCTCCGCCTCCTTCACGTGGGAGTCGACTGGGAGTCGACGGTGGTGTCCGGGGTCCAGGCGAAGGCTCCGTGTCCGCTTTGCAGGGCGGCGACGTAGGCGCCAGTGCGGGTGCGCTGTTCGTCGGTGGGGCGGTTGCGGGCGGTCATGAGGTGGCCTCTCACGAATGTGCCGGTCGGCGGCGGAGTCTTCGGTTCAGGGGGCCGTGCGGAAGACGGGCCAGCACACCTCGATATGGGCCCGGCCCTCGGCGGGCCGGCCGAGGAGGCCCGTCAGGTAGTGCTCGCGCAGGGGGGCGTCGACGGTGAGGGCGTGCTCGGCCACGAAGGTGCCCAGCGCGGCGAAGGTGCGGTCCAGGTCCTCGGCCGGGCCGGTGTGCACGGCCACGGCGTACTCCGCGGCCGGCAGGACCAGCGCCTCCACCCGCCCCGCCGCCGCCTGCCGAGCAGGGCCGGCGACCGGGACGAACGCGGTGACCTCGCCCCGCTCGGTCTCGAACAGGCCGGGAGCGTACAGACCGCCGTCCGGGCCGTCCGTCTCCACCTGGGGGCAGCCGTCGACGGCTTCGTGCAGCTCGGCCAGGGCCTGCGGGAGCCATCCGGGCACCTCGTCCTGTCCGAGGACGGCCCGGACCGCGAGGACAGAGGTCGGCGCGGTGGAGCGGAACTCCACTGGGACCGGGGCGGACGGGTTGTCCACGAGGTCGCGCAGTGAGGTGACCGTCTGCCGTGTCTGCCGCAGCCGGTCCTCCATCTGCGCCAGATGCCGCATGATCACCGCGTTGCGGGCCGCCACGTCCTCGGTGCGCACGACCGCCGACAGCTCCTCCAGCGGCATGCCCAGGTCGCGGAAGCGGCGGATGACCTGCGCGAGCGGAACCTGCTGCTCGGTGTAGCGCCGGTAGCCGGTCGAGGGATCGACGTCGGCCGGCTCCAGCAGCCCGATGTCGTGGTAGTGGCGCAGCGTCTTCACGCTCAGCTGTGTCATCCGGGCGAAGTCGCCGATGCTCAACAGGGCCGTTCCCATGACCGCATCCTCCGCTGCACGTTGCCGGACGAGACGAAGCGCCACGCCCGGCCGGGCGGCCGGGGGCCGTCGTCGTTCCTACTCGTCGGCCAGGTCGAACGTGTTGCCTTCAGGGTCGGTGAAGGTGGTGAACCGGATGCCGTTCTCCTTCACCTCCGCCACCACGCTCGCCCCCACGCCGAGCAGACGGGTGCACTCGGCCTCGTAGTCGCTGGTGGCGAAGTCCGGGTGGGCCCGGTTCCGGCCGGCGGGAAGGCCGTCGAGCTTCTGGAACACGTAGAACGGGCTGCTCTGGCCCATCCCGATGGTCGCGATACCGGGGGAGTCCGAGGGGTCGACGTCTTGGCCGAGCACCCGGGACCAGAACTGCGCCAGCGCCTGCGGGTCGACACAGTCGAACGTGATCGCGTGCAGCTTCACCGTCACGACGGACTCCTTGCTTCGAGGGATTCTCCTGCGTACCGGCCGCGCACCGGCCGATGACTCGACCCTCCGCCCTCCCACGACGGGAGAGTCAAACCCGGCGCCCGAGGCGTTCTCGCAGACACCTGCCGCTTCGGCCGCTGTCCTGTGCCATCGAACGTTGAGTGACGTGTCCGGCTGCCGTCGCAGTCGTTGGCAGGCCATGACTTCCCGCTGGGCGCTGACCGCCCTCGCCGCCACCGCCGCCACCACCGGCGGCATCCTGACCGCCACCCCCGCCGTCGCCGGAGGTCAAAGTTCGATGGCCAACGGTCACGGTTCGATGACACGGGACGGCCGCTCGACGCGCGTCGCTCTGCGGGCAGCGCGGCTCGCTTGACAGTAAAATCGAACATCCATTCTGATGGGCTGTGCGGCCCGGGGATACCGGGGCGGCCGGGTGGGGGAGGGGGCGCCGGGCCGCCGGGTTTTCCACAGGTCGGAGGGACGCCGGGGCCCATTGTCAGTGGCAGGGGTTAGCGTCTTTGACGTGAAGCGATCGACACAAGCAAACCGGGTGGAACCCATGGCAGGAACCGACCGCGAGAAGGCGCTCGACGCCGCGCTCGCACAGATTGAGCGGCAGTTCGGCAAGGGCGCGGTGATGCGCATGGGCGAGCGGTCGAGGGAGCCCATCGAGGTCATCCCGACCGGCTCGACCGCGCTCGACGTGGCGCTCGGCGTCGGCGGGCTGCCGCGCGGCCGGGTGGTGGAGATCTACGGCCCGGAGTCCTCGGGTAAGACGACCCTCACCCTGCACGCCGTGGCCAACGCGCAGAAGGCGGGCGGCCAGGTCGCCTTCGTGGACGCGGAGCACGCCCTCGACCCCGAGTACGCCCAGAAGCTCGGCGTCGACATCGACAACCTCATCCTGTCCCAGCCGGACAACGGTGAGCAGGCCCTGGAGATCGTGGACATGCTGGTCCGCTCCGGCGCCCTCGACCTGATCGTCATCGACTCCGTGGCGGCGCTGGTGCCGCGGGCGGAGATCGAGGGCGAGATGGGCGACTCGCACGTGGGCCTCCAGGCCCGTCTGATGAGCCAGGCGCTGCGGAAGATCACCAGTGCGCTCAACCAGTCCAAGACGACGGCGATCTTCATCAACCAGCTCCGCGAGAAGATCGGTGTGATGTTCGGCTCCCCCGAGACCACCACCGGTGGCCGGGCGCTGAAGTTCTACGCCTCGGTGCGCATCGACATCCGCCGCATCGAGACCCTCAAGGACGGCACGGACGCGGTCGGCAACCGCACCCGCTGCAAGGTCGTGAAGAACAAGGTCGCCCCGCCCTTCAAGCAGGCCGAGTTCGACATCCTCTACGGCCAGGGCATCAGCCGCGAGGGCGGCCTGATCGACATGGGTGTGGAGCACGGCTTCGTACGCAAGGCCGGCGCCTGGTACACCTACGAGGGCGACCAGCTGGGCCAGGGCAAGGAGAACGCCCGGAACTTCCTCAAGGACAACCCCGACCTGGCCGACGAGATCGAGAAGAAGATCAAGGAGAAGCTGGGCGTCGGGGTCCGGCCGCAGGAGCCCGCCGCCGAGGCGGGCGCGGACACCGCGGACACCCCGGCCGGCGACGACCCGGTGAAGTCGGTCCCCGCCCCGGCGGCGAAGGCCGCCAAGGCCACCAAGGCCACGGCGGCCAAGGGCTAGCCCGTGGTCCGGCGCACCGAATGGCCGGGCGGCAGCCCCGACTCGTCGAGGGCCGAGAAGGAGCTGCCGCCCCAGGATCCGGCCGAGCGGGCGCGGGCGATCTGCCTGCGCCTGCTCACCGGAACGCCGAGGACCCGCAGCCAGCTCGCGGACGCCCTGCGCAAGCGCGAAGTCCCCGACGAGGTCGCCGAGGAGGTCCTCTCCCGCTTCGAGGAGGTCGGCCTGATCGACGACGCGGCCTTCGCCGGGGCCTGGGTGGAGTCCCGCCACCACGGCCGGGGCCTGTCCCGTCGCGCTCTCGCCCGCGAGCTGCGCACCAAGGGGGTGGACGGCGAACTGATCGAGGAGGCGGTCGGACGGCTCGACTCCGAGCAGGAGGAGGAGACCGCCCGGGAGCTGGTGGCGCGCAAGCTGCGCTCCACCCGCGGTCTCGACCGGGACCGCCGGCTCAGACGGCTCGCGGGCATGCTCGCCCGCAAGGGGTACCCCGAGGGCATGGCCCTACGGGTGGTGCGGCAGGCCCTGGAGCAGGAGGGGGAGGACATCGAGGGACTGGAGCCGGAGTAGCGGGACACGCAGGGCCGCCACCGGGGGCCTCGTGGCCAGGAGTATCCGGGAGTGTCTCCGGGGTGTCCGGGCCGGGGAAGGCTCCCGTCGCGATGGGTGGCGCGGGTGGTCAGGGGGCGGCAGGGGCCTTGGGGCAGCGGTGGATCAGGGGGCTACGGGGGGCTCCGGGGCGGCGGTGATCGGGAGGCCGGCCGCTGCCCAGGCCTGGAAGCCGCCGACCAGGTCGGTCGCCCGGTGCAGCCCCAGCTGGTGCAGCGAGGCGGCGGCCAGGGAGGAGGCATAGCCCTCGTTGCACACCATGACCACGCGAAGGTCGTGGCTCACCGCCTCCGGGACGCGATGGCTGCCCCGGGGGTCGAGCCGCCACTCCAGTTCGTTGCGCTCGACGACCAGAGCCCCGGGGATGAGCCCGTCGCGGTCCCGCAGCGCGGCGTACCGGATGTCCACCAGCAGGGCGTCCCCCGCCTCGGCGGCCGCGAAGGCCTCCCGCGCGGTCACCCGGTCGAACCCGTCCCGTACCCGCTCCAGCAGTTCGTCTATGCCCACCTGCGACTCGGTCACCGTTCCGCTCCTCACTGCCGGTCCTCGGGTCACTGCCAGTCCTCGGGGCGCTCCACCTGTTCCAGCCGGAGCACACTCCCCGTACGGCTGAAGCGGCGCATCAGCGGCAGCGGAGGGTAGTAGGCGTGCACCGACACCGCGTGCGCGGTGGCGGACTCGTTGAGCACCTCGTGCACATGGTGCTGCCCGAACGCCCTGGAGTCACCGGCACCCAGCCGACGCTCCCGGTCGACGCCCTCCTCCAGTTCGAGGCTGCGCCAGCCGCTCGACGGCAGCCGGACGGCGAGGGAGTGCTCGGTCAGCGAGCCGCTCGCGGTGGCGAAGGCGCCGCGCGACTCGGCATGGTCGTGCCAGCCGGTGCCGGTGCCCGGCGGCCAGCCGATGAGCCAGGCCTCACTGCCGCCGGGTCCCTCCAGCCGTACCCAGGTACGGCCGTCGGGGTCCAGGGGGAGAGAGGCGATCAGTTCGGCGTCGGCCGCGGCACGGCGGACGAAGGCGAGCAACTGGGCGGCGGTCGGCGCCGCGGACCCGTTCCCGGCCTGTGCGGGAGCGGAAGCGGGCGCGGCGGGCACGATGGGCACGACGGGCGAAGACATGGGAACCGTCCTGAGGTTCTGACTCGGTGTCCGGGGAGCGCGTACGACGAGACGGCGCGCGGCGGCAGCCCGGGTGACCGGAGAGCCCGGAGGGCGAGGACACCGCTGGGGATCAGGCGCGCGAAGCAGGGCGCGCGAACGCCGTACGAAGAGGTACGCAGGGAAGCTGAGTTCAGCAGGACGGACGACACACGCAGCCTGCGTAGCGGACCAGGTCCATATGGACCCTCCGCCACAGGCGCACACAGGTGTCGGTCATGATCCGGAGTACAGCACGCCGTGCCGACCTCGGTCAAACCCCCGACAACATCCGGACACCCGGCGGCGGGGCGGGGATGAGGGGATGAGGAGCCTGAGGGCAGAGGGGCGGACCGGGGCGCACAGGGCGGACAGGAGTCGGATAGGGGCAATCGGGTCAGCGGTTGCGGCGGGGCCTCTCGTCACGGGCGGGTGCGGCGCCGCCCGGACTGACGGGGCTGCCGGGGCCGCCTCTGCCGCCCGGACTGCCAGGGCCGCCTGCCGGCGAGCCGCGGGCCGACGAGCCGCAGGCGGGCGGTCCGCCTGCCGGGGTACCACCTGCCGCACGGTCGGTGGGCGGCTCGGCCGACTGAGGGCGGGGCGGAGGGGAGGCATCCACGCCTGGGCCGGATGCGGTACCTCGGCGGGACGCCGCGTCTGGGCCGGATGCCGTACCCGAACCGGATGCCCCGTCTGGGCCGGATGCCGTACCTCGGCCGGAGGCCGTACGGGCCGGATGCCGTACCCGTGCCGGGCGCCGCGTCTGCGCCCGTCTCGATGCCAGGTCCGTAAGCCGTACCTCAGCCGGACGCCGTACTCGGGCCGGGCGGCGCGTTCGCACCCGGCACGGTGCCCCTGCCGGGCCCGCTACCGGTACCCGCACCCGTACCCGCATTGCGGCCGGTCCCGGGGGCGGCGCCACCGTCCGCGGGCCCGGGTGCGGGCTGCTCGGGTACGTGCCCCCCGGGCTCCGGGTCGTCCACCGGGCCCGGCGCGGGCGCGTCGCCGCGTACCGCCTCGGCCGCCGCCCGCAGCTCCGCCGGGCGGACGCCGGCGAAGGCCGCGGCGAGATGCCCGTCGGGCCGCACCAGCAGCACGGTGTGCGCGGACGCGCCCGGATACGCCTCGGTCACCAGGACCTCCGCGGCCACCGGCAGCGCGGCCACCGCCTCGGCCAGCCGCGGCATCACCCCCGCCGACATCCAGTGCCGCCGGTCCCACACCCCCGTGCCCGGGGCGACCAGCACCGCCAGCAGCCTCCGGCGCCCCAGCCGGTCCCGCAGACCGCCGGCCGTACCGTCCGGGGCCGTCACCCGGACGTTCTCCACCGGGGCGCCCTCCGGGGTCGCCACCGAGGTGTGTCCCTCGGCGGGGGCGGGCGCGAGCGGGGAGAGCGGATAGGCGGGCGGAGCGCCGAGCGGGCCGCGCCCCACATGGCCGTCCGTCAGCAGCGCGTCATGCCCGGCGCCCCGTAGATAGGTACGCAGACCGCCCCCGCCGCGCAGCACCGGCAGCGACTGGTCCGCCGCCCGCAACCGGGCCGCGACCGCGGTCCGCCGCTCCGCCTGGTAGCTGTCGAGCAGCACCGGCGGGGCCTCGCCGTGCCAGACCAGTGCCAGCTTCCACGCCAGGTTGGCGACGTCCCGCAGCCCCTCGTCCAGCCCCTGGGTGCCGAGCGCCCCCATTAGATGGGCGGCGTCCCCGGCGAGGAACGCCCGCCCCACCCGCCAGCGCTTGGCCAGCCGGTGGTGCAGGGTGTAGACCCCGGTGTCGACCAGGTCGTACGGCGGGGTCTGGCCGCACCAACCGGCGAGGGTGTCGCGGATCCGCCCCACCAGGGCGTCCGGCGTCACCAGGTCGCCCCGGGGCGGCAGCAGCCAGTCCAGCCGCCAGGCCCCGTCCGGCAGCGGCCGGGCGGTGACCTCCTCGTCGGCGCCCCGCCAGGTCGGCTGGCGGTGCAGCACGCCCTCCTCAGGCCAGGGCAGCTCGGTGTGCAGGGTGGCGACCGCGTGCCGCTCCACCGCGGTACGGCCCGGGAAGCGCACGCCCAACAGCTTGCGCACGGTGGACCGGGCGCCGTCGCAGCCCACCAGATGGCTGCCGCGCCACCAGGTGCCCTCGGGGCCCCGGGTGTGCGCGGTGACGGACCCGGCGTCCTGCTCGATCGCGTCCAGCCGGCTGTGCGTCACCACCCGCACCAGCGGGCCACCCGCCGATGGGCCACCCGCCGACGGACCACCGGCCGACGGACCGCTCACCGACGGGGCGACGGCGGAGCGGGTGACCGCGGAGGGGCGGCCGGGCGTCTCCGCCAGCGCGGCGATCGCGTCCCGCAGGCCCGCCGTCAGGGCGTGCTGGGCGATGTGCACCGGCGCCGGGGTCTCCGGACTCCCTGGGCCATCCGGACTGTCGGGACTCTCGGGTCCGAAGCGGACGTGCCGCGTCCGCTGCTTGCGCCGCATCGAGTGCCAGCCCGCCCAGCGGATCCCGGCCTCGCGCACCGCCGTGCAGCCGAGCCGTTCCAGGAAATCCGCGGTGTCCTCGCGCAGCACCGCGGTCCGGGCGGGCCGAGCGTCGTCCTTGCCGGGCCCCTCGTCCAGGACGACGGAGGGGACCTCCTGGGCGGCGAGGGCCAGGGCCAGGGCGAGCCCGACCGGACCCGCCCCCACCACGATCACCGGGTCCACGGCGCGCCCTCCGTCCCCGGGAGCCGGCCGGGGGCACCCGCCCGCACGGCCCCGGGGGCCGCCACGGCGCCACCACCCCGTAGACCCTCACGGCCCCATGGACCATCACCGCCCCGTGCGGCGCTCCGGCCCCATCCCTCCCGCCGGCCACTCGGATCCGCGCGGTGAGCAGGGGAAACGGGCGTGACGACGGCGAGGGGCCGGGGTGAGTTGATCACAGAACGTATGCAACCTACTGCCGGTGCTTGCGTCAAGTGACGGGGGCAGCGGCGCGACCGCCACTGCCCCCGTACCCCGTACATGCCACCCGGATGATGTCACACGGCGTCAGTTCTAGGCGCCGCCACCGGTACCCGGGCCGCCGATCTGGTTGCTGTCGCCCTGGATGAGGATCGCGGTGCCGGCGGCCTGCCCGGCGTCGCCGCTCAGCAGTGCCGACTCACCGGCCGGCGGGGTGCCGATCCCGGTCTTGGCGCGGCGGCCGCGCTTCTCGATCCAGGTGGCGAGCCCGGACAGCGCCAGGCACATCGCCACATAGACGACGCCGACGACCACGATGGTCGAGACATACGGGTACTGGCCGTTGACCAGGGTGTTGGAGGCGATCAGCCGGGCCGAGTTCAGCAGCTCGGGGTAGAGGATGATGTAGCCGAGCGAGGTGTCCTTCAGGGTCACCACCAGCTGGCTGATGATCGTCGGCAGCATCGCCCGGACCGCCTGCGGCAGCAGGACGGTGACCATCACCTGGGTCTTGCTCATGCCCAGGGCGTACGCGGCCTCCCGCTGGCCCTTCGGCACGGAGTTGACGCCGGCGCGCAGCACCTCGGCCTGGACGCAGCCGTTGTACAGGGTCAGACCGACGGCCAGCGCCCACATCGAGTAGTCGGTGAGGAAGCCGGCCCACACCGCGTAGATGGTGATCAGCAGCGGGATCGAGCGGAACAGCTCGATGAAACCGGTGGCGAACCAGCGCACCGGCTTGTGCTCGGAGAGCCGGGCCACCGCCAGCAGCACACCCAGCGCCACCGACCCGACCGCGGCGATGCCGAAGGCCTTCAGGGTGGCGAGGATGCCGTCGAAGATGTTCTGCCGGATACCGGAGTAGTTGAAGATGTCCCACATCTCGGGGGCGAGGTGCCCCTTGTCGCTGAGCCGCACGATGCTGAAGGCCAGCAGTCCGGCGATCAGCAGCGCGCCGGCCACGGCGAGGATCCGGTTGCGTACGACGGCCTTGGGGCCGGGGGCGTCGAAGAGAACGCTGGCACTCATCGGGCGACCTCCATACGGCGCTCAAGGAGACGGAACACACCGCTGATGAAGAACGTGACCACCAGATAGGCGAGGGCGACCCAGAGGAAGACGGGCACGATGTCGTAGCCCTCCTCGCCCATCAGCTTCTGCCAGCCGAAGAGCTCGGTGACGCTGAAGGCGCCGGCGATGGCGGAGTTCTTGGTCAGGGCGATGAGGATGGAGCTGAGCGGCGGCAGCACGGTCCGGGTGGCCTGCGGCAGCACGATCAGGCTGAGCGTCTGCGGGAAGGTCATGCCCAGCGAGCGGGCGGCCTCGGCCTGTCCGAGCGGCACCGTGTTGATACCGGAGCGCACCGCCTCGCAGACGAAGGAGGAGGTGTAGAAGCCGAGCGCGAGCGAGCCGAGCACGAAGGCGCTCATCCCGGGGAACAGGATCTCCGGGACCACGAAGGTGGTCACCAGGAAGAGCAGCGTCAGCGGGGTGTTGCGCAGCAGGGTCACCCAGGCGGTGCCGAACCACCGCAGCGGCGGGATGGGGGAGACCCGGAAGCCGGCGATGACGAGGCCGAGGACCAGCGCGATGACCGTACTGACGGCCGTGATCGACACAGTTCCTATGAAGCCGTCTCGGAAATCTGAGAAATGGTCGAGCAGTACGTTCATGGGGTCTCCGCGTCGGCGGTCAGCGGCGGGCGGGCGGCAGGGGCGGGCGGCGGTACGGAAGTGCTGCGGGGGTGGTGCGCAAGCGTGTACGGGCCGCGGGGGAACGTGCGGCGGTACGGGGCGGGGAGGAGGCGGACGGCCTGCCGCCGCGCCCCGGGTGCGTCGGGTGGGCTGTGGCCACGCCCCCGAGGGCGTTCGGGTGCGTCGGGTGCGCGATGGCCGGTCCTCCGAGGGCGTCCCCGGGACCGTCCCGTTCGGCTTCGGCTTCCCGAGCCGCCCGGCGCGACCGTGACGGCCGCGCCGGGCGGGCTTCGGCGGTCGGGGCGCGGTCGGCGACCGCTGTTCAGCGGCCCCCTATCCCTGTCCGCGCCCCGTGCCCGGCGTCAGTAGCGCTCAAGCGCCGGCGGCTCGGTGTACGCGGAGCCGGACAGGCCGAGGGTGGCGTCGTAGATCTTCTTGTACGTGCCGTCCTTGATCTTGGCCTCCAGCACGTCGTTGACCTTGCCGCGCAGGGCCTTGTCCTCCTTGCTCATGCCGATGCCGTAGGGCTCCTGCGTGAACGGCTGGCCGACGACCTTGAGCTTGCCGGGGTTCTGCGCGGCGTAGCCCTTGAGGATGGCGTCGTCCGTGGTCACCGCGTCGACCTGCTTGGTCAGCAGCTGCTGGACGCAGTCCGAGTACTTGCCCAGCTCGGTGGTCTGCGCGCCGTACTCGGGCTTCTTGATCTCCTGCAGCGGGGTGGAGCCCTTGATGGAGCAGACCTTCTTGCCCTTGACGGCCTTGGGGCCGGTGATGGCGGTGTCTTCCTTGCGGACCAGCAGGTCGGCGCCGGCCTTGTAGTACGGGCCCGCGAAGCCGACCTGCGCCTTGCGCTTGTCGTTGATCGTGTAGGTGCCCACGTAGTAGTCGACCTGGCCCTTGGAGATGGCGGTCTCACGGGTGGCGGAGTCGACCGTCTTCCACTCGATCTGCGCCTCGGTGAAGCCCAGCTCGGCGGCGATCAGCTTGGCGATCTCCACGTCGAAGCCGGAGCGCTTCTTGGTGGACTGGTCCTCGAAGCCCAGGTACGGCTGGTCGGCCTTGGAACCGATGACCAGCTTGCCGCGCTCCTTGGCGGCCTTGAAGGTCGGCGAGTCCACGTTCACGTCGGTGGCGACGACGTACTTCGGCAGCGCCGGGGCGTCGGAGGCGCCCGGCTGCACCCCGCCCGGCTTGTCGCCGGCGGAGCCCTCCTTGCCGCCGCAGGCGGTGGCGGTCAGTGCGAGCACGGCAACGGCCAGCGCGGCCGTCTTGCGGAACTTCATGGTGAACATCCCTTGGTCGTGTGGTCGTTGTGGGGCGTCGGTCGCCGGTCGTCGCCGTAAGCCCGGAGCCCGGTAGGCGGTGTCGCGGAGGCCCGGAAAGCGGGTGCCGCAGGCGCCGGCACAGGAGTGAGGCCGGTGCTCAGTGGTGCAGGATCTTGGAGAGGAAGTCCTTGGCCCGGTCGCTGCGCGGGCTGCTGAAGAACTGCTCGGGGGCCGCCTCCTCCACGATCCGGCCGTCCGCCATGAAGACCACGCGGTTGGCGGCGGAGCGGGCGAAGCCCATCTCGTGGGTGACGACGACCATCGTCATGCCCTCGCGGGCCAGCTGCTGCATGACCTCCAGGACCTCGTTGATCATCTCGGGGTCCAGCGCGGAGGTCGGCTCGTCGAAGAGCATCACCTTCGGGTCCATGGCCAGCGCACGGGCGATCGCCACACGCTGCTGCTGGCCGCCCGAGAGCTGGGCCGGGTACTTGTCGGCCTGGGTGCCGACACCGACCCGGTCGAGCAGCGCCCGGGCCTTGCGCTCGGCGGCCTTGCGGTCCGTCTTGCGGACCTTGACCTGGCCCAGCACCACGTTCTCCAGCACGGTCTTGTGCGCGAAGAGGTTGAACGACTGGAACACCATGCCGACGTCGGAGCGCAGCCGGGCCAGCTCCTTGCCCTCCTGCGGCAGCGGCCGGCCGTCGATGGTGATGGCGCCGGAGTCGATGGTCTCCAGCCGGTTGATCGTGCGGCACAACGTGGACTTGCCGGACCCGGACGGACCGATCACCACGACCACCTCGCCGCGGGCGATGGTCAGATCGATGTCCTGGAGCACGTGCAGAGCGCCGAAGTGCTTGTTGACGTTGCTCAGCACGACCAGGTCGCCGGTGGTGGGTGCGGCGTCCTCCGGGCCCTTGGTCACTGATACTCCGCTCATCGGCTGCTCCGTCCTCCTCGGTTAGCCATGGACCATAGGCACCGGGCGCGACCAGCGTCATCACATCTGAGCGGAACTTGAGCATAACGATCCGGCCGCAACCCGACACACTGGGTGAAGGGGGCGGACACTGTGAGTACAGGTCCATAACGGATCCCTGGTAGGGGTTCATAACGGATCCCGAGTACGGGTCCATAACGGATCCCGTGGTGGCCGGGAGCCCCTCTTGACGCGGACCCCGCCCATCAGCGTTCATGCCGGGGTGGCCGCCGGACCGCCGGGCGTTCACCCGAGGGGAACGTCCCGGAGGAAACGGCCCGGAGGGGGAACGGAGAGGCCCATGAGACTGCTGCTCGTGGAGGACGACGACCATGTCGCCGCGGCGCTGTCCGCCGTGCTGAAGAAGCACGGCTTCGACGTGGTGCACGCCCGCAACGGCGAGGAGGCCCTCCAGGCCGTGCTGCCCACCGCCCACGGCGAACGGGCGCCCTTCGCGGTGGTCCTGCTCGACCTCGGGCTGCCCGACCAGGACGGCTACCAGGTGTGCGGGCGGCTGCGCCGGCTCACCTCCACCCCGGTGATCATGGTGACCGCGCGCAGCGACGTACGCTCCCGCATCCACGGGCTGAACCTGGGCGCCGACGACTACGTGGTCAAGCCCTACGACACCGGTGAACTGCTCGCCCGTATCCACGCCGTCGCCCGCCGCTCCGGCGCCGCCGAGACCGAGGACGGCGCGGTGCCCGGCGAGCCGCAGGAGGCCGCCCCGCTGCGGCTCGGCCCGGTGGCCGTGGAGCTGTCCACCCGCCGGGTCAGCGTCGACGGCGTCGCCGTCCCGCTCACCCGCAAGGAGTTCGACCTGCTCGCCCTCCTCGCCCAGCGCCCCGGGGTGGTCTTCCGCCGCGAACAGATCATCAGCGAGGTGTGGCGCACCAGTTGGGAGGGCACCGGCCGCACCCTGGAGGTGCATGTCGCCTCGCTGCGGTCCAAACTGCGGATGCCCGCACTCATCGAGACCGTCCGCGGGGTCGGCTACCGCCTGGTCGTCCCCGCACCGGCCGGCTGACCCCACCCGAGGTCCCACCCGTGCGCTCCCGCCTGCTGCCGCTGCTCATCGTCCTGATGGCCGGTGTTCTGCTCGCCCTCGGCTTCCCGCTCGCCGCCAGCCTGGCCGCCGCCCGCCAGCAGACCGTCGTGGTCGACCGCATCGACGACACCGCGCGGTTCGCCGCCCTCGCCCAGTTCGTCACCGAACGCAGCCCCGGCCTGGACGAGCGGCAGTCCACCCTCCAGTCCGAACTGCTGCGCTACCGGCAGGTGTACGGGATCGAGGCCGCCGTCCTCTACCGCGACGGCACCCCCATGGCCCGCGCCCCGCTCGACTGGGAACTGCCAAAGGACGGCGAGACCCGCCGCGCCTTCCGCGAGGCCCTGCTCGGCCGGCGCAGCCACGACCCGCCCCAGGTCTGGCCCTGGCAGGGCGGCGCCCGGCTCGCGGTCGCCTCACCGGTGGTCCGGGACGGCGATGTGGTCGCCGTGGTCGTCACCGACTCGCCCACCGGCCAGCTCCGCTCCCGGATCCTCCAGGGCTGGCTGCTGATCGCCGCCGGCGAGTCCGCCGCCATGCTGCTCGCCGTCGCCGCCGCCATCCGGCTCACCGGCTGGGTGCTCAGACCGGTACGGGTACTGGACGCGGCCACCCACGACATCGCCACCGGTCGGCTCAACTCCCGGGTCGCCCCGGCCGGCGGGCCCCCCGAACTGCGCCGCCTCGCCCGCTCGTTCAACGAGATGGCCGACAACGTCGAAGAGGTGCTGGAGCAGCAGCGCGCCTTTGTCGCCGACGCCTCCCACCAGCTGCGCAACCCGCTCGCCGCACTGCTGCTGCGGATCGAGCTGCTCGCCCTGGAACTCCCCGAGGGCAACGAGGAGATCGCCTCCGTACGCACCGAGGGCAAACGGCTCGCCCGGGTCCTGGACGACCTGCTGGACCTGGCCCTCGCCGAACACGCCGCCGCCGACCTGCGGCTCACCGACATCGGCGCGCTGACCGGCGAACGGCTCGCCGCCTGGCGCCCGCTCGCCGACGAGAAGGGCGTACGGCTCACCGGCGGCGGCCGCGCCGTCACCGCCTGGGCCGACCCGGTGGCCCTCTCCAGCGCCCTGGACGCCGTGATCGACAACGCGCTGAAGTTCACCCCCGAGGGCCAGGAGGTGCATGTCGCCACCTCCGCCGAGGGCGACACCACCATGATCACGATCACCGACCAGGGCCCGGGGCTCAGCGAGGAGGAGCTCGCCCGGATCGGTGACCGCTTCTGGCGCAGCAACCGCCACCAGAACATCAAGGGCTCCGGCCTCGGCCTGTCCATCTCGCGCGCCCTGCTCGCCGCGGGCGGCGCCGGCATCGGCTACGGGCACCACGAACCGCACGGACTGCGGGTCACCGTCACCCTGCCCCGTACCGCACCGCACCACGACGGCTGAGCCGGCGGATCCGGGTGATTCAGGGCTTCGCCGAGTGGTAGTAGCGCCGGGCGCCCTCGTGCAGCGGCAGCGGATCGGTGTAGATGGCGGTCCGCAGATCCACCAGCTGGGCGGAGTGCACCTTGCCGCCGATCCGGTCCCTGCTCCCTATCACCGTACGGGTGAAGGCCTCCGTCAGGGCCGCGTCGGCCCCCTCGGTGGTCACCAGCAGATTGGCCACCGCCACCGTCGGCACCGGCTCCCCGCGCTGCGCCTCCGGATAGGCGTCCCCCGGGATGACCGCCGAGCGGTAGTGCGGGCTGCCCATCTCGTGCAGCCGGCCGATCAGGCCCTCCTCCAGCGGCACCAGCCGGACCGCGAAACGCTCGGACAGCTCCTGCACCGCCACCGTCGGCAGCCCGCCCGACCAGAAGAACGCGTCCAGCCGGCCCCGCTCCAGCAGCCCCGGCATGGCGTCGATGCCCGCCGGGACCGGGGTGATGTCCTCGGCGGCGTCCAGCCCGGCACCCGACAGCAACCGGTTCGCCAGCAGCCGGACCCCGGATCCGTCCTGCCCGACCCCCACCCGCTTCCCGCGCAGATCACGGGCCGAGCGCACCGGCGAGTCCTTCGGCACCACCAGCTGCACATAGTCGTCGTACAGCCGCGCACACCCCCGCAGCCGGTCGGCGCCGGGCCGGCGGTCCCGCAGATAGGCGGCCACCGCGTCCGCCGTGGCCACCGTGAAGTCCGCCTGGCCCGCGGCGACCCGCGCCAGGTTCTGCTGCGAGCCCTCACTGTTGCGCAGATCCACCGAGACCTCGGGCAGATCCCGGGCGAGCGCCTCCTTCAGCAGCTCCCCGTACCGCTGGTACACCCCCGTCGGCACCCCGGTGCTGAACACCACCCGCCCCCGCGGCTCCGGACGGCCGTCCGGCACCAGCCACCAGGCCACCAGCCCCAGCACCACCGCCAGCACCGCCGTCACCCGGAGTACACGGGCACGGCGAAGCGGGGTCAGGGCCGGGAGCATGGCCGCGATCCTGCCAGCCGTTCCCGCCACCCGGCCAGGGCCGGTGCGCAACCGTTGCCCTGCTGTGTCCGGGAACCGTCCGCGAGCCGTCCCCGGAGCCGTCCTCAACGGTCATGGGGAGCGTCCTCAACGGCCGTCGGCATGGTGCCGGGGGCCGACCGGAGGCACTCGGGGGAGCACTTACCCTTGAGGGATGACCAGCAGCAACCGCCGGAGCAGCACCGTGGACACCCAGGGGACGGGGACAGGGACGAGGACCTACGAGGTCCGCACCTACGGGTGCCAGATGAACGTCCACGACTCCGAGCGCCTCTCGGGCCTCCTGGAGGACGCCGGCTACGTCCGTGCCCCCGAGGACGCCGACGGGGACGCGGACGTCGTCGTGTTCAACACCTGCGCGGTGCGGGAGAACGCCGACAACAAGCTGTACGGCAACCTCGGCCGGCTCGCGCCCCGCAAGACCTCCCGCCCCGGGATGCAGATCGCCGTCGGCGGCTGCCTCGCCCAGAAGGACCGCGACACCATCGTCAAGCGCGCCCCCTGGGTCGACGTGGTCTTCGGCACCCACAACATCGGCAAGCTGCCGGTGCTCCTGGAGCGCGCCCGCGTCCAGGAGGAGGCGCAGGTCGAGATCGCCGAGTCGCTGGAGGCCTTCCCCTCCACCCTGCCCACCCGCCGCGAATCCGCCTACGCGGCCTGGGTGTCGATCTCCGTCGGCTGCAACAACACCTGCACCTTCTGCATCGTCCCCGCGCTGCGCGGCAAGGAGAAGGACCGCCGCCCCGGCGACATCCTCGCCGAGATCGAAGCCCTGGTCGGCGAGGGCGTCTCCGAGATCACCCTGCTCGGCCAGAACGTCAACGCCTACGGCTCCGACATCGGCGACCGCCAGGCCTTCTCCAAGCTGCTGCGCGCCTGCGGGACCATCGAAGGACTGGAGCGGGTCCGCTTCACCTCCCCGCACCCCCGCGACTTCACCGACGACGTCATTGCCGCCATGGCCGAGACCCCGAACGCCATGCCGCAGCTGCACATGCCGCTCCAGTCCGGCTCCGACACCGTGCTCAAGGCGATGCGCCGCTCCTACCGCCAGGAGCGCTTCCTCGGGATCATCGAGAAGGTCCGCGCCGCCATCCCGCACGCCGCCATCTCCACCGACATCATCGTGGGCTTCCCCGGCGAGACCGAGGAGGACTTCGAGCAGACCCTGCACACCGTCCGCGAGGCCCGCTTCGCCCAGGCCTTCACCTTCCAGTACTCCAAGCGCCCCGGCACCCCCGCCGCCACCATGGACGGCCAGCTGCCCAAGGAGATCGTCCAGGCGCGCTACGAGCGGCTGGTCGCCCTCCAGGAGGAGATCTCCTGGGAGGAGAACAAGAAGCAGGTCGGCCGCACCCTGGAGGTCATGGTCGCCGAGGGCGAGGGCCGCAAGGACGGCGCCACCCACCGCCTCTCCGGCCGCGCCCCCGACAACCGGCTGGTCCACTTCACCAAGCCCGAGCAGGAAGTGCGCCCCGGCGACGTGGTCACCGTGGAGATCACCTACGCCGCCCCGCACCACCTGCTCGCCGAGGGCCAGGCCACCGCGGTCCGCCGCACCCGCGCCGGCGACGCCTGGGAGAAGCGGAACACCGCCCAGGCACCCGCCCCCGCCGGAGTGATGCTGGGCCTGCCCCAGATCGGCGTCCCCGCCCCCCTCCCGCCCGTCACGGGGGGCTGCGCCGTCTCCTGACCTTCCCCCGGGGCCCGGTACAGGACCGGGCGCCAGGGCAGGAGCGGCTACGCTGCGGATCATGCTTGTCGCCGCCGCCGTCTGCCCCTGCCCGCCGCTGCTCGTCCCCGAGGTGGCCGCCGGCGCCGCGCCCGAACTGGACGCCGCCCGCACGGCCTGCTCCGACGCGCTCGCCGTCCTCGCCGCCTCCCGCCCGGACCTGCTGGTGGCGGTCGGACCGGACGAGGGCGCGGCCAGCGTGCCGTACCCCACCGGATCGGTGGGCGACTTCCGCGGCTACGGCGTCGACCTCGCCGTACGACTGGGCACCGGCGCCCCCGCCGACCG
Source organism: Streptomyces sp. NPDC046887 (assembly GCF_040644755.1). Classification (NCBI taxonomy): domain Bacteria; kingdom Bacillati; phylum Actinomycetota; class Actinomycetes; order Kitasatosporales; family Streptomycetaceae; genus Streptomyces; species Streptomyces sp. NPDC046887. The sequence goes on from NZ_JBEYXH010000006.1 coordinate 58,832, forward strand.
CCCGCTGCCCGGCTCCCTCGCGGTCGGGGCCTGGCTGCTGTCCCGTACGGGATGGGCCGACGCCCCGGTCGAGGGCCTGGCCGTCGGCGACCGGCTGGCGCCCGAGGCCTGCGCCGAGACCGGCCGCGAACTGGCCGAGCGGGCCGTCCGTGTCGCCCTGCTGGTCCTCGGCGACGGCAGCGCCTGCCGTACGGTCAAGGCTCCCGGCTATCTGGACGAGCGGGCCGCCGGCTTCGACGAGCGGTGCGCCCGCGCCCTGGGCACCGCCGACACCGCCGCCCTGGCCGCCCTGGAGCCCGGACTCGCCCGGGAGCTGAAGGCCGCCGGACGCGCCCCCTGGCAGGTCCTCGCCGGCGCCGCCCAGGACGCCGGACTGGACGGCCGCCTGCTCTACGAGGACGCCCCCTACGGAGTCGGCTACTTCACCGCCACCTGGGCCTGACCCCGCACAGCCCGCGACCGGCCCGTACCCCGCCGAGGGCCCGGAGCGGCCACGTACCTTCCCCGTCTTCCCCTCTCCGGCTCCGCCTCCGGATCTCAGGAGGCGGGCGGAGCCGGCGGGGGAGGGGCACCGCCCTCGTCCCGATGGGCGATACGGCCGACGGCGTTCTTGGCCTTGCCCGTACCCGACTCGATCTTGTCGCTGTACTTGCCCTTGGTCCGTTCATCGACCATCCGGGCCGCCTTCTCCAGCCCCTGGTCGATCTTGCCCTCATGCTGCTGCGCCAGACCGGACACCCGGTCCTTGGCAGGGGCGAGCTTGGCCTTCAGCGTGTCCAGAAACCCCATCGGGCACCTTCCTCGTCGGTACGCGGTGTACGCGGTCCCTATGCCGTCGTCGTACGCGGCGCCCGCTAGGCGCGGGCGTTCTCGCCTGCCTCGTTCTCCGCCGCCACCTCGGCCGACTGCTGCGTGGGGATTCCCGCCTCGGAGGCCGGCGTGGGATCGGCATCCGGCTCCGAGCCCCGCTCGCCCTTGGCGCCCTCCGTCCGACTGACGCTCTCCGTCACCCGGTCGACGCCGCCTTCCCCGGCGATCTCCCCGTCCTCAGCAACCGCCGTGCCGACGCTCCCTTCCTTCCCCTGGTCCCTGCCCTGATCCTTCTCCCGATCCTTCTTCTGGTCCTTCTCCCGGTCCTTCTCCCGGCCGGTCTCCTCCGGCTCCGGCCCGTCCTGGGTGAACGCCTCCGCCGCTACCGGCCCGGCGGTGGCCTCCTCGCCCGGAGCACCGGACGGCTTCCTACGAAACCAAGAGAAAAAGCCCATTACCGCTCCATATTCTACTCAACCGGGCGAAATTCCGCGTTGTCCGGAGCGCCCCATTGCGTCACCCGGTGGAGCCGGTGCGCACACCGGCAGCCGGAACCTCGCATCAGGCAACGACCTCCATCCGGCGGCGTCACCTCACTCGTTCGGGGAAGCGGGGTGGATTTGGGACACTGGGCCGGTGAGAAGCGCAAGCCAGGCCCCTCGGGTCATCGCCGTCGTCGGCCCCACCGCGGCCGGAAAGTCCGATCTGGGTGTCTTCCTGGCCCAGCAGCTCGGCGGCGAGGTCGTCAACGCCGACTCCATGCAGCTCTACCGGGGGATGGACATCGGCACCGCCAAACTGACGCCTGAGGAGCGCGGCGGCGTACCCCACCAGCTGCTGGACGTCTGGGACGTCACCGAGGCCGCCAGCGTCGCCGAGTACCAGCGGCTCGCCCGCGCCGAGATCGACCGCCTGCTCGCCGAGGGCCGTACCCCGGTGCTGGTGGGCGGCTCCGGACTGTACGTACGCGGGGCCGTCGACGCCCTGGAGTTCCCCGGCACCGACCCGGCCGTCCGGGCCCGCCTGGAGGCCGAACTCGCCGAGCGGGGCCCCGGCGCCCTGCACGCCCGCCTCGCCGCCGCCGACCCGGAGGCCGCCCGCGCGATCCTCCCCGGCAACGGCCGCCGGATCGTCCGCGCCCTGGAGGTCATCGAGATCACCGGCCGGCCCTTCACCGCCAACCTGCCCGGGCCGGACTCCGTGTACGACACCCTCCAGATAGGGGTCGACGTCGAGCGCCCCGAGCTGGACGAGCGCATCGCCCTGCGGGTGGACCGCATGTGGGAGGCGGGGCTGGTCGAGGAGGTACGGGCCCTGGAGTCCCGCGGACTGCGCGAGGGCCGCACCGCCTGCCGCGCCCTCGGCTACCAGCAGGTGCTCGCCGCGCTGGCCGGGGAGTGCACCGAGGACGAGGCCCGGGCCGAGACGGTGCGCGCCACCAAGCGGTTCGCCCGGCGACAGGACTCCTGGTTCCGCCGCGACCCGCGGGTCCACTGGCTGAGCGGCGCCGCCTCCCACCGCGGGGAACTCCCGGGGGAGGCATTGGCGTTGGTCGAACGAGCGGTCACAGCCTGATCACGTGATGGCATCGGGACGCTCCGGTCGTCCTTTCGGGGGTCCGGAGCGTGCCATCATCGAGCATCGACGAGCCAGTGGATTCCGAGTGGGGAGGGCGCGTGGCGATGGAGGCCGGCCCTCGCGACAGAGAAGAGCAGCAGGCGCCACCGGAGGACATCCGGGTGGGCGCCGCGGCCCCTGGCGCCCCGCTCGCGACGCCACCCGGCCTGAGCCCCGACGGCCCCGACTTCGACGAGGACGGTACGCCGCGGATCGCGCCGGACGAGGTCGAGGTGGAGCTGCGCCCGCAGCGCAAACTCCGCATCTGGCAGCTCGCCCCCATCGTGGGGCTGGCCGTGATCGGTTCCCTGATGTTCGGCTTCCCGCTGGCCTTCGGCTCCGGTGACGGCGGCGCGGTCCTCGCCATGCTGGGCCTGCTGCTGTGCGGTTGTGCGGCCGGCTGGGGCCTGATGGCCGCCCGCCGGGTCGGCTACACCTGGCCCGGTCTGCCCGCCCGAGGCTCCGGCGAACGCCCGGACTGGCGGGTCCTCGTCCTCTACGCGGCCGGGGTCGCGGTCCCCGTGGTACTGGCCGTCTGGCGCGTCGCCCGCCTGCGCTGACCCCGGATCGGCCGAGCGCGCGACGGGACGCCCGCCCGCGGACGTCCTACCCCGGTTGTCCTACCCCGGTCGTACGATGGGCCCCGTGAACACCGCACCCATCGCCTTCCTCAAGGGCCACGGCACCGAGAACGACTTCGTGATCGTGCCCGACCCGGACAACGCGCTCGACCTGCCGGCCGCCCTGGTGGCCCGGCTGTGCGACCGGCGCGCGGGGATCGGCGGCGACGGGCTGCTGCACGTCGTCCGGTCCGCCGCCCACCCCGAGGCGCGGGAGTCCGCCGGCGAGGCGGAGTGGTTCATGGACTACCGCAACGCGGACGGCTCGGTCGCCGAGATGTGCGGAAACGGCGTGCGGGTGTTCGCCCGCTACCTCCAGCACGCCGGGCTGGTCACCGCCGGGGACCTCGCCGTCGCCACCCGCGGCGGCGTCAAGCACGTCCACCTCGCCAAGAACGGCGAGGTCACCGTCGCCATGGGCCACGCCAGGCTGCCCGAGGAGCAGGCCACCGTCAGCGTCGGCGAGCGCAGCTGGCCCGCCCGCAACGTCAACATGGGCAATCCGCACGCCGTCGCCTTCGTCGAGGACCTGGCCCACGCCGGCGACCTGTACAGCGAGCCGCCGTACAGCCCCGCCTCGGTCTACCCGGACGGGGTCAACATCGAGTTCGTCGCCGACCGGGGCCCCCGTCATGTGGCCATGCGCGTCCACGAGCGCGGTGCCGCCGAGACCCGTTCCTGCGGTACCGGGGCATGCGCCGTGGCGGTGGCCGCCGCCCGCCGGGACGGGGTCGACCCTGCCCTCACCGGCACCCCCGTCACGTACACCGTCGACGTTCTCGGCGGCACCCTGGTGATCACCGAGCACCCGGACGGCGCCATCGAGATGACCGGCCCCGCCGTCATCGTGGCCGAGGGCCACCTCGACCCGGCCTGGTTCGACGCGGCGGCCGGCGCCTCGGGCTGAGCCCTGCGCCTATCGGTAGGCGTGGGGGCGGCCAGTTGCTGTTGCGGCAACTGGCTGAGGCCGCCGCCGCACCTGCATCACCGGCACCAGCCGCCCCACCTGCATCACCGACACCATTGGTCCCACTGGCACCGTCTGTCGCGCCCGTGCCATCTATCCCATCGGACCCATTGGGTGGGCCGGGGCCTTACCCGTGTGGGGGTTCGACTAATCGCTGGAGGTTCGCTCGAACGGGTGGTCCCGTTCACGCTGAGCGAGAGCGGGACAGCGCACCGTGGTGGGGTCGGTAGCATCAAGCACCGGCCCGGCGGGCGTGTCGAGCCCCGCCCTCCGCCGGTCGACTCGCCGGAGGTGCCCCCATGAGCGCAGAGGCTGCCAGCCCCGCCCCAGCTCCCGCCCCCGCTCCGCCTCCTCGGCGCCGCGCCCGTCCGAGGATCGACCTCCGCAGACTCGGCCGCGCCGCCCTGTTCGCCCCCGCGCTGCTCGGTCCCGCCTCCCGGGACCGGCTGTCCGACGCCATCGGCCATGTCGCCGACGCCCACCGCGCGCATCACCCCGACGCCGACCTCGATGTGCTGCACCGGGCCTACGTCCTGGCGGAGTGCTCGCACCGCGGCCAGTTCCGCAAGAGCGGCGAGCCCTACATCACCCATCCGCTCGCCGTCACCCTGATCCTCGCCGAACTGGGCGCCGAGACGACCACGTTGACCGCCTCGCTGCTCCACGACACCGTCGAGGACACCGAGGTGACCCTTGATCAGGTCGGTTGTGCATTCGGAGACGAGGTGCGTTACCTGGTCGACGGCGTCACCAAGTTGGAGAAGGTCGACTACGGCGCCGCCGCCGAACCCGAGACCTTCCGCAAAATGCTGGTCGCCACCGGCAACGACGTACGGGTCATGTCGATCAAGCTCGCCGACCGGCTGCACAACATGCGCACCCTCGGGGTGATGCGCCCGGAGAAGCAGGCGCGGATCGCCAAGGTCACCCGGGACGTGCTCATCCCGCTCGCCGAACGGCTCGGCGTCCAGGCGCTCAAGACCGAACTGGAGGATCTGGTCTTCGCCATCCTCCACCCCGCCGAGTACGAGGAGACACGCGCCCTGGTGGCCGCGGACGCCGGACCGGACGCGCTGGCGGCGATCGCGGAGGACGTCCGCGGGGTGCTGCGCGAGGCCCGGATCACCGCCGAGGTGCTGGTCCGCCCGCGCCACTTCGTCTCGGTCCACCGGGTCCGGCTCAAGCGCGGCGAGCTGCGCGCCACCGACTTCGGGCGGCTGCTGGTCCTGGTCGAGGAGGACGCCGACTGCTACGGCGTACTCGGCGAGCTGCACACCTGCTTCACCCCGGTGGTCTCGGAGTTCAAGGACTTCATCGCGACCCCCAAGTTCAACCTGTACCAGTCGCTGCACACCGCCGTCGCCGCGCCCGACGGAGCCGTCGCCGAGGTGCTGATCCGCACCCATCGGATGCACAAGGTCGCCGAGGCCGGGGTGGTGGCTCTCGGCAACCCCTATGCGGCTCCGGCCCATACGGACGACCCCCCTGCGGTCGCGGTCGCTTTGGAAGGTGAGGAGGGCAAGAAGGGCGAGGGCCTGACCGGTCCTGGGGTGGACCCGGACGGTACGGAGGACGGTGAGCGGCACGATCCGACCCGGCCCGGCTGGCTCTCCCGGCTGCTTGCCTGGCAGCGGCACGCGCCCGACCCCGACACCTTCTGGGCGACCCTCCGCGTCGACCTGGCCCAGGACGGCGAGATCACCGTCTTCTGCCCGGAGGCCGGCCCGCTCGCCCTGCCGGCCGGGGCCACCTGTGTGGACGCCGCCTACGCCCAGTACGGCGAGGCGGCCCATGACTGCGTCGGCGCCCGGGTCAACGGCCGCCTGGCCGCCCTGAGCACCGTCCTCGCCGACGGCGACGCCGTACAGCTGCTGCTCGGCCACCAGCCGGCCGCCCCCGTCCCCGCCTCCGGGCCGTCGCCGGAGTGGCTGGACTGCGCCATCACACCCGCCGCGCGGATCGCGATCGGCGGATGGCTCGCCGCCCACCCGCCGGCCCCGGCGGCCGACCCCGTGCCGACCCGAGCGGACGAGCCCCGGGCGGCGGTGGCGGCCCCGGACGCCCTGCCCGGCCGCCCGCGGGGGTCCGACCGGAACACCGCCGGCTGCGCCGTGCTCGCCGGGCCCCCGGACGCCCTGGTGCGACTGGCCCGCTGCTGTACCCCCGTACCGCCGGACGCGGTGACCGGGTTCGCGGTACGGGGTGGCCAGGTCACCGTCCACCGGGCCGCCTGCCCCGCGGTCGCCCGGATGGCGGATGCAGGGCGGGAGGCGGTGGCCGTCGGCTGGGGCGAGGCCTCCGGGTGCCGGGTCACCCTGGTCGCCGAGGCGTTCGGGCGCCCCAGGCTGCTCGCCGACCTCACCGAGGCCATCGCCACCGCGGGCGCCGCGATCGTGGCGGCCACCATCGAGCCGCCCAGCGAGCAGCGGGTGCGCCACACCTACACCCTCCGGCTCGCCGACGCCGCGGAGCTGCCCGCGCTGATGCGGGTGATGCGGCAGGTCGCGGGCGTGTACGACGTCGGCCGGGCCTGACGGCCGCCCCTGAGCGCGTACGCAAGGGAGGGCGGCCGTTCGGGTGCGCGGGGCGCGCGCCGTCCCGGTCGGGGAGCGGAGCCCTGGTAGCGGTTGCCCATGTCCCTCACACCGCCCTTCCGGGCCCGCCGCGGCACCCCGCCCGCCTCACGTACCCCTCGCGCCCCACGCACCTCACGCCTCACTCGGGTCGCGCTGGCCGTCCTCGCCTCCGGCGGGCTGCTGGCGGCCGCCGCGCCCGCCCCCGAGCCGCTGGGCATCGGCGACCCGCTCTTCCCGCACCTGGGCAACCCGGGGTACGACGTCCTCGCCTACGACCTCGCCTTCACCTACGGCGGCGACAACACCAAGCCGCTGCCCGCCGTCACCACCGTCGACGCCCGGGTCACCGACCGGCTGGAGAGGATCAACCTCGACTACACCCACGGCACCGTCCAGTCGGTCGCGGTGGACGGGCGGCCGGCCGAGTTCGTCCGCAGCGGGGAGGACCTGGTCGTCGACCCGGGCCGCGCGCTGGAGGCGGGCGAGCGGGTGCGGATCACCGTCGCCCACCGCAGCGACCCGACCGGTCCCCAGGGCGCCGGCGGCTGGGTGCGCACCGCCGACGGGCTGGCCATGGCCAACCAGGCCGACGCCGCGCGCCGGGTCTTCCCGAGCAACGACCACCCGTCCGACAAGGCCCCGTTCACCTTCCACGTCACCGCCCCCAAGGACCTCACCGTGGTGGCCAACGGGCGCCGGATCGGCTCGGTGTTGAGCGGCGCCACCCGGACCTGGCTCTACCGCGCCGCCGAGCCGATGGCCACCGAGCTGGCCCAGGTCTCCATCGGCCGCTCCACCGTGCTGGAGCGCACCGGACCGCGCGGACTGCCGGTGCGCGATGTCGTCCCCACCGCCGACGTCACCCTGATGACGCCCTGGCTGAAGCGGACCCCGTCCCATCTGGAGTGGATGGAGCGGAAGACCGGCCGCTACCCCTTCGAGACGTACGGGGTGCTCATCGCCTCCGCCGACACCGGCTTCCAACTGGAGACCCAGACGCTCTCGCTCTTCGAGCGGTCGCTCTTCACCGCGTCCGGGCTGCCCGACTGGTACATCGAGTCGATCATGGTGCATGAGCTCGCCCACCACTGGTTCGGCAACAGCGTCTCGCCGCGCCGCTGGGCCGACCTCTGGCTGAACGAGGGCCATGCCACCTGGTACGAGATGCAGTGGGCCGAGGAGGAGAAGGGGGTCGCGATGACCACCCGGATGCGCCAGGCGTACGCGGAGTCCGACGGCTGGCGCAAGGCGGGCGGCCCGCCGGCCGCGCCCCGGCCGCCCGCCGCGGGCCAGCAGATCAGCCTGTTCCGGCCGGTGGTCTACGACGGCAGCGCGCTGGTGCTGTACGCGCTGCGCCAGGAGATCGGCACCGCCACCTTCGAGCGGCTGGAGCGGCGCTGGGTGACCGACCACGCGCACGGTACGGCGAGCACCGACGACTTCGTCCGGCTCGCCTCGGAGGTGGCCGGCCGGGACCTCGGCGGCTTCCTGCATGGCTGGCTGTACGGCGAGAAGACGCCGCCCATGCCGGGCCACCCGGACTGGCGCGCCGCCGCGCCGGTCAAGGCCGCGCAGCCGGGGAAGGAGACGGTCGAGGGACCGGGCCACCCGCACCACTTCACGGGCCCGGCCGCCGGGAAGCGCTGACCCTTCGCCGGGGCGGGGGCCGGACCCGCCCGCCCCCGGCGAAGGCCGGTGGAAAAGGCGGTGACGGGGCCGGCGGCTCATGGGACGATCGACGTGTCGCGCCGGCACCGCCGGGCGGCCCGGACCAGGCGCGGAGCCCGCGCCGGGCGCACGGCCCCAGGCCTCGGCCCCCGCCGGGAATCATCCGGGTGGGTCACGCGTTGTGACGGTGACGGTGTACGACCGCCGAGGATGGTCGTCGGCCCCCGTCACCGTTCCGCCAGGCCCGGCCCAGCCGAGCCATCCGTATCCCCGACCAGGTAAAGGATCCAATGACCTCCTCTTCATCCCCTTCCCAGGACACGCAGAACTTCGCGGACACCAGCCGCACCGAAGGCCGCCGGGCCGATGCCCTGATGGAAGAGGACGTCGCCTGGAGCCACGGACACGACGGGGAGCGTGACGGCGACCAGTTCGACCGGTCCGACCGCGCCGCCCTCCGCCGGGTGGCCGGTCTGTCCACCGAGCTGGAGGACGTGACCGAGGTCGAGTACCGCCAGCTGCGCCTGGAGCGCGTGGTGCTGGTCGGCGTCTGGACCACCGGTACGGCCCGGGACGCGGAGAACTCCCTCGCGGAGCTGGCCGCGCTCGCCGAGACCGCGGGAGCCGTGGTGCTCGACGGCGTCATCCAGCGCCGCGACAAGCCGGACCCGGCCACCTACATCGGCTCGGGCAAGGCCGACGAGCTGCGGGACATCGTGCTGGAGACCGGCGCCGACACCGTCGTCTGCGACGGTGAGCTCAGCCCCGGCCAGCTCATCCACCTCGAAGACGTCGTCAAGGTGAAGGTGGTCGACCGGACCGCGCTGATCCTGGACATCTTCGCCCAGCACGCCAAGAGCCGTGAGGGCAAGGCTCAGGTCGCGCTCGCGCAGATGCAGTACATGCTGCCGCGGCTGCGCGGCTGGGGTCAGTCGCTGTCCCGGCAGATGGGTGGCGGCGGCGGTGGCGGCATGGCCACCCGCGGTCCCGGTGAGACCAAGATCGAGACCGACCGGCGGCGGATCCGCGAGAAGATGGCGAAGATGCGCCGGGAGATCGCGGAGATGAAGACCGGCCGCGACATCAAGCGGCAGGAGCGCCGCCGCAACAAGGTGCCCTCGGTCGCCATCGCCGGATACACCAACGCCGGCAAGTCCTCGCTGCTCAACCGGCTGACCGGGGCCGGTGTCCTGGTGGAGAACGCCCTGTTCGCCACCCTGGACCCGACCGTGCGCCGGGCCGAGACGCCCAGCGGGCGGCTGTACACCCTGGCGGACACCGTCGGCTTTGTCCGGCACCTGCCGCACCACCTGGTCGAGGCGTTCCGCTCCACCATGGAGGAGGTCGGTGACTCCGACCTGATCCTGCATGTGGTGGACGGCTCGCACCCGGCCCCGGAGGAGCAGCTGGCGGCCGTACGCGAGGTGATCCGCGACGTCGGCGCGACCGACGTGCCGGAGATCGTGGTGATCAACAAGGCGGACGCGGCCGATCCGGTCGAGCTCCAGCGGCTGCTGAGGATCGAGCGCAACGCCATCGCGGTCTCGGCGCGCACCGGTGCCGGCATCGACGAGCTGCTCGCGCTGATCGACGCCGAGCTGCCCCGGCCGCAGGTCGAGATCGAGGTGCTGGTGCCGTACACCGAGGGGGCGCTGGTCTCCCGGGTGCACGCCGAGGGTGAGGTCCTCTCCGAGGAGCACACCCCGGAGGGCACCCATCTCAAGGGCCGGGTGCACGAGGAGCTCGCCGCGTTCCTCGCGCCCTATGTGCCCACGGTGCACTGACGACGCGCTGATTCCGCAGGCCTCGCGGCCCCGAAGGCCCGCCTCCCGGTCGGATCATCCGACCGGGAGGCGGGCCTTCCGCCTGTTCCGCCTGTTGTACGTACGCACCTTGTACGTACGCACCGCCGGCGCCGCCCGTACGCGTACGGGAACGGCGGCCGGGCCCGGCGTCAGCGGCCGGCGAACTTGCGGCTGACCGCCTCGTAGACGCCCTTGGCGCCCTGGTCCAGACGGGGGCCGGCCAGCCAGCCGCCGGTGACCGGGCCGATGGAGGTGTTGGACACCAGCGCCGGCTTGCCGTCGCGGCCGGTGCCGACCCAGCCGCCGCCGGAGGCCCCGCCGGTCATCGTGCAGCCGATCCGGTACATGGTGGGCTGGTCCGCCTCGATGGACAGCCGGCCCGGCTCGCCCTGGCACCGGAACATCCGCTGCCCGTCGAACGGCGGCGCGGCCGGGTAGCCGGTGGCCTGGAGGCTGCCCGCCTCGGCCGCCGCCGGTGCCGCGAACTCCACCGGCAGCGCCGTACCGACCGTCTCCTCCAGGGACGTGCCGTCGCCGCCCTTCTCCGGGGTCACATGGATGACCGCGTAGTCGTACGGGGCGCCCTGGCCGCCGGTGCTGGCGCCCTGGTCGATCCACTGCTCGGAGGTCTGCGCCCAGTCGCCCCACCACACGCCGTACGGCGCGATCTCCTCGCGGTTCGCGTCCTCCAGCTGCGCCGCCGAATCGCCGGAGTCGTTGTACGAGGGGACGAACGCGATGTTGCGGTACCAGCCGCCCTCCTTGCCCGCGTGCACACAGTGGCCGGCCGTCCAGACCAGGTTGGACTTGCCGGGGTTGGCCGGGTCCTTCACCACGGTCGCCGAGCAGACCATCGACCCCTGCGGGCCGTCGAACAGCACCTTGCCGGAGGCCGGAGAGGCCGAGTGGTACGGGCTCCGCACCGCCTGCGCCTCCACCGGCGCGGGCTCCGGGTCGGTCACCGCCTCGTCACCGGAGATGTCACCCTCGTCCACCGGGCGCTGCGGCTCCTCCGCCTCCCGCATCCGGTCCGGGTCCCACAGGTCCTCGATGATCGGGTTGACGTAGTCCTTGGCCTCACGCAGCCAGCGGTCCTGGTCCCAGTTCTTCCACTCGCCGTCACGCCACTTGTCGATGTCGATGCCGTGCTCCTTGAGCCGGCCCTTGAGGTCCTCCGAGATGGTGAAGCCGTCGGACCCCGAGCTCGCGGTCTGCGTGGCGGAAGCGGACGGCTCGCCGCCCGCGTTGTCCTCGCCGGGCCCGCAGGCGGTGGCGGTGAGCGCCAGCACCGCGGCGGCACCGGCCGCGGTGAGCAGCGGACGTATCGGTCGCATGTGGTGATCCCCCAGGGAACTTCGGGTTCGGGTTCGGAAACGGCTCGGCGTACGTGCGGCGGCACGGGGACGGCGATACGTACGGCACCGGAGTGCGGCCCCCACTATGCCGTGCCGGAGGGGACGGCTTCCGCGAAGGCCGCGGTTCCGTCCAAGGCGGCGGCCAACCCGGCGAACTGGGCGTCCGAGGGGCTCTGATGGGCCGCGACCGCGGGTATCCGCGAAAGCGGGCCGCCGTCCGTGCGGTGCGGCGGCCACCGGTGATCTCCCGGTGACCAGCGCTCAACCGGGGTGCGGGAAAGGGTGGTCGCGGGTATCCGGTCCGTCATCGATGATCTTCATCGCAGCCGTGTTCCTGAACGGGGGTGGTCGTTGGTACGTAGGGGGACCTGAGGACGGCGTCTCACCGCCCTCCGCGGCGGACGCCGACACACCCATGCGCACCGCGCCGGCACCGATGGCCCGCTCCGTGCGCGTATCGATCCCGCGCGCAGCGCGACCGTGACCGGGAGGACGAAAGCCGTGGCCCTGACCCACACACCGGTGGCACCCACGTCCGTACACGAGGGCATCCTGCGCCGGCAGTCGCTGAGGGAGTCGGCCGCCCGGACCTACGCCCGGTCACTGCCGATCGTCCCGGTGCGCGCCCGGGGGCTGACCATCGAGGGCGCGGACGGCCGCCGCTATCTGGACTGCCTCTCCGGAGCCGGCACCCTCGCCCTGGGCCACAACCACCCGGTGGTGCTGGAGGCCATCAAGAAGGTCATCGACTCCGGTGCCCCGCTGCAGGTGCTGGACCTCGCCACCCCGGTCAAGGACGCCTTCACCACCGAGCTGTTCGCCACCCTCCCGCCCGGGCTCGCCGACGACGCCCGGGTGCAGTTCTGCGGCCCGGCCGGCACGGACGCCGTCGAGGCGGCGCTCACCCTGGTCCGTACCGCCACCGGCCGCGGCGGGCTGCTGGCCTTCACCGGCGCCTACCACGGCATGACCGCCGGAGCGCTCGCCGCCTCCGGGGGCGCCCCGGACGTCCGGGTGACCCGGCTGCCCTACCCGTACGACTACCGCTGCCCGTTCGGCACCGGCGGCGAGCGGGGCGCTCAACTCGCCGCCCGCTGGGCGGAGAACGTGCTCGACGACCCCAAGGCCGGTGTCCCCGCGCCGGCCGGGATGATCCTCGAACCGGTGCAGGGCGAGGGCGGGGTGATCCCCGCCCCCGACGGGTGGATGCGCCGGATGCGGGCGCTCACCGCGGACCGCTCCATTCCGCTGATCGCCGACGAGGTGCAGACCGGGGTCGGGCGCACCGGGACCTTCTGGGCGGTCGAGCACAGCGGTATCGTCCCCGATGTGATGATCATGTCGAAGGCCATCGGCGGATCCCTTCCGCTGGCCGTGATCGTCTACCGCTCCTCACTCGACCAGTGGCGCCCGGGAGCCCACGCCGGGACCTTCCGCGGCAACCAGCTCGCCATGGCCGCCGGCGCCGCCACCCTCGCCTACGTCCGGGAGAACCGCCTCGCCGAGCGCGCCGCCACCCTCGGCGCCCGGATGCTGGGCCGGCTCCAGAGCCTCGCCGCCGCCCACCCCTGCGTCGGTGACGTCCGCGGTCGCGGACTGATGATCGGCGTCGAGCTGGTCTCGCCCGCTTCATCCGGACCACCTGTCCCGCCGGGCCCGGACTCCGCACCGGACGGCGGTGCACCGACCGGGGAGACCGGCGCCCCGCCCGCCGACCCTCGGCTCGCGGCCGCCGTCCGGCGCGAATGCCTCCGCCGGGGCCTCATCGTCGAACTCGGCGGCCGCCGCAACGCCGTCGTCCGCCTGCTGCCTCCGCTCACCCTCACCGACGAACAGGCGGAAGCCGTCCTCGACCGCTTCGCCGACGCCCTGGCCGCCGCGGAACGCGCCGCACCGCACCCGGACGTCCCCGCCGCCCTCGGCTGACGTCCGCCCCCACTCACCAGAAAGCGCACACCGTGAACCCCACCCCCGTACCCGACGCGGCCGGCGCCGACGGCCGCCCCACCCGCCCGCACCACGACACCCCGCTGACCGTGAACCCCCATGCCGCGGGATCCCCACACGCTTCGGGGTGTGCGGCCGCGGTCGAGTCCACCACCGTGCCGCGCCAGCCCCACGGGGCCTACGACGCCCTGCCCGCCGGCGGGACGGCGGCACCCGACGGAGCCTGCCCCTGCACCGAGCCGGCGGCCGACCGGGGAGCGACCCGGGGCGAGGAGGGCCCGGAGGAAGCCGACCCTCTCGACCACCCGGACGCCGGCCGGGCCGCCGACACCGCGGCCACCGAGAACCTGCTGCGGTGCTGGGTACGGGAGACCGGCCTGGCCCGCCCCGACGGCCGCACCCTCCGGGTTCCGCTGGACGCCAGCGGTACGGCACTGCTGGTCCCCGTGCGCTACTGGTCCCCGACCGGCTGGCACCGTTTCGGAGCCCCCCTCCTCGAAGGCGCCCCACCCGCCGCCCCGCCCGTCGACGCGGTGACCGTGGCCGCGCTCATCGGCCGGGAGTCCGCCGGCGCCGCTTCCGGCGGGGGCACGCCCTCGGGCGACGGCGCCGACCTGGTCGGCCGGGTCGCCGACTCGGTCCGCCGCACCGCCGACTTCATCACCGACCGGCGCGCCCGGCCAGAGGTCCGCCCCGAGGCCGACCTCTTCCTCACCGCCGAGCAGGCCCTGCTCCTCGGCCACCCGCTGCACCCGACGCCCAAGAGCCGCGAGGGGCTGTCCGACGCGGAGGCCTGGCTCTACTCGCCCGAGCTGCACGGCTCCTTCCCGCTGCACTGGCTGGCCGTCGATCGGTCCGTGCTCGCCGCAGACTCGGCCTGGACCGAGCAGGGGCGGACCGTGCCCGCCGAACGGATCACCGCGGACCTCGCCGACGGGCTGGCGCTGCCGGACGGGACGGCCGCCCTGCCCGTGCACCCCTGGCAGGCCCGCGAGGTGCTGGGCCGCCCCGAGGTCGACGCACTCGTCTCCGCCGGGCTGCTGACGGCCCTCGGCCCGTACGGCGCACCCTGGCACCCCACCTCCTCCATCCGCACCGTCCACCGCCCCGGCGCCCCCGCCATGCTCAAGCTGTCGCTGGGCGTACGGATCACCAACTCCCGCCGGGAGAACCTCCGCAAGGAGCTCCACCGGGGCGTGGAGGTGCACCGCCTGCTCGGCACCGGGCTGTCCGAGCAGTGGCGGGCCGCGCACCCCGGCTTCGACATCGTGCGCGACCCCGCCTGGCTCGGCGTGGACACCCCCGCCGGCGAGCCGGTCGCGGGCCTCGACCTGATGATCCGCCACAACCCTTTCGGCTACGGCGACGACGCCGTCTGCATCGCCTCCCTCACCGCGCCCCGCCCCTGGCCCGGGCAGGACCGGATGCGCTCCCGGCTGGAGGTCACCGTCTCCCGGCTGGCCGCCCGCACCGGCCGGACCGTGGGGGCGGTGGCGGAGGAGTGGTTCCTCCGCTATCTCGACCAGGTGGTGCGCCCGGTGCTGTGGCTGGACGGCACGGCGGGGGTCGCCCTGGAGGCGCACCAGCAGAACACCCTGGTCCTGCTCGACCCGGACGGCTGGCCCTGCGGCGGCCGCTACCGCGACAACCAGGGCTACTACTTCCGGAACTCCCACCGCGATGCTCTGGAGCGCCGCCTTCCCGGCATCGGCACCGCCAGTGACACCTTCGTCTCCGACGAGGTCACCGACGAGCGCTTCGCCTACTATCTCGGCATCAACAACGTCCTCGGGCTCATCGGGGCCTTCGGTGCGCAGGGCCTCGCCGACGAGCGCCTTCTCCTCGCCGCCTTCCGGCAGTTCCTCCACCAGGCCGCCGGACTCGGCTCGCCCCTGCCGGCCCGGCTCCTGGAGAGCCGCACCCTGCGCTGCAAGGCGAACCTCCTCACCCGCCTGCACGGCCTGGACGAACTCGTCGGACCGGTGGACACCCAGTCCGTCTACGTCACCATCGGCAACCCCCTGCATGACTCAGCCGCATGACTGAGCCGCATGGCTGATCCATACGCCTGGCCCGCCTGACCGGCCCGTGCGCCTGACCCGTACATCCGACCCGTACGCCTGAGAGGAGCCCGCCTCCCGAACTCCCCGCCGCCGGCCCGACCGTCACCTCCCCGTACGCACACCCCCCACCGGAACAGCGCAGACCCGTACTGCTGAGAGGAGCGCCACCATGCCTCCCCCCGACCGCGGGGCCCGCCCGGGCCGCGACGCCGACATAGGCACCAGCCCCGAGGCGGAGGCCCCGTCCGGCGCCAGGCCGGTACCGGCCCCCGGACCCGGCCCGGTCTCGGTACCCGGAGGCCATCGGGGCGTGGCAGCGCCCGGTGCCGCCGCCCCGGGTGCGGGCGGTCGGAGCAGTACGGCTGTCGCGGGCGGCGCGGACCGGGGGACGGCCGAGCGCGGCGGCGGGTACGGGGCCGGGGCCGACCCCGCCGCCGGTGGCGAAGCCCGTCCGGTGCGGGGCGGTGATCGGGGAGGTGAGCTGGTCGGCGGCATCGAAGGCTGGGGTCCGGTCGCCACCACCGTCGGCCGCTTCCGGCTGGTCCCGGTGCGGCTGGACCGGGATCTGGCGATGATCACCGAGTGGATGAACGAGCCCGCCGTCGCCGCCTTCTGGGAGCTCGCCGGCCCCGAGTCGGTCACCGCCGACCACCTCCTTCCCCAACTCGACGGCGACGGCCGCAGCGTGCCCTGCCTCGGGGTCCTCGACGGCGTCCCCATGAGCTACTTCGAGATCTACCGGGCCGATCTCGACCCGCTGGCCTCGGCGTATCCGGCCCGCGAGCACGACACCGGCGTCCACCTCCTCATGGGGGGTGCCACCCACCGGGGGAGGGGGGTGGGCACCGCGCTGCTGAGAGCGGTGACCGATCTCGTCCTGGACCACCGGCCCGCCTGCACCCGGGTCGTCGCGGAGCCCGATCTGCGCAACACCCCTTCCGTCTCCGCCTTTCTCAGCGCCGGCTACCGCTACTCCGCCGAACTCGATCTTCCTGACAAGCGAGCGGCCCTCATGGTCAGCGACCGGTCCCTGCGGCACCTGCTCTGAAGCCGCCCGCTGCCGTGCGTCCACCGCTCGCCCGATCCGTATCGGTCCCACCCTGAGGAGTCCCTGTGCCGAAGTCCCCTGCCACCCACGACTCCACGGAGCCCTCCGTCTCCCGGTCTTCCGACTCTCCCTCCTCCGCCGCCGGCCCGTCCGCGCCGCCGCTCCCCACCGCCGCGCGCCCCGTCTCCCCGTCCTCTCCTGCTCTCCCCGGTGTCCCTCCGTCTCCGGCCGCCCCTGCTGCCGCCGCCTCCCCGGCCTCCGCCCCGCCGGCCTCCGCTCCCCAGGCGGGCGCTCCCACCGCCGACTCGCCGTCCGGCGCCGCGATACTGGCCGCCCCCGCCGAGCTGCGGGCCTCCACCTGGCTGAGCGCCTCGCGCCGCCTGCTGGCCAAGACCCTCGGAGAGTTCGCCTACGAGGAGATCATCGAGCCGGTGCCCGTGGACGGCCCGGCAGCGACCACCGCCGCGGGTGCCGACGGCTCCGGCCGCGAGTACGCCCTCGGGCTGGACGACGGCTCCCGGATCGGCTTCCACGCCCGCCGGACCGCCTACGGCAGCTGGCGGGTGGACGCCGACTCGATCACCCGCACCGACCCGGACAGCGGTGCCACCGCCCCGTACACCGATCCGCTGGACTTCCTGGCCAGGGCACGCGGGACCCTCGACCTGGACGGAGCCACGCTCGGACACCTCGTCCGCGAACTGACCGCCACCCTCTCGGCCGACGCCCGGCTCGAAGACACCGCACTGCCCGTCGGGCGACTCGCCGACCTCGGCTACGCCGAACTGGAGGGACACCAGACCGGCCATCCCTGGATCGTGCTCAACAAGGGCCGGGTCGGCTTCTCCGCCACCCAGACGGCCACCTGGGCACCGGAGGCCCGGACCCCCGTCACCCTGCCCTGGATCGCGGTCAGCAGGACGCTGGCCACCTACCGCGGTATCTCCACGCTCTCCACCCCCGACGACCTCTACTCCGGTGAACTGGGCGACGGTGTCCGTGAGACCTTCACCGCCGTACTGCACGCCCGGGGCCTGGACCCCGCGGACTACCTCCTCCTCCCCGTGCATCCCTGGCAGTGGGACGAGGTGGTGGTGCCCCTCTACGCCCCCGCCATCGCCGACAACCTCATCGTGCCACTCCCCACTGACAACGACCTCCGACTGCCCCAGCAGTCGATCCGGACCTTCCTCAACCTCAGCGACCCGGACCGGCACACGGTCAAGCTGCCGCTGTCCATCCTCAACACCCTGGTGTGGCGAGGTCTGCCCACCGAACGCACCCTGGCCGCGCCGGCGGTCACCGCCTGGGTGCACGCGCTGCGCGACGGCGACCCGTTCCTGACCGAGGAGTGCCGGGTGGTGCTGCTCGGCGAGGTGGCCTCGGTCACCGTCGAGCACCCGCTGTACGACCGGCTGCCGGAAGTCCCGTACCAGTACCGGGAGCTGCTCGGCGCCATCTGGCGGGAGCCGCTGCGGCTGCCGCCCGGGGAACGCGCCCGCACCCTCGCGGCCCTGCTCCACACCGACCCCGACGGCCGGGCGTTCACCGCCGAACTGGTCGCCCGCTCGGGGCTGGAGCCGGGGGAGTGGCTGCGACGGCTCTTCGCCGCGCTGCTGCCGCCGTTGCTCCACTTCCTCTACCGCTACGGCACGGTCTTCTCGCCGCACGGCGAGAACGCCATCGTCGTCTTCGACGAGCACGACATCCCCGTCCGGCTGGCGATCAAGGACTTCGTGGACGACGTCAACGTCAGCGCGGCGGTGCTGCCGGAGCACGACTCGATGCCCGAGGACGTCCGGGCCGTGCTGCTCACCGAGGAGCCGGACTTCCTGCCCCAGTTCATCCACTCCGGGCTGTTCGTCGGTGTCTTCCGCTATCTCGCGCCGCTGTGCGAGGAGCAACTGGGTTTCGCCGAGGCGGACTTCTGGTCACTCGTCCGGGCGGAAGTGCTGCGCTACCAAGGCCGCTTCCCGGAGCTCGCCGACCGCTACGAGCTCTTCGACCTGCTCACCCCCCGGATCGACCGCCTCTGCCTCAACCGGAACCGGCTGCACCTGGACGGCTACCGGGACCGCCCGCAGCGCCCGCACGCGGCGGTGCACGGCACCGTCCCCAACCCGCTCGCGGCCCGTGACTGATCGCGGGACAGCGGACAGCGGGCCGGGCGTCCGCGACTGAGGGCGGGACAGCGGTCGGCCTTTCGGACCCGATCGCTTCCGCCTGGAAGTGATCGGGTCCGGCCGTTGCCCGATCGTCGCCCGGCGGGTGATCCGGTCGCCCGGCCGCCCGTTGTCGGTGGTGCCCCGTAGGGTGGACGGGCTATGACGAAGCCATCCCTCCCCGAGCTCCTGCACGCCGCCGTGACCGCCGTCGGCGGCATGGAGCGGCCTGGCCAGACCGCCATGGCCGAGGCCGTCACCCAGGCCATCGACGACGGCTCCCATCTGCTGGTCCAGGCCGGCACGGGCACCGGCAAGTCCCTGGGATACGTGGTGCCGGCCCTGGCCCACGGGGAGCGGGTGGTGGTCGCCACCGCCACGCTGGCCCTCCAGCGGCAGCTGGTCGAGCGCGATCTGCCGCGCACGGTGGAGGCGCTCCATCCGCTGCTGCGGCGCCGGGCCGAGTTCGCCATGCTCAAGGGCCGGTCGAACTACCTCTGCCTGCACCGGCTGCACGAGGGCATGCCGCAGGACGAGGAGGAGGGGCTGTTCGACCAGTTCGAGGCCGCCGCGCCCTCCAGCAAGCTGGGGCAGGACCTGCTGCGGCTGCGGGACTGGTCGGACGATACGGAGACGGGCGACCGGGACGATCTGACGCCGGGTGTCTCGGACCGGGCCTGGGCCCAGGTGTCCGTCTCCTCCCGGGAGTGCCTGGGCGCCTCGAAGTGCGCCTATGGCGCGGAGTGCTTCGCCGAGGCGGCCCGTGAGCGGGCCAAGCTGTCCGATGTGGTGGTCACCAACCACGCGCTGCTGGCGATCGACGCGATCGAGGGCGCCCCGGTGCTGCCGCCGCACGAGGTGCTGATCGTGGACGAGGCGCATGAGCTGGTCTCCCGGGTCACCGGGGCCGCCACCGGCGAGCTCACCCCCGGGCAGGTCAACCGGGCCGTGCGCCGGGCGGCCAAGCTGGTGGACGAGAAAGCGGCGGACCAGCTCCAGACCGCCTCCGAGGGGTTCGAGCGGCTGATGGAGCTGGCCCTGCCGGGGCGGCTGGAGGAGGTCCCGGAGGACCTCGGTTACGCGCTGGCGGCGCTGCGTGACGCGGCCCGTACGGTCATCTCGGCCCTGGGCGGCACCCGGGACCGGTCGGTGCAGGACGAGGACGCGGTGCGCAAGCAGGCCATGGCCTCGGTGCAGAACGTCCATGACGTGGCCGAGCGCATCACCCAGGGCTCCGAGTACGACGTGGTCTGGTACGAGCGGCACGACCGGTTCGGTGCCTCGCTGCGGGTGGCGCCGCTCTCCGTCTCGGGCCTGCTGCGCGAGAAGCTGTTCTCCGACCGCTCGGTGGTGCTGACCTCGGCCACGCTCAAGCTGGGCGGGGACTTCAACGGGGTCGGGGCCTCGCTGGGGCTGCCTCCGGAGGGCACGGTCGGTACGGCGGACGAGGACCTTCCGTCCTGGCGCGGGATCGACGTCGGTTCGCCGTTCGACTACCGCAAGCAGGGCATCCTCTATGTGGCCCGGCACCTGGCCACCCCCGGCCGCGAGGGCGGCCGAGGGGACATGCTGGACGAGCTGGCGGAGCTGGTCGAGGCCGCCGGGGGCCGTACGCTCGGCCTCTTCTCCTCGATGCGGGCCGCGCAGGCGGCGGCGGAGGAGCTGCGCGGCCGGCTGGACAAGCCGATCCTGCTCCAGGGCGAGGACACCCTCGGTGAGCTGATCAAGAACTTCGCGGCCGACCCGGAGACCTGCCTGTTCGGCACCCTCTCGCTGTGGCAGGGCGTGGACGTCCCGGGCGCGAGCTGCCAGCTGGTGGTCATGGACCGGATCCCGTTCCCCCGCCCCGACGATCCGCTGATGAGCGCCCGGCAGAAGGCCGTGGAGGAGGCCGGGGGCAATGGCTTCATGGCCGTGGCCGCCACCCATGCCGCCCTGCTGATGGCCCAGGGGGCCGGGCGGCTGGTGCGGGCGACCGGGGACCGGGGCGTGGTCGCCGTGCTGGACCCTCGGTTGGCGACGGCCCGCTACGGAAGCTACCTCCGCGCCTCACTGCCGGACTTCTGGTACACCACGGACCGCAACCAGGTCCGCCGCTCCCTCGCCGCCATCGACGCGGCCGCCCGCGCGGGGGACGGCGCAAGCACCGGCTGACCCGCGCAGAGCGGACAGGGGCGGGCCCCGGAACCGGCGCAGTGGGTTCCGGGGCCCGGTCGTAAGCCGGCGGGTCGGGGCCGACGGTGCGGGCGGGAGGCCTCACACCCGCCTCAGCCCCTCACACGCGCCGGGAGCCCTCACACGCGCCGGGAGCCCCCACACGCGCCGGGAGCCCTCACACGCGCCGGAGCACGGCGACCACCTTGCCCAGGATGGTGGCCTCGTCACCGGGGATGGGCTGGTACGCGGCGTTGTGCGGAAGCAGCCAGACATGGCCGTCCTCCCGCTTGAAGCGCTTGACCGTGGCCTCGCCGTCCAGCATCGCGGCCACGATGTCGCCGTTCTCCGCGACCGGCTGGCGACGGACGGTCACCCAGTCCCCGTCGCAGATGGCGGCCTCGATCATCGAGTCACCGACGACCTTGAGGACGAAGAGCTCGCCGTCTCCGACCAGCTGCCGGGGGAGGGGGAAGACGTCCTCCACCGACTCCTCGGCCAGGATGGGCCCACCGGCCGCGATCCGGCCGACGAGCGGGACATAGGAGGCGGCGGGCTTGCCGGTGGTGTCGGTGGGCTGGCTGCTGGGCTGGTCGGAGCCGCGGACCTCGTACGCCCGGGGGCGGTGCGGGTCCCTGCGCAGGAAGCCCTTCCGCTCCAGCGCCATCAGCTGGTGCGCCACGGAGGAGGTGCTGGAGAGGCCCACCGCCTGGCCGATCTCCCGCATCGACGGCGGGTACCCCCGGCGCTGGACGGAATCCCGGATCACCTCGATCACCCGCCGCTGCCGCTCGGTGAGCCCGGAGCTGTCGGCCCTGATGCCTGGGGGGCGTCCAGGGAGGGAGCGCGCGGGCTTGGCGCCCTCCGGGCCCGTACCCGGGTCGCCGGCGGCGCGCACCGGTTCGAAGCGGCCGGGCGAGCGGTCCTGTGCTGCCTGGGCGGTGATGGTGGCGGCACTGTCTGCGGTGGTGGTCACGTCAGCCCCTCTCGAATGGTCTCCCTAGCTGGACAACGGTAGTTGCTTTCGAAAGGTTGCGCCAAACACACGTTCGAGTGAAAAATCGCGGATTGGCTTACCAGTGCGGCTGGCGAGGTGTATGTGCGATCGCCGCGCGGGGGTGGTCGCACGGACGTCCACCCGTCGCCGGGCGACGTCGACCATCGCCGGGCGGGCGTCGGGCCATTGCCGGGCCGTGCCGCCGCCTCGCCCGCGTTCCGTACCGGGTGCCGCCGGGCTTCACCGTAGTGGCCCGGGTGGCCGCCGCCCCGGGCGGGTGGGGCGGGTCCGCCCCGGGCCCCGGCGGGCATCCGGGTTCGGGCGGCCGCCGTGGTTCCCGTAGGCTCGGGGCCGGCCCCTGGCTCCCCGTGCCGCTCGCCTGCCATCCGTACCGCAAGGTGCGTGTCGCGAACGGGGTAGACCCTAGATCTAGTGGTTGGATTGCTCCGGTCACCCAGAAGTAGTGGTCCCGGGGCTTCCGGGGCTCTGGCGATCGCCTATGCTGGTGGCTGCCTCGCAGGGCTCGTCCCGAGCCTGCGGCGGGGCTGTCGAGTCGTGCTGTGAGGGAGGGTTGGGACCATGCACTGCCCCTTCTGCAGGCACCCCGACAGTCGGGTCGTGGACAGTCGCACCACCGACGACGGGACGTCCATCCGACGCCGCCGCCAGTGCCCCGACTGCTCCCGCCGCTTCACCACGGTGGAGACCGCGTCCCTGATGGTGATCAAGCGGAGCGGGGTCACCGAACCCTTCAGCCGCACCAAGGTCATCTCCGGGGTGCGCAAGGCGTGCCAGGGCCGCCCGGTCACCGAGGACGCGCTGGCCCAGCTCGGCCAGCGGGTCGAGGAGGCGGTGCGCGCCACCGGCAGTGCCGAGCTGACCACCCACGACGTCGGGCTCGCCATACTCGGACCGCTCCAGGAACTCGACCTCGTCGCGTACCTGCGCTTCGCGTCCGTGTACCGGGCGTTCGACTCGTTGGAGGATTTCGAGGCGGCCATCGCGGAGCTCCGCGAGCGGCAGCCCGACGGCGCCGCGGACGGCAAGGAGACGCCGGCCGGCGTCCCCGTACCGGCCAAAGCCGCCGACTGAGCGCGCGGCCGGCCGCCCCTCACGGCGGAGCGGCCGCTGAATCGGCCCACCGGCCCGCCGACGCGCTTCGGCGCGAGGTCGCCGGGGCCCGAGAGGACCGCCGGGCGGCGGGACCGTCCACGGCCGGGGTGCGGCCGCAGCGCGGCACACATGCGTGTCGCGGGCCCTGAGCTTGGGGCCCGCGACGACAGACAGATAGTGGATGCCCGGGGAAGTTCTGGGCAGTCCAGAGTGTTTTGCCCGTATATGGGAGGCGGCATGACAGAGACGGCGAGCAGCCCGGCA
Source organism: Streptomyces sp. NPDC046887 (assembly GCF_040644755.1). Taxonomy (NCBI): domain Bacteria; kingdom Bacillati; phylum Actinomycetota; class Actinomycetes; order Kitasatosporales; family Streptomycetaceae; genus Streptomyces; species Streptomyces sp. NPDC046887. Next base: position 81,998 of record NZ_JBEYXH010000006.1, read on the forward strand.
CGTGGGACCCGTACCAAGGGTTCGAAGGCCGGCAAGGGGCTGCGTATCGAGCGCGTCCACACGACCCCCGGTGTGCATCCGTACGACGAGGTGGTCTGGGAGCGTCGTGACGTCGTCATGACCAACTGGCGGGACGGCTCGGTCAACTTCGAGCAGCGGGGCGTCGAGTTCCCCGACTTCTGGACGGTCAACGCGGTCAACATCGTCACCAGCAAGTACTTCCGCGGCGCGGTCGGCACCCCGCAGCGCGAGACCGGTCTGAAGCAGCTCATCGACCGGATCGTGAAGACGTACCGCAAGGCCGGTGAGGACTTCAACTACTTCGCCACGCCCGCCGACGCGGAGATCTTCGAGCACGAGCTGGCGTACGCCCTGCTGCACCAGGTGTTCAGCTTCAACTCCCCGGTCTGGTTCAACGTCGGCACGCCCCAGCCGCAGCAGGTGTCCGCCTGCTTCATCCTGTCCGTCGACGACTCCATGGAGTCGATCCTCGACTGGTACAAGGAGGAGGGCATGATCTTCAAGGGCGGCTCCGGGGCCGGCCTGAACCTCTCCCGTATCCGCTCCTCCAAGGAGCTGCTCTCCTCCGGCGGCAACGCCTCCGGCCCGGTCTCCTTCATGCGCGGCGCCGACGCATCCGCCGGAACGATCAAGTCCGGTGGCGCCACCCGCCGGGCGGCCAAGATGGTCATCCTGGACGTCGACCACCCCGACATCGAGGACTTCATCAAGACCAAGGTCACCGAGGAGGAGAAGATCCGCGCCCTGCGCGACGCGGGCTTCGACATGGACCTGGGCGGCGACGACATCACGTCCGTCCAGTACCAGAACGCCAACAACTCCGTCCGGGTCAACGACGCCTTCATGAAGGCCGTCGAGGAGGGCGGGAAGTTCGGGCTGCGCGCCCGGATGACCGGCGAGGTCATCGAGGAGGTCGACGCCAAGTCGCTCTTCCGCAAGATGGCCGAGGCCGCCTGGGCCTGCGCCGACCCCGGCATCCAGTACGACGACACCATCAACCACTGGCACACCTGCCCGGAGTCCGGCCGGATCAACGGCTCGAACCCCTGCAGCGAGTACATGCACCTGGACAACACCTCGTGCAACCTGGCCTCGCTGAACCTGATGAAGTTCCTCAAGGACGACGGCCTGGGCAACCAGTCCTTCGAGGCCGAGCGCTTCGCCAAGGTCGTCGAGCTGGTCATCACCGCGATGGACATCTCCATCTGCTTCGCGGACTTCCCGACCCAGAAGATCGGCGAGAACACCCGCGCCTTCCGCCAGCTGGGCATCGGCTACGCCAACCTCGGCGCCCTGCTGATGGCCACCGGCCACGCCTACGACTCCGACGGCGGCCGCGCGCTGGCCGGTGCCATCACCTCGCTGATGACCGGCACCTCCTACCGCCGCTCGGCCGAGCTGGCCGCGGTCGTCGGCCCGTACGACGGCTACGCGCTGAACGCGACCGCCCACAAGCGGGTCATGCTCCAGCACGCCGACGCCAACACCAAGGCCGTCCGCGTGGACGACCTGGACACCCCGGTCTGGGCCGCCGCCACGGAGGCCTGGCAGGACGTGATCCGGCTCGGCGAGAAGAACGGGTTCCGCAACTCCCAGGCGTCCGTCATCGCCCCGACCGGCACCATCGGCCTGGCGATGTCCTGCGACACCACGGGCCTGGAGCCCGACCTGGCGCTGGTCAAGTTCAAGAAGCTGGTCGGCGGCGGCTCGATGCAGATCGTCAACGGCACCGTCCCGCAGGCCCTGCGCCGCCTGGGCTACCAGGAGGAGCAGATCGAGGCGATCGTCGCCCACATCGCCGAGCACGGCAACGTGGTCGACGCCCCCGGCCTGAAGCCTGAGCACTACGAGGTGTTCGACTGCGCCATGGGCGACCGGTCCATCTCCGCGATGGGCCACGTCCGGATGATGGCCGCGATCCAGCCGTGGATCTCCGGCGCCCTGTCCAAGACGGTCAACATGCCGGAGTCGGCGACCGTCGAGGAGGTCGAGGAGATCTACTTCGAGGCCTGGAAGCTGGGCGTCAAGGCGCTGGCCATCTACCGCGACAACTGCAAGGTCGGCCAGCCGCTCTCCGCCAAGAAGAAGGAGCAGGAGAAGGCCGAGGTCACCGAGAAGGCCGAGGAGACCATCCGGGCCGCGGTCGAGAAGGTCGTGGAGTACCGCCCGGTCCGCAAGCGCCTGCCCAAGGGCCGCCCCGGCATCACCACCTCCTTCACGGTCGGCGGCGCCGAGGGCTATATGACCGCCAACTCCTACCCGGACGACGGTCTGGGTGAGGTCTTCCTGAAGATGTCGAAGCAGGGCTCCACCCTGGCCGGCATGATGGACGCCTTCTCCATCGCCGTCTCGGTCGGCCTCCAGTACGGGGTGCCGCTGGAGACCTACGTCTCGAAGTTCACCAACATGCGCTTCGAGCCGGCCGGTATGACGGACGACCCGGACGTGCGGATGGCGCAGTCCATCGTGGACTACATCTTCCGCCGCCTGGCGCTGGACTTCCTGCCCTTCGAGACCCGTTCGGCGCTCGGCATCCACTCGGCCGACGAGCGCCAGCGCCACCTGGAGACCGGCTCGTACGAGCCCTCCGAGGACGAGGTGGACGTCGAGGCCCTGGCCCAGTCCGCCCCGCTCCACCGCGAGGCCCCGGCCGCCCCGGCCACCCCGCGGCAGGTGGACACCCCGGAGCGGAAGCAGGCCCACACCTCGGCGGAACTGGTCGAGATGCAGCTCGGCATCAGCGCGGACGCGCCGCTCTGCTTCTCCTGCGGCACCAAGATGCAGCGGGCCGGTTCCTGCTACATCTGCGAGGGCTGCGGCTCCACCAGCGGCTGCAGCTGAGCGGCTGCGGGCCCGCGTCCGTTGAACGGCAGTGAGTGAGGGCGGGGGGCCGGCATCTGCCGGCCCCCCGCCCTGCTCCGTCAGCCGGCCGCGCCGCCCATCAGTTCCGTGAAGGAGCGCGGGTCGGCGTCGAAGCCGCGCAGGGAGCGGCTCCACCGCCAGCCGCCGGTGCCGCCGTCGGCGCGGGTGAACTCCGCGATCGTCGCGGCGGTGGCCGGGCCGAGATCGGCCAGCCGGAGGTTGTCCAGCTCCTGGTAGCCCTCCTTGACTGCCACCTGCCCGCCCGCGACATCGGCGAAGGCGATCCGGCCGCCGCCCTGCTGGATGGCCACGCCCACCACCACCCGCCCGTAGGCGGGCGACAGCCGTTCCAGCTCCAGGGTCATCACCTCGTCCGAGCCGAACCCCTGGCCGGTGCGGCTGTCCCGGTCCAGCGTGATGGTGCCGTCCGGCGAGCGGCTGCCGAAGTGCACCAGGTAGACGGGCGTGCCGTGCGGGTCCTCCTGGGGGTAGACCGCGGCGATGATGTCGAGGTCGTGGTCGGGGGCGCCGGCCGGGCTCGGGTCCCACCGGAGTGTCACCTGCACCTTGCCGACACCCTTGTTGAGACTGCTGGTCACGCCATCCCCTCTCGTCTGCGGCCACCGGCACCGGTTCCTCCCCGCGCGGCCGCCCGGTCAATCCCCCGCCCCCAACGCTCCCCGCGGGCAGGGCCGTTGCCATGGTGTCATGCGGTGGATCGCCGGAAGGCGGTATCTCCCGGGCCTTACCATGGCGCGGTGCTGGTCAAGTGGATTCGCTGCACCGTCGTGGACCGCCGAGGATTCGAACGCGCGCAGCGGAAATGGGCGGGGCTGCTGGGTGAGCCGGGCTTCCGCGGGCAGGGCGGCGGCTGGAGCCGGACCCGCCCCGACGTCGCCCATGTCTTCACCTTCTGGGAGAGCCGCCCGTTCTACGACTCCTTCATGGCACGCTCCCACGACCGGCTCGCCGCCTCGCAGGTCGGCACCTACACCCGGTCGCGGGCCAAGCTGTTCGAGCACCGCTTCGATGTGAAGACCGGGTTCGAGCCGCGCTTCACCGACGCCGACGTGGTGCGGGTGGCGCACAGCAGGATCCACCAGGAGCGGGTCGAGCACTACGCGCTGATGCAGGAGAAGGTGTGGAACCCGGCGATGGCCGGCTCGCCCGGGATGCTGCGCGGGCTGTTCGGGGAGGCGCCGGGGCACGAGTTCCTGGTGCTGTCGATGTGGCGCTCCGCGGCCGAACACGGCAAGTACCGCGCCGAGCGGGTGGAGCGGCTGGCGCTGCGTACCCAGATCGAGGCCGATGTGGCGGCGCTGACCGGGGACGTGGTCGACCTGGAGACGGCGTGGACGGTGTGAGCGCGGGGCGGTTCGCGCCGGGCGGATGCCCCGTACGGTGCCGCCGCCGGGCGGATGCCCGTACGGTGCCGCTGCCGGGCGGATGCCCCTTGTGGCGCCGTGCGTCTGTGATACGTGGCACTTCCCGGCTGGATCCGTGACGCACGGCCTATCGTCGGGGCATGGCACGACCGCGGCGCATCGTTCTCGTACGGCACGGCGAATCGGAGGGCAACACCGATGACACGGTGTACGAGCGCGAGCCCGACCACGCGCTGAGGCTCACCGACCGGGGGCGGCGCCAGGCCGAGGCGGCCGGGGAGCGGCTGCGGGAGGCCTTCGGCGAGGAGCGGGTCAGCGTCTACGTCTCGCCCTACCGCCGCACCCACGAGACCCTGCGGGCCCTGCGGCTCGACCCGTCGCTGACCCGGGTACGGGAGGAGCCGCGCCTGCGCGAGCAGGACTGGGGCAACTGGCAGGACCCCGCCGACGTAGGCCGTCAGAAGGCGAAGCGCGACGCCTACGGGCACTTCTTCTACCGCTTCGCCCAAGGCGAGTCCGGCGCCGATGTGTACGACCGGGTCGGCGCTTTCCTGGAGAGCCTGCACCGCAGCTTCGCCGAGCCCGACCATCCGCCGAACGTCCTGCTGGTCACCCATGGGCTGACCATGCGGCTGTTCTGCATGCGGTGGTTCCACTGGACGGTCGACGAGTTCGAGTGCCTGCGCAACCCCTCGAACGGGGAGACGCGCACGCTGCTGCTCGGCGCCGACGGCCGGTACGCACTGGACCGCCCGTTCGAACGGTGGCGGGAGCCCGAGCCGTACGGGACCACCGGTTAGAGTGGCAGTGCGATGACGGCTGACTCCTCTTCCCGCTCCACGGACGGTCCCCGCACCCCTGGCGACCATCCCACCCCCACCTCCTCCTCCGCCTCCGGTCCGGCCTCCGCGCCCGACCCGCTGGGTCGCGCGCTCGCCAGCCTGCGCGGGCTGTCGGTGGGCGACGCCCTCGGCTCGCAGTTCTTCGTCCCGGCCCACTACCCGCTGCTGAAGCGGCGCGAGCTGCCGCCCGGCCCGTGGCAGTGGACCGACGACACCGAGATGGCCTGCTCGATCGTCGCCGTCCTCGCCCGGCACGGCCGCGTCGACCAGGACGCGCTGGCCCTCTCCTTCGCCGAGCACCATGACTTCGACCGCGGCTACGGTCCCGCGGTCAACCGTATGCTCCGGCTGGTCCGCGAGGGGGCGGACTGGCGAGAACTCGCCGCGGCCTTGTTCAACGGGCAGGGCTCGTGGGGCAATGGAGCGGCGATGCGGATCGCCCCGCTCGGTGCGTGGTACGCCGACGACCCCGAGCAGGCGACCCACCAGGCCGAGATCTCCTCGTACACCACCCACCAGCACCGCGAGGCGGTCGTCGGCTGTATGGCCGTGGCCGCCGCGGCGGCGCTGGCGGCCCGTCCCGGAGGGCCTCCGACGCCGGAGGAGCTGCTGGACGGTGTCGTGGCCCTGGTGCCGCGCAGCGCGGTCGGCGCCGGGCTCCGCCGTGCCCGGGACATGCTCGACTACGCGGACGCCGGCACCGTGGCGGCGGTGCTCGGCTGCGGCCGCCGCACCAGCGCGCATGACACGGTGCCCTTCGCGCTCTGGTCGGCCGCGCGGGCGCTGGGCGACTACGAGCGGATGTTCTGGACGACGGCGCAGGCCGGCGGAGACGTCGACACCACCTGCGCCATCGCCGGGGGAGTGGTGGCCGCGGCGGGCGGCGCACCACCGGCCGCCTGGCTGGAGCGCACGGAGACGCTGCCGGACTGGCTGACGGCCGCCACGACCGGGGTGCTCGGCGCCTGACGCCGGAGGGGTCGGTCGGGCCTTGTGCCGGGGTGCCGGGATGCCGGGATGCCGGGATGCCGGACGGACCGGTCATCCGGCATGGCCCGGCTTACTGTCACGGTCCTGCCACAGAGCGGCCTCGGCGGCGGAGGCAGGCGCTTTCGGGACTAGCCTTGCCGCCACACCGCCGCCTTGATCATCAACGGCCGCGCTGAGCAGACACCGGAGCCGGTCCGTCCGGGCCGCCGCCACGACGGGCGGTACGCGGCCGGCCGGGAGGGGGTCCCGTGTCCGACACACCGCCCACACCGTCCGTACCGCCGCCGCCACCGGAGCGGCCGGGCCAGGGCAAGGGCAAGGATGACGAGCCGGCGGACGTGGTCCCCGCGCCGGGGGACAACCGCCTGGCCGGTACGGATGCCGATGCTGGTGGCGGGAGCCGGGCTGGTGCCGGGGGCGGGGAGGGTACGCCTTCGGGCGCGGCTGCTGCAAAGGGTGCGGCGCCCGGCATGGACGCGGCACCCATCCCGGTGCAGACCGCAGGCGCGTCGGCCGCCGGCCGGGCGGGCATGTCGGGGGCGCACACCGGTCGGCCGCAGGCGCGTACCGGCGCCCCCGCCCACGTATGGGTGCCGCCGCAACCGCCGCGGCGCGGGCCCAGCCCGATACGTCCGCGCCCTCCCGCCCCCGTGCCGACCGGGGCGCTGGTCGCCGTGCTCGCCACCGGTCTGCTCAGCGCTCTTCTCCTGGGCGACGGGGGCATCGGGCTGAACCTGCTGATCGTCGCCGTACCGGCCGCCCTCGCCGCCGGCTTCGCCGCGGTCGCCGCCGGGCGGCGGATCCGCCCCTGGACGGTCGTCTGGGCCCTGGGCGGGCTCGCCCTGCTGGCCGTACCCGCACTGCGTGACGCGGGCTGGCCCACCTTCCTCGCCATCGCCGCCGCCTTCGGCCTCGGCGCGCTGGCCCTGCACGGCAGCCGCAGTTGGCGCGGCATCGTCCTCGCCCCGCTGGGCCTCTTCGACTCGGTGCCCGCCGGGATCGTCTGGGGGTGGCAGGGGGTACGCCAGCGCGCCGCCGCACGCGGCTCGCTTGGCCCGATCCTGCGGACGACCGGGGTGGCGCTGGCGCTGCTCGTCGTCTTCGGCGCTCTGTTCGCCGGTGCGGACGCCGCCTTCGCCGACCTGGTGGGCTCCCTGGTGCCGGACATCTCCGTGACGGAGGGGCCCTGGCGGGTGCTGCTCTTCGCCTGGGGTCTCATCGGGGCGCTGTGTGCCGCCCGTACCGCCGCCGCACCACTGCGCTGGGACCTGCTGCCGGCGACCCCCGGCCGTCCGCGCGGCCGACTGGAATGGGCGCTTCCGCTCATGGTGCTCACGGTGCTGTTCGCCGCCTTCAACGCCGTACAACTCGCGGTGCTGCTCCGCGGCTACGACCGGGTGCTCAGCGAGACCGGCCTCACCAACGCCGAGTACGCCCGCCAGGGGTTCTGGCAGTTGCTGTGGGCCACTCTGCTCACCGTGGTCGTGATCGCCCTGGCCGTCCGCTGGGCGCCTCGCGGCGGGACCCGCGACCGCACCCTGGTCCGGGCGGTGCTCGGCACGCTCTGCCTGATGACGCTGGTGGTGGTCGCCTCGGCGCTGCGGCGGATGGACCTGTATGTGGACGCCTACGGGCTCACCCGGCTCCGGGTCTCGGTGGCCGCCGTGGAGCTGTGGCTGGGCGTCGTCCTCGTCCTGGTGATGGCCGCGGGGGTCCTCGGCGCCAGGCGCCTCCCGCTGCCGCGCGCCGTGGCGGTGAGCGCGGCGGTGTTCGTGCTCGGCTTCGGCCTGCTCTCCCCGGACGCGCTGGTCGCCGAACGGAACGTCCAGCGGTACGAGAAGAGCGGCACCATCGACATCGGCTACCTCGACAACCTGTCGGCCGACGCCGCCCCCGCCCTGGACCGGCTGCCCGAGCCGCTGCGCTCCTGCGCGCTGCGGAACATCGAGCGCGACCTCGACGCCGCGGACACGCCCTGGTACGCGCTCAGCCTCGGCGAGCACCGCGCCCGGGAGATCATCGACGCCCGCCCGGTCTCCACCGCCGGATATGTGTGCACCCCGGGGCGGGACGGCGGCGACCGGGACGACTACGACGAGTACGGGGACTGGGAGCCGGACACCGGGGGGCTGGAACCGCCGGAGACCGGGGGCGGGGGATCGGATCCGTTCGGGGACTACGGGCGGTAGCCCGCGGACCTCATTGGCCACCCCCGGCCCCTTGTCAGCCCAGCCCCGGTCCGGCGGACTCGGCCGTTCCGCTGAGGGCCGCCAGATCACTGCGGCGTACCCGGACGACAAGCAGGGCGGTCAGCAGCGCCACCGCCACCATGGCGACCGCGACCATGAAGGACGTGGAGATGCCCTCCGTCAGTACCTGACCGCCCCAGGGGGCGGGCAGTTCGCGGGTGGCGGCGAACTCCTTCAGCTGCTCCGGAGTGGCCTGCGCCATGAAGTCGGGCAGCTGCTTCTGGGCCTCCTCGCGGCTCGCCGTGCCGAAGACGGTGACCAGGATGGACAGGCCCAGCGAACCGCCCACCTGCTGGGTGGCGTTGAGCAGACCCGAGGCCGCGCCCGCCTCGTGCGGGGCCACCCCGGAGACCGCCGTCAGGGTCAGGGTGACGAAGTTCAGCCCCATGCCGAAGCCGAAGAGCAGCAGCGGCCCCAGGATGCCGCCCAGGTAGGTGCTGCTCGGCGAGACGAAGGTCTGCCAGAACAGCCCCGCGCCGGTGATCGCCGCACCGGACACCATGAACGGCTTGGGCCCCAGCACCGGCAGCAGCTTCTGCGCCAGCCCGGCGGCGACGATGATGGCCGCGGTGACCGGCAGGAAGGCGAGGCCCGCCTCGATCGGGCTGTAGACCAGCACGTTCTGGACGAAGAGCACGATGAAGAAGAACATCCCGAACATGGCCGCGGACAGGCTGAGCATGATCACATACGTGCCCGAGCGGTTGCGGTCGGCGAACATCCGCAGCGGGGTGATGGGCTCCTTCGCCCGCCGCTCCACCACCGCGAAGGCGGCCAGCAGGATCACGGCGGCCACGAACGACCCGATGGTCAGCGCGTCGCGCCAACCCTCCTCGGAGGCCCGGATGAAGCCGTAGACGAGCGAGGCCATACCGCCCGTGGAGGTCAGCGCGCCCGCGATGTCGAACCGTCCGGGGTGGCGCTCGGACTCCCGGATGCAGCGCGGGGCGAGGAAGGCGATCAGCAGCCCGATGGGCACGTTGACGAACAGCACCCAGCGCCAGTCCAGCCACTCGGTGAGCATCCCGCCGGCCAGCAGACCGATGGCGCCGCCGCCGGCCGAGACGGCCGCGAACACGCCGAACGCCCGGTTCCGGGCCGGCCCCTCCGGGAACGTGGTGGTGATCAGCGCCAGCGAGGTCGGGGAGGCGATCGCGCCACCGACCCCCTGCAGCGCCCGGGCCGCCAGCAACTGCCAGGGTTCCTGCGCGAATCCGCCCAGCAGCGAGGCCGCGGTGAAGAGCAGGATGCCGGTCATGAACACCCGGCGGCGGCCGAGCACGTCCCCGGCCCGCCCACCGAGCAGCAGCAGGCCGCCGAAGGTGAGCGTGTAGGCGCTGAGCACCCAGGACAGGCCGGTGGTGGAGAAGGAGAGCGCGTCCTGGATGTGGGGCAGCGCGATGTTCACGATGGTGGAGTCGAGCACCACCATCAACTGGCAGGCCGCGATGACCGCGAGGGCCAGACCGGCGCGGGCCGGTGGCCCCGCCGCCGGTCTGCTGTGCTCCCGCTGGGTCTCCGGCGCGGAAATTGTCACTATGGTTCCCCCAGGGGTGATGCAGTGAACGGAGGCGTTCACTGCGGTCGCCACGGTAGTGAGTCCCCGTCAGGGAACGCAAGCGTTCACTGAATCGCCGCCGCTGGGGTCGCCGGGCGGCATCAGTCGTCCGGTGCCGCTCCCTGCCGGCCCCGCGCCCGGCCAGTCGACCGATGGAGAGTTGCCGATGGCGAACACCCGCACCGAGGAAGCCGGTCACGAGCGCGCAGCCTGCCGCCGGCACGGCGCCGTGCTGGAGCGGGCCATCCTCGAAGCCGCCCTTGCGGAGCTGGCCCGGGTCGGCTGGAACGGCCTGACCATGGAGGGGGTGGCCGCCGCCGCGCGGACCGGCAAGGCGGCCGTCTATCGTCGCTGGTCAGGCAAGGAGGAACTGGTCGCGGAGGCGTTGCGGGCCGCGCTGCCGTCACTGGATGAGGTCCCCGACCTCGGCGGGGTGCGCGAGGACCTGCACGCCCTCTGCCGGATGATCCGGGACGCGATGTTCTCCGCGTCGGGCACGGCTCTTCGCTCGGTGCTTCACGAATGCGACGGTGCGGGCGGCGAGCGGTTCCACGGTCTCATTCGAACGGGTGTCATCGACCCCGGAACCCGGCTGATCCGCGCGGTGCTGGCCCGTGGCCGCGAGCGGGGCGATGTCCGGTCGGACAGCGGCGACGGGCTGGTCGTCGATGTGCTCCCCGCCCTGCTGATGTACCGCTCGAAGGTGCACGGGAGCGAGTGGCCGGACGCGGAGGTGGCGGAGCTGGTCGACCAGGTGCTGGTGCCGCTGCTGCGCCCCGGCGCCCACTGACGCCTTCTGGGCCTTACGCGTGCGGTCGCCGGGGGACGGATGCCGGACGGTGTCCCGGGGTGGATACCGGCCGGTAAGGGGGTGGATGTCCGCTGGTGCGGGGGTGGGTAACCGGCGGTACGGGGGCGGCGGGGGGCCCGTAGGGCAATCCGGGTATCGCGGGCCGGGCCGGGCGGCGTAACCTGTCTGGCGCCATGCCGTACGAACCTCCCACCCACACCGTCGAACGCTCGATCCGAGCGACCACCGGCGCCAAGACCATCGCCGGGGTCGACGAGGTCGGACGCGGGGCGTGGGCCGGGCCCGTCACGGTGTGCGCCGCCGTCACCGGTCTGCGCCGGCCGCCCGCCGGACTGACCGACTCCAAGCTCATCAACCCCAAGCGCCGCGCCGAACTCGCCGTGGAGCTGGAGAAGTGGGTCACCTCGCACGCCCTCGGCCATGCCTCTCCGGAGGAGATCGACGAGCTCGGGATGACCGCGGCGCTGCGGCTGGCCGCCGTCCGCGCCCTGGACGCGCTGCCGGTGCGGCCGGACGCGGTGATACTGGACGGCAAGCACGACTACCTGGGGGTGCCCTGGCAGGTGCGTACGGTGATCAAGGGCGACCAGTCCTGTGTCGCCGTCGCGGCGGCCTCCGTCATCGCCAAGGTGCGCCGGGACGCGATGATGGCCGAACTGGAGGCGGAGTCGGCGCAGTACGCCGCCTTCGGGTTCGGGGCCAACGCCGGTTACCCGTCGCCGGTGCACAAGGCGGCGCTCCACGAGTGGGGGCCCACGCCCTACCACCGGCTCAGCTGGGCCTATCTCGACGGGCTGCCCCAGTGGCGGCACCTCAAGAAGGTCCGCATCCCACCCCAGGCGGCCGAACGGGAAAGCGGGGGCCAACTCGGCTTCGACTTCTGACGCGAACCGCTCGACCTTCGACCTTCGATCGTTCGGCTTCGGTCATCCGACGTCGACCGCTCGACTCCCGACTGCTCGACTTCGACTGCTCGATCCCCGACCGATCGACTTCCGACCGATCGACTCCTGACCGGTCGACTTCCGACCGCTCGCGGACGGCCGGCGGCCCTGACCGACCGCCCCCCGTGCCGCGTGCAAGCACCACCCGCCGCCGTCGCTTCGGCCGGCGTTTGATAGACAACCATCCATGCCTCTCATCCCCGAGGAGCCTCAGATTCCCGAGAGTGCCCAGGGTCCCCGCGCCACCCCGGCCGCAGGCCGTACCGCGCCGACCCCTCGACCCGTACCCGGTCCGCGAGCCGTCCCCGGCCCGCGCTCCGCTTCCGCGCCGCGTCCCGGACGTCCGGGCCCCGGCCCCGCCCGGCCGGCGCCGCCCGTCCAGCGCCAGCACGGCTCCACCGCTCCGGCCCCCGGCCCGCGGATGGAGAATCGTTCCGCGACGGAGGCCTCCGGGCCCCGGATCCAGCTGATCCCCGCCCCGGTGGACGGCGCGCTCGACGCCGCCGAGGAGGCGGTGGACCTGCTGCTGGACACCGGCCGTGCGCCCGGCGACATCCTGGTGCTCACCACCGGTGAGCAGCACCCCTGGGCCGCCCACGAACTGTCCTTCGGCGAGGCGTCCTACTGGGCGCAGCACGACGCCGGTGAGGACGTGTTCTTCGCGGACGCCACCGCCGCCACCCGTGCCTCCGACCGGCCGGTGGTGGTCGTCGCCCTGAACGGCGGCGACGACGACGCGGCCGCGCGCACCCTGCCGGCCGCACTGACCCGGGCCACCGCCCTGCTGGTCGTCTGCGGCGACGCGGAGCGCGTCAACTCGGTTCTGGGCGCCGGGGTCTGAGCGGTCGCCCGGGCGACCGCCGCCCGGGCACCGATCGGTTCCCGCTGCCGGGCGCCCTATGGCGGCTCCCGACGAACGGCCCGTACGCGGCCGGCACCATCAGATGCCGGCCGCGTACGGCTGTGCGGTGACCGGTGGTTCGCCCCGGTGGGCGGTACGGAGCCGAGCCGAGCTCAGCCCAGCCGTGCCGTCTGAAGGGGGCTCAGCGGGCCGCCGAACGGCGCAGCGCCTCGGGGGCGCCGCCGGCCCCGCGCGGTACCGCGAGCAATCCCTCCGGCGCCGGATCGGCCAGGTCGCTCGGGGGCGACGCGGAGTGCGGTCGCCGCCCTCCCCGGCCCTCGCCCAGCACCTGCCAACCGCCGCTGGTCAGGGTGATGTACGCGCCGCAGCGCAGCCCGTGCAGGGTGCAGGCGTCCCGCAGCCCCCACATCCACGCCCCGTCCTCCTCGGTCCAGCGCTCGTCGCCGTCCCGGCAGTAGAGCAGCACCGCCGTGCGCACCGGAGTGCGGCGGCGCAGGTCGTGTGGGATGACCCGGCGCAGATGCGCGAGCAGCGCGTTGCGGAAGTCCCAGCCGTCCGCCGGTACGGCGCGCCGGGCGAAGGAGGCGCTGGCGGTGAGCCGTTCCTCCTGGTCCAGCACGGCCACCACGGCGGTGGCGGGGGTCGGATGGTGGCGGGCGTGCAGACCGCTGACGATCTCGCGCGGGCTACGCAGCAGGGGGATGCCCGCCGCCGCCCATTCCGTCGGCTGGAGCATCCTGGCAAGGCTGCTCGCGGAATGGTTCGGGGAGTCGATCGAGGTGGCAGTGGACGGGGCGAATCCGAAGGTCACGGTCCTCCCTTCGCATACGCGGCCACAAGGGCGGCAGGGTCGAGTGAGGGACGCACCGGCATGGCCCTTCCAGGGCGAATGGGCCGCACGGGGAGCGGATTCCAATTGTTCCTGGCGGAACGGGCCAGCGGCAACGAGCAATTGAGGCCGACGCCGGGAATGGGTTGGTATGACACTCATATCCTGCCCGTTCCCGGGCGGCTGATGCCTCTCCGCGCTCCCGGAGGCGGTGGAAGGCCCTTTGAAGCCCCGTCCGCGGGCCCGCGCGGCCGATCATCCCTGCGCGGCGAGGACCAGCGGAAACACCCCCTCCGCTCCGGCTCCGCGCAGCAGCCGGGCCGCTACCGCGAGCGTCCACCCGCTGTCGGTGAGATCGTCCACCAGCAGCACCGGTCCGCCCGCCGCCGCCAACTCCGCGGCCAGCTCCGCCGGTACCTCCAGCGCGTGATGCAGACCCAGCACCCGCTGGGCGCTGTTGGTCCGGGACAGCCGGTCCGACGGGCCGGACGTGTACCGCAGAGCGCCGAGCAGCGGCATCCGCCCCACCTCCGCGATCCGGCGGCCCAGTGAGCCCACCAGCTCCGGCCGGCCGCGCGAGGGGACCGTCACCACCCCGACGGGCCGTGCCGGGGCGTCGGCCGCACCGGAGGCCCAACCGCCCGGGCCGCGCGCCCAGTCGGCCATCACCCGCACCACCGCGTCCACCACATCGTCCGGCACCGGTCCGTCCGGCGCGCCCGGGGCGAACAGCGGCCGCAGGCGGTTGCCCCACCCGATGTCCGACAGCCGGCCGAGCGCCCGCCCCGCGAACGACTGCTCCGACGCCGGGATACGGCCCTTCAGCTCCACCCCGGCCGCCGGCAGCCCGGTCGGCCACATCCGGCGCGGCTCCACATCGATCCCGGGCCGGCCCAGCTCACCGCGCGCGGCGTCCAGCGCGGCCGCCGACACCTTGGTGTCGAAGCGGGGCCCCGCGCAGTTGTCGCAGCGGCCGCAGGGGGCCGCCTCCTCGTCGTCCAGCTGGCGCCGCAGGAACTCCATCCGGCAGCCCTCCGACGCGGCGTACTCCCGCATCGCCTGCTGCTCCGCCGTGCGCTGGCGGGCCACCCAGGCGTATCGCTCGGTGTCGTACGCCCAGGGTGTGCCGGTGCTCGTCCAGCCGCCCTTCACCCGCCGGACCGCGCCGTCCACGTCCAGCACCTTCAGCATGGTCTCCAGCCGGGTGCGGCGCAGCTCCACCAGCGGCTCCAGCGCCGGCAGCGACAGCGGGCGCCCGGCGTGGGCCAGCACGTCGAGCGTCCGGCGCACCTGCTCCTCGGGCGGGAAGGCCACCGAGGCGAAGTACTGCCAGATGGCTTCGTCCTCCGCGCCGGGCAGCAGCAGCACCTCCGCGTGCCGGACGCCGCGCCCGGCGCGCCCCACCTGCTGGTAGTACGCGATGGGCGAGGACGGCGAGCCGAAGTGGACCACGAACCCCAGGTCGGGCTTGTCGAACCCCATGCCCAGCGCCGAGGTCGCCACCAGCGCCTTGACGCGGTTGGCCAGCAGGTCCTCCTCGGCCTGCCGGCGGTCCGCGTCCTCGGTGCGGCCCGTGTAGGAGGCCACCGTGTGCCCGCACTGCCGCAGATAGGCCGTGACCTCCTCGGCCGCCGCCACGGTCAGCGTGTAGATGATGCCGGACCCCGGCAGGGCGTCCAGCTGGTCGGCCAGCCAGGCGAGGCGGTGCGCCGCGTCCGGCAGGCGCAGCACTCCCAGGGCGAGGCTCTCGCGGTCCAGCGGGCCGCGCAGCACCAGCGCGTCACCACCCGCCCCGGTGCCCAGCTGCTCGGCCACGTCGGAGGTCACCCGGGCGTTGGCCGTGGCGGTCGTCGCCAGCACGGGGACCCCGTCCGGAAGCTCGGCCAGCATGGTCCGCAGCCGCCGGTAGTCGGGCCGGAAGTCATGGCCCCAGTCGGAGACGCAGTGCGCCTCGTCGACGACCAGCATCCCGGTCGCGGCCGCCAGCCGGGGCAGCACCTGGTCGCGGAAGTCGGGGTTGTTCAGCCGCTCCGGACTGACCAGCAGCACGTCCACCGCGCCTGTGGCCACCTCCTCGTGGATCGCCTCCCACTCCTCGCTGTTGGAGGAGTTGATCGTGCGGGCGCGGATCCCGGCCCGGGCGGCCGCGTCCACCTGGTTGCGCATCAGCGCCAGCAGCGGCGAGACGATCACCGTGGGCCCGGCGCCCTGCGCGCGCAGCAGCGAGGTGGCGACGAAGTACACCGCGGACTTGCCCCACCCGGTGCGCTGCACCACCAGCGCGCGGCGGCGCTCCGCGACCAGCGCCTCGATCGCCCGCCACTGGTCCTCGCGCAACCGCGCCGTCCCGCTCTCGTCCCCGACCAGGCGGGCAAGCACGGCATCGGCCGCCGCGCGGAGATCCTGGGGTGCTGCTGCCTCGCTCGTGTGCTCCATGCCCCCATGCAACAGCACGGCTGTGACAATCGGCGAACCATGGCGGCCGCCGTGGCCACTTCTCGCCACAGCGGCTCCGACGAGGGAGGACGCCCCCGAATACCCCCTGGTGGGCGGCGGTGTCGACCCCTGTGGACAACGCTGTCCACGCTGTCCACAGGGGTCGACGGGGGCTTGCGGAGTGCGGGACGGTCTCGGCCATGAGCGAACGACAGGACATCCCCCAGCCCCACGACCGCCCCCTTCCCCTCCCCGAGTCCGCCCTTCCCACCGACCGCGTCACCGACCCCACCGGAGCAGCCATGCCGCTCGTCCCCGCCGAATCCTCCGCGTCCTCCGGGTCCCCCGAGCCCGCCGTGTCCCCCGAGCCCGGCAACGACTTCGGCGAGCGCTCCGAGGACCAGTCGTCGGACCACCGGTCCGGCGGGTGGGCGGGTGGCCGACCGGGGTCCCGGCCGGGGCCCGTGGAGCAGATCACCCTGCGCGGTCCCGCCGAGCTGGCCGACGCCCTGCCGTACATGCTGGGGTACCACCCGACCGACTCCATCGTGCTGGTCGCGCTCCACGGTGACCGGGGCAGGTTCGGCGGCCGGGTGCGGCTGGGCATTCCGCGCTCGGCCCGCGAGTGGCCCTCCGTCGCCGACCAGCTCGCCGAGGCGCTGGTCGAGGGGGGCGAGCGGCGCGGCACCCGTCCGGACGGCATCGTGGCGTTCCTCTGCCAGGACCCCGCGGAGGGCGAGTCGGCCCTGCGGGTCATGGAGCGGCTGCGTCCGCTGGCACAGCGGCTGCGTACCGCCTGCGGCGCGCTCGACGTACCCGTGTACGAGGCGCTGTGCGTCTCGGACGGCCGCTTCTGGTCCTACTGCTGCCCGGACAGCCGCTGCTGCCCGCCCGACGGCACCCCGCTGGTGGCGCCGGGCACCTCGGTGATGGCCGCCGCCGCGACCTACGCGGGCATCCAGGTCCGCGGTTCGCTACGGGACCTCCAGGCCCGGCTGCGCCCCTGGGACCGAGGCACCCGGGCCGCCGACGAGCAGTTGCGCGCGCTGGACGAGGCGGGGGCGGCCCTGGTGCCGGCCATCCTGGGCGAGCAGGGCCGGGACGGGGTACGGGAGGACACCCTGCGGCTCGCCGAGGCTCTGATGCGGCGGCTCGCGCACAACCCGCCCGGCGGCGACTCCGCCGCCGCCGACACCCACGACGACGGGCTGCTCGGCCACCGGGAGGCGGCCTCGGTCATCCTCGGGTTGCAGGACCGGCTGACGCGGGATCGCGCGGCGGAGTGGATGGAGGGGCCCGGCGCTCCCTCCGCGCTGCGGCTCTGGCGCGCGCTGTCCCGCCGCTGTGTGGGGGCCTACGTCGAGCACTCGGCCGCGCCGCTGACCCTGGCCGGCTGGGTGTCCTGGTCGACCGGCGACGAACCGGCCGCCCGGATCGCGCTGGGGCTGGCCTTGGAGGTGGACCCCGAGTACGTCTTCGCCAAGCTGCTGCACCAGGCGTGCAACGAGAACCTGGACCCCGAGTCACTGCGCCAGTGCCTTCGGAAGGAGCGCGAGGTGCGGGCGGCGGCGGAGGGGGAAGTGACCTCCGCCCGTCCCCCGGAGGCCGGGGCCCGGGCCGGTCGGACCCGGACCAGGACCCGGCTGCGGACCCGGGCCGGGGCCGGTGGGGCCGACGGCGGTGACGGAGGCCGGAGGACCGGTGCGCCGCGCGCTGCCAGGGCCCGGTCGGCGGCGGGAGCTCGGAGGGCTGATGCCTCACGACCGGCCGCCGGTTCGGCGCCGACGGCGGCGGCCCGCACGGCCGGCGGAGTGCCGAGCAGCGGCCTCCGCGCGGCGGGCCGGGGAGAGGAGGGAGACCGTACCGAGAGCCGCACGCGAGCCGAGTGAGCCCGGCCCGGCGGGTGGAACGCCGGTCCGACCGGAGACGGGTCGGTGAGCCGGAGGCGGGTCGGTGAGCGGGGCAGGGCGGGGGAGTGGGTCCGTCCGGCTGCGCCGGGGATGGCCGAGGAGCCGGCCGCCACTCGCGTGGCGTCGGCTGTGCGCCGAGACCCTGGCGGCGAGTACGGCCACACCGGCCGTGTGCGACGGGGATCGAAGAAAGGTGAGGAGGGGGAGGGCGACGGTGGTGGATGGTGACGTACTTGCCGGAAGGAGGCGCATGGGCGGCGGTGGGGGGCTCGGCGTGACCGGATCGTCTGCCTGGCCGTTGACCTCGGTGGCGGAGTCGCCTGACCCGTGCCGCCGTACGTCCAGCGGCTGTCCGGAGCACACAGAAGGCCCTCTCACCCCTCCATGGACCTCCCTCAGCCCGATCCGGCATCCGATCCGGTACCCGGTCCGTGGCGCGCCCTGCCTCGGCAGGCGTCACCGCTGGCCGGCCGGGGAGCGCCGGTGGCTTCCGTTCGGCAGGGCGGGCCGCCGCCGGTCCACGAGATGCTCGTCAGCGTCGCCATGCCCGCCTTCGCCCTCTCCCCGCCTCATGGCCAGCTCACCGGGCACGGCGTCGACGGGGTGTTCCACGCGGGTCGACGCGTCCTCGCCCGGGCGCGGCTGCGGGTCGCGGGCCGGGAGCCGGTCACCGTCCAGGCCGGGACGCTGGGTGCCGGTCAGGCCCGGTTCACGGCGCTGGTCCAGGCGCCGGCCGGCGGTGGGCCGGATCCCGCGATCGTGGTGGAGCGGAGCCGACAGGCCGACGGTTCCGAGCGGATCACCCTGCGCAGCGCGCTCGACCGGGTGCTGCGCCTTCCGGTCGAACTCCTCCTCGGCGCCGATCTCGCCGAGTTGGGCGCGATCGCGGCGGGCCGCCCCGGTCCCGAGCCGTCCGCCGCGGTCCATGGCGCGGGGCTTCGCTGGTCGGCTCCGGTCGGCTGGGCCTCCGTCACCGCCGAGCCGGCTCCGGACGACACCCTCGCCTCGGCCGGGGTGCTGCGCTGGCTGCTCGACCTCGGACCGGGGGAGCAGCGCACCATCGAGCTGCGGGTCCGCTCGTCCCTCATGCCCCGTGGCGGCCCCGGCCACCGCCGTCCCTCCGCCGGTGGTGCGCTGGCGGCCGAGGGGGCGAGCGGTGGGCGCTGCTTCTCCGACGCCCGCGCCGAGGCGGACGACCCGCGGGTGGAGCGGCTGTTCGCGGCGGGCGTCGCCGACCTGCGGGCGCTGCTGCTGCGCGACCCGGCCCACCCCGGAGGCGCCCTGTTCGCCGCGGGTGTTCCCTGGCGCGCCCGCCCGGTACCGGCGGAGGCGCTGTGGGCCGCGCGGATGGCTCTCCCGCTGGGCACCGGGGCGGCGGTCGGGACGCTGCGGGCGCTGGCGCGGACCCAGCACACCGCACCAGGGGACGGGGCCGGGTTCATCCCCGGGCCGCTGCGCGACGGCGGGCCGGGGCTGCCTCCCGTATGCACCGGCACCGAAGCCACCCTGGCGTTCCCGGTGGTGCTGGCCGAGGCCCGTCGCTGGGGGCTGCCCGACGGTGAGTTCGCCGAGCTGCTGCCCGCCGCCGAGCGCTGCCTGCGCTGGCTGCGGGCCGCCGCGGGTGAGGACGGTTATGTGCCGGAGCCGGGCTCCGGCCGCGTACTCCGCGCCGAGACGCAGGCGCACGCGCACCGGGCCGCCGTGCTCGGCGCCGACCTGCTGGAGGCATGCGGCCGCCCGGGCGCGGAGGAGTGGCGGTCCTGGGCCGGCCGGCTGCGTACCCGGTTCCGGGCCGACTTCTGGATCGACGACCGGGGAGGCGGTCGGCCGGTGGCCGTACGCACCGCGGGCGGACCGCGCCCGCACCTCGGCGGTGCCGCCGCCCATCTGCTCGACACCGGCCTCGGGGACGGCGGGCGACCGGCGCGCGGACTGCTCGACCCGGTCCGGACCGGGCGGCTCGCCCGGCTGCTCGGCAGCCCCGCCCTGGACTCCGGTTGGGGACTGCGGGGGCTCGGCGCGGATGAGCCGGGCTTCAACCCGTTCGGCCACCGCACCGGCGCGGTACGGGTGTACGAGACGGCCGTCGCCGTCGCGGGGCTCGCGGCGAGCGGTCATGAGCGGGAGGCGGCCGCCCTGCTCGGCGGTCTGGTGCGGGCCGCGGAGAGCTTCGCGTACCGGCTGCCGGAGATGTACGGCGGGGGCCGGCGCACGGCGGGCGGCGCCCCTGTGCCGCATCCGGCCGCCTGCCGCCCCTCCGCGCTCTCCGCGGCCTCGGCCGTGTACCTGCTCGCCACCGCCGCGGGCATCCGCCCGGACGTACCGGCGGGGCTCCTCGCGGTACGGCCGCTGGGCTCCGCGCCCCTGGGCGCGTTCCGGCTCTCCGGGCTCGCCGTCGCGGGGGAGCCCCTCGCCGTCCGGGTCAGCGGACTCGGGCTGGGGCTGGTCGAGGCCGCCGCCCCGGGTCTCCGGCTCGGCGGCTGACCGGCCACCGCCGCCGCGGCTGCTCCGGGATGCGGTCACCACCTGACCGCATCTGCTGCGACGGTGGGCACTGAACCGAACCGGACCGTGTGAGCCGAGGTGGATCCGAGTGGTGGAGGTGGTGAGCAGATGACCGTCCTGAGCGACAGGGCGCTGGGCCGCGCGACACTCGCCCGGCAACTGCTGCTCGATCCGGCCGGTATGCCTGTCGAGGACGCCGTTTCCCACCTCGGCGGTCTGCAGGCGCAGGAGCCCCAGGAACCGTTCGTCGGACTCTGGTCGAGGCTGTGCGCCTTCGACTCCTCGCAGCTGTCCGGTGCACTGATCGGACGCCGTGTGGTGCGGACCCATCTCATGCGCCGCACCGTCCACCTCGTCACCGCCGAGGACGCCCTGGGCTGGCGGTCCCGCCATGACGCCATGCTGCGCCAGCGGGCCCTGGGGGCCCACCGCCGCGAACTCGCCGGGGTCGATCTGGACGAACTCGCCGCGGCGGGACGGGCGGTGCTGGCCGACGCCGAGCCCCGCACCATGGGCGAGCTGGTGCGGGCCGTCGAAGGGCGCTGGCCGGCGGCGGGGCGGCGGGCGCTGGGCGAGATGCTGGTCGCCGCCCTGGTGCCCGTCGTGCAGATCCCGCCACGTGGGCTGTGGCGCACCAGGGCCGGGGTACGCAATGTCCTGCTCTCGGCCTGGCTCGGCCGTGAGATCGCCCCGCCCGCCCCGGACGGCGCCGACCCGGTCGGCCAGGCCCTCGTGAGGCGTTACCTAGCCGCGTACGGCCCTGCCACCTCGGCGGACCTTCGGGCCTGGTGCGGCCTGGCCGGGTTGCCCGCCGCGGTGGCCGCGGTTCGCGCGGAACTGGTCGGCTTCCGCGACGAGCACGGGAGGGAGTTGCTGGACCTGCCCGACGCCCCGCGCCCCGGCCCTGACGCGCCTGCCCCGGTGCGGTTCCTGCCGGCCTTCGACAGCGCGATCCTCGGCTACCGGTATCGCGGCAGGATCATCGACGACGCCCACCGCGGTCTGTCGGTCGCCGGTGAGCGCGTCGTCCTGGTCGACGGGCGGGTCGCCGCGACCTGGAACGTCGACCGGGACGCCACCGTCACCGTCACCCCGCTGCGCCGCCTCACCCCGGCCGAGCGCTCCGAGAGCGCCGAACAGGGGCAGGCGCTGGCCTCGTTCCTCTCGGACGGGGAGAGCGATCGCGTCGAGGTCACCGCAACGGACTGACCGTGCGGGGAGGGAGGAAGGAGGGCGACCGTGACATCCGGGAGTCGGAGGAAGGCATGTGCCGGCGGGAGCGGTGACCTTGGCGGGGCCGCGGCAGACCGTGACGGTGGCCCGCCCGGTAAGGGCGACTGCTCATGCTGCGGGAGGGGTGGGTCGGGGCCAGGCGGCCTCGCGCAGCAGGCGCAGGCCGTTGAGGCCGACGATGACGGTGGAACCCTCGTGGCCGGCGACCCCCAGGGGCAGGGGCAGGGTGCCGATCAGGTCCCAGGCCACCAGGACGGCGATGAACGTGCCGGCGATGGCCAGGTTCCGGATGACGAAGCGGCGTGCGGTGCGGGAGAGCTGAACGAGCGAGGGGATGGCGGCGAGTTCGTCGCGGACGACCACGGCGTCGGCGGTCTCCAGGGCGAGGTCGGAGCCGGCCTTGCCCATCGCGATCCCGGAGTGCGCGGCGGCCAGGGCGGGGGCGTCGTTGACGCCGTCGCCGACGACCAGCACCCGGCGTCCCCGGGCTTCCCACTCCTGGACGGCCGCCACCTTGTCCTGGGGCAGCAGTCCGGCGCGGACGTCGGTGATGCCGACCTCGGCGGCCAGGTGCCGGGCGGCGCGTTCGTTGTCGCCGGTCAGCAGAATGGGCGTGCGGCCGGTCAGCCGGGTGAGGGCGGCGACGGTGGCCGCCGCGTCCGGTCGCAGCCGGTCGGCGATCCCGAGCACGCCCACCGGTTCCTGATCCCGCAGGACGGCGACGGCGGTTCGTCCGGCCTCCTCCAGTTCGGCCACCACGGCTCGCCCGGGCTGGTGGCCGGCGGCGTCCACGAGCCGGGCGGGGGCGCCGACCGTGACGGTGTGGCCGTCGACGGTGGCGGTGACTCCCCGGCCCGGAGCGGCGGTGAAGTCCTCGACGCCGGTCAACGGCAGGCCGCGTTCGCGGGCGGCGGCGACCACAGCACGCGCGAGCGGGTGTTCGCTGGGGTGCTCGGCGGACGCCGCCAGCCTCAGCAGGCTGTCCTGGTCCAGGCCGCTGCCGGGCAGCGGGCGCAGGTCGGTGACGCGGGGGGTGCCTTCGGTGAGGGTGCCGGTCTTGTCCAGGGCGACGGTGTCGATCCGGCCGAGGCGTTCCATGACGACGGCGGACTTGGCGAGGACACCGTGGCGGCCGGCGTTGGCGATGGCGGACAGCAGCGGCGGCATGGTGGACAGGACGACCGCGCACGGCGAGGCCACGATCATGAACGTCATGGCTCGTAGCAGGGCGGCGGAGAGGGCGTCGCCGAAAGCGAGCGGGATCGCGAAGACGGCGAGGGTGGCGGCCACCATGCCGATCGAGTAGCGCTGTTCGACCTTCTCGATGAACAGCTGGGTGGGAGCCTTGGTCTCGGAGGCCTCCTCGACCATCCTCACGATCCGGGCGATCACCGAGTCCGACGGGTCGCGCTCGACCTGGACCCGCAGGGCGCCGGTGCCGTTGACGGTGCCGGCGAACACCCCGTCGCCGACCTGCTTGGCCACCGGCAGCGGCTCGCCGGTGATGGTGGCCTGGTCGACCTCACCGGCCCCGTAGAGGACCCGGCCGTCCGCCCCGACCCGTTCGCCGGGCCGGACCAGGATCGTGTCCCCGACCGCCAGACGCTCCGCCTCGACCGTCTCCTCGGTGCCGTCCGGCAGCAGCCGGGTGGCGGTGGCCGGGGCGAGGTCGAGCAGACCACGCACGGAGTCGGCGGTCCGCGCGGTGGCGACGGCCTCCAGGGCACCGGAGGTGGCGAAGATGACGATCAGCAGTGCGCCGTCGAGGACCTGTCCGATCGCGGCGGCTCCCAGGGCCGCGACGACCATCAGCAGATCCACGTCCAGGGTCTTGTCCCTGAGGGCCTTCAGCCCCTCCCATCCGGGCTCCCAGCCACCGGTGGCATAGGTGGCGGCGAACAGCGTTCCCCACAGCCAGGCCGGGCCGTCCAGCAGGTGCACGGGCAGGCCGATCAGGAACAGCACCAGGGCCGCGATCGCCCAGCGGGCCTCCGGTAGCGCCAGTAGCCGCGTCCGGCGGTGGGGGGCCGCAGTGCGGTGTGCGGCGACGGGCGGCGCGGGCCGCCGATCGAGGACGGAAGGCATGACAGAACCGACCCTTCACGGGCGAGATGGACGACCCCTCGTGGGCGGACCGGGGTGGCATCACCACCGTACACGAACATATGAACAGGTCTTCAGGTGTTCTCGGTATGATGAGGTGCATGGGTCACGGAACCGGCACCGCCAGCAGCGCCACCACCCGCGAGCGTCTTGACGCGGTCGGCACCGCCGATGTCGCCGCCACCCTCCAGGCTCTGTCCACCCCGTCCCGGCTCTACATCCTGGCCCGCCTGCAGGAGGGGCCCTGCTCGGTGAGCGAGCTGGCCGACGCAGTCGGTATGGAGGCCTCCGCCTGCTCCCACCAGCTGCGCCTGCTGCGCAACCTCGGTCTGGTCACCGGCGAACGCCACGGGCGGTCCATCGTCTACGCCCTGTACGACAACCATGTCGCCGAGCTTCTCGACCAGGCCCTCTACCACGTCGAACACCTGCGCCTCGGCGCCCATGACGCCCCCACCGGAGTCGAGCGCGCGGCCTCGACGCGGGTGCGGTCGATGTGACCGCCGGGCGACGGTCCGATGCGTCCGGTAGGGCGTGCTTATCGTCAGGAAGACGACTATGATGCGCGGCATGTCGCCCTACGACCCCTCGGCCTTCCCGCCCTTCGCCGTCACCGTCGACCTCGTGGTGCTCACCGTGCGCCGCCACGCGCTGTGCGCGCTGGTCGTGCGGCGCGGGGAGCAGCCGTTCCAAGGGCGTTGGGCGCTCCCGGGCGGCTTCGTACGGGAGGACGAGGATCTCGGGGCCGCCGCGCGCCGGGAACTCGCCGAGGAGACCGGGCTGTGCGCCCACGACGCGGGCACGCCCCCGGCCGAGACGAGCGGTGCCCACCTCGAACAGCTCGCCACCTACGGCGCCCCGGGCCGCGACCCCCGGATGCGGGTGGTCAGCGTCGCCCATCTCGCTCTGGCGCCCGACCTTCCCGCGCCCCGGCCCGGGGGCGACGCCAACAGCGCACGCTGGGCCCCGGTGGAGGAACTCCTCGAACCGGAGGGCGCCCCGCCGCCCTCGGAGGAGCAGCCGGCCCCGCTCGCCTTCGACCACGGCCGGATCCTCGCCGACGGTGTGGAGCGCGCCCGGTCGAAGATCGAGTACTCCTCACTGGCCACCGCCTTCTGCCCGCCGGAGTTCACCGTGGGTGAGCTGCGGCGGGTGTACGAGGGTGTCTGGGGCGTGGCGCTGGACCCCCGCAACTTCCATCGCAAGGTGACCGGCACCCCGGGCTTCCTGGTGCCGTCCGGTGGGACCACGACCCGTCAAGGCGGCCGCCCCGCCCAGCTGTTCCGGGCCGGCGGTGCCACCCTGCTCAACCCGCCGATGCTGCGCCCCGAGGTCTGACACCGGCCTGAGCCCGACATCGCGGGGGGGGTATCGAGAGTCCGATATCGGGGGCGAATCGCCCGGTTCTACGGGTTTGGTCGGAAATGTAGCGCTATCTTGTCGCGGTACCGACCCGCCCTGCCGCGGAGCGCCTGCCGCCGAGCGGCCCCCGACCTCGCGGGAGTAGCGATGCTCCAGGCCATCGGACTGACCAGTACCAGCCGCCGCCCAGGCCGCCCGCCCGCGGTCGACGACCTGACCTTCGAGGCCCGCCCCGGCAGTGTCACCGCGCTGCTCGGCGCCCGCGGTTCCGGCAAGACCACCGCCCTGCGGATGATGCTGGAGCTCGAACCGGGGCGTGGGATCACCTGCTTCCGCGGCAGGCCGCTGCGCCGCATCGCCCATCCGGCACGCGAGGTCGGCGTCCTCCTCGGCGACGTACCCGGGCACCCCTCGCGTACCGCTCGCGGGCAGTTGAGGATGCTCGCGGCCGCCGCCGGGGTCCCTGCCTCGCGCGCCGACGAGCTGCTGGACGTCGTCGGACTGGCCGCCCTGCGCAACCATCGGCTCGGCGCGCTGTCGCTCGGGATGGACCGCCGACTCGGCCTCGCCTTGGCGCTGCTGGGCGACCCGCACACGCTGCTGCTCGACCAGCCGTCGAACGGGCTGCCCCCTCGTGAGGCCCAGTGGCTGCACGGGCTGCTGCGCGCCCACGCCGACCATGGCGGCACCGTGCTCTTCACCACCGACGACCCGAGGGAGGCGGCCCGCCGGGCCGACCGCGTGCTGGCCCTGGACCGGGGCCGGCTGGTGGCGGACCAGGACGGCGCCGCCTTCGCCCGTACCCGGCTCCGGCCCCGGGTCGCCGTCCACACTCCGCACGCGGCGCGGCTCGCCGCGCTGGTCGCCCGCGAGGCCCGGGCTTCGGGGCGGCCCGTCGAGGTGGTGGCCGAGAGCGGAGGGCGGCTCTCCGTCTACGGCAGCGACTGCGCGCGGATCGGCGAGACCGCGTTCCGGCACGGCGTACTGCTCCATCGACTCGCCGACGAGACGGGTGAGGAGGCGACCCCTGTCCCGTTCCCCAGCCCGCCTCGATCCCCGGGTACGGCTTCCGGCTCGCGTCGGTCACCACTCTCGGCCCCGGCCCCGGGCGAGGACTCCGGTCCGCCTCGGTCACTGGGCCCGGCCCCTGATGGGGCGTCCGGCGGCTCGACGCCTCCGGTCCCGGCTCCGGCTCAAGCCGCCGCTGCCGGATCCGCGCCCGCCCCGGCCTCCGACTCCGCGCCCGCCCCCGCTGCCGGGTCCGCGGCCACCCCCGCCTCCGGGTCCGCGGCCACCCCGGCCTCCGGGTCCGCGGCCACCCCGGCCTCCGGGTCCGCGGCCACCCCGGCCCCCGGGTCCGCGGCCGCCCAGGTCGCCAAGAGAGCGCCCGTCCCGGCCCTCGGGGCCGCGCCCGCGCCGGTGGCCCGGCCTGCGGGGGTTGCTGTTGTGGGGCGGCAGGCCGCGGTGCCGCCGTTGGTGCGGCGGCCGCCGCGGGGGCCGGCGCGGCCGGTGCGTTACGAGGTGCGGCGGCTGCTGGGGGTGCCCAGTACCCCGCTCACCGCGGCCGCCGGGCTCGCCGCCTCGGTCCTGATCGCGGTCCTGCTGGCACGGTCCGGGGGCGTTCCGCTGCCGACCGCCCTGGCCGCCTGGCCACGGATGCTGCCGTTGCCGCCCGCCGCGCTCGCCGCCGGGCTGCTGGGCGCGCTCTCCTTCGGCGACGAGTACCGCCACCCCGGCCTGAGTTCCGGGCGGGGCGCCGTCCCGCGCCGGCTCGGGCTGCCGCTCGCCAAGCTCCTCGTCACCGCGGTCACCGCGGCACTGCTCGCCCTGGTCTCGGCGCTGGCCGGCTTCGCCGCGCTGCGGCTGCTGTACGGCGGCGAGGCCATCCCGGTGCCCCGGCACTGGGCGCCGCTGGTCGCGATCTGGACGGCGCTCTGCGTCGGTTGCGGCTGGGCCGGGCTGCTCGGGGCGGGCGTGTTCCGGGTCACCGCGGCAGGGGTCGCCGCGGTGCTGGCCGTGCCGGTGGTGGTGGCTCCGCTCGTGCAGCGGGTGTCGGCGGGTCCCTCCGTCCGCCCGATCGCCGGTCTGCCGGACCGCCTTCGCGAACTCCTGTGGCCGCGTTGGCCGTTCGATGTCGATGGCGCGTTGGGTGTTGCGGCTCGGATGGCGGCCCAACCGATGGGCGCGGCACTGGTGTTGTCGCTTTCGGTCTTGATCTGCGCGTATCTGATCACTGGATGTCGATGCCGCGCCCGTTGGTGATCGTAAACCGAAGGAATGTGCCCAACGGGTCGGAAAAACCCAGGAGGTTGCCTGAGTTGTTCTCCTCCGGCGTCAATGGATGAGCGGGCGCCGATCACCCTTTCGTGTGCTTTTCACTAAAGACCTCAAGGGGCGTGGAACCGACGCCGACAAAGGATGCGTGAACACCCTTGCGCACACGATGATGACCGCCGCCGCCCGCCCCGTGGAAAGCCTCACGGCGCCCGGCGCCCTGGACCGTTACCCCTACCCCGAGGGCCCTGCCGCCGATCGCATGGCGCCGCCCGCCTGGGAGGGGCCCGACACCGAGCTGGGCCGGATGGGCCGCCGGGCGACCGGCAGCCGGGGCCGCGGTCTGCACGGCCAACTCGTCCAGCAGCTCGGCCAGATGATCGTCTCCGGCGACCTCGGCGCGGACCGCCCCCTGGTACCCGAGGAGATCGGCCAGCGTTTCGAGGTGTCCCGCACCGTGGTGCGCGAGTCGCTGCGCGTGCTGGAGGCGAAGGGACTGGTGAGTGCCCGCCCCAACGTCGGCACCCGGGTCCGCCCGGTCAGCGACTGGAACCTGCTCGACCCGGACATCATCGAGTGGCGCGCCTTCGGCCCGCAGCGCGAGGACCAGCGCCGTGAACTCGGCGAGCTGCGCTGGACGATCGAGCCGCTGGCCGCCCGTCTCGCCGCCGGGCACGGCCGGGAGGAGGTGCAGCAGCGCCTCCACGACATGGTCGAGATCATGGGCCATGCGCTCGCCCAGGGCGACGCGATCACCTTCTCCCGGGCCGACACCGAGTTCCACGCCCTGCTGATCCAGCTCGCCGGCAATCGCATGCTGGAGCATCTGTCGGGCATCGTCTCCGCCGCTCTCCAGGTGTCCGGCGCCCCGGCCACCGGCTGCGACCGCCCCAGCGAGAGCTGCGTCGCGCACCACGCGCGGATCGTGGACGCCCTGGCGGCCGGGGACGGCACCGCCGCCGAGTCGGCCATGCGCCAGCTGCTCACCGTCCACCCCGAGGTCGAGCGGGTCGTCCCCGCGCCGCGCGAGCACTGACCCGACCCCACCCGACCCGGCAACCCGGACGCGCCCCACCGTGTACGGGGGCGCATCGGTCGGCCACGCGTGCCGGACCCGAGCCCCGTACCCGGGCCCTGGTCCGCGTATCGGGGCCTGATCCGCGTACGGGATCCCGATCCCGGGCCCGGCCCGCGTACCGGGAAGCGCTCGGCGGAGTGCATGGAGTACGCGGAGTACGAGGAGTACGCGGAGTACGCGGAAGGCACCCGGAGGGTGTCCTTGGGTGGTCGAAGCCGCCGAGGCGGCGCTTCGGGGGTCGGAGGGCCTACTCGAAGGCCCCCGCCGGCGATGGGCCAAGGGGCGAGGACGGCCCCAAGGCCACATGGCCCACCAAGAGGCCACCAGGCCCCAAGGTCCCCAAGGTCCCCAAGGTCCCCAAGGTCCCCAAGGTCCCCAAGGTCCCCAAGGTCCCCAAGGTCCCCAAGGTCCCCAAGGTCCCCAAGGCACACACGGCCCGGAACGGGGGCGTGGCGGGCGCCGGCAGGGGTGTGTACGCGGATCCGGCGGGGGTAGGCGGGGGACGTCGCCCGAAGGGTTCACCCGAGTGGACCCCCGGGTGGGTCCGGAGCACGGATGGCGCGGTCGAACCTCACCGCGGAGTCCGGGACGGGCCCCGCGCGGCGGATCACCTGGCGGCGGAGAGCCCGGGGCACGGAGTGCCACTCGGCCGGGTCGCTGGTCAGGCCGGGGCGGCTCGGCTGCGGTTCCGGCAGGTCTCCGGTCGGGCTTCCGGGCGGGTTCCGAGGAGGGGCGCGGTCGGATCGGTCGCCCGGAGGGAGTCGAACTGGGGGCGAACTCCCGTTCTGTGCGCTTTCGCCGGGTATGCGGTGTGACTCGGGCCACGCGGATTGGGCGTAACGCTCCCGTAAGCCCTGCGATGACCTAAGAGGTGATGGCCGAGGAAGGAATACAGCCGCCGTGGACGGCGCTGTGCAGCTCCGAGGTTCAGCCCGCGTCGTCGGCACACTCCCCGCCGACGGTCGTCGGCACCGACCCGATCACGGGCGGCGCCGGAAGCCGTTTCCCATCATTCCGAGAGGTTGTTCGTGTCGGCCAGCACATCCCGTACGCTCCCGCCGGAGATCGCCGAGTCCGAGTCTGTGATGGCGCTCATCGAGCGGGGAAAGGCTGATGGACAGATCGCGGGCGATGACGTGCGTCGGGCCTTCGAAGCCGACCAGATTCCGCCGACCCAGTGGAAGAATGTCCTGCGCAGCCTCAATCAGATCCTCGAGGAAGAGGGTGTGACGCTGATGGTCAGTGCAGCGGAGCCGAAGCGCACCCGCAAGAGCGTCGCAGCGAAGAGTCCGGCGAAGCGCACCGCCACCAAGGCCGTCACCGCGAAGACGGCCGTGGCGAAGTCCGTCCCCGCCGCGTCGGCAGCGGCGCCGGGCGCGGACGTCCCGGCCGACGAGGCCGGCAGCCCCGCCAAGAAGGCGGCCGCCAAGAAGACCGCCGTCAAGAAGGCGGCGACGGCGAAGAAGACCGTCGCCAAGAAGACCGCGGCCAAGAAGACCACCGGCGGCAAGAAGGACGCCGACGAGGTCATCGAGTCCGAGGAGCTGCTGGAGGACGTCGCGCCCGGCAAGGGCGAGGACGAGGAGGCCGAGGGCGAGAACAAGGGCTTCGTCCTCTCCGACGAGGACGAGGACGACGCGCCCGCCCAGCAGGTCGCCGTCGCCGGTGCCACCGCCGACCCGGTCAAGGACTACCTGAAGCAGATCGGCAAGGTCCCGCTGCTCAACGCCGAGCAGGAGGTCGAGCTCGCCAAGCGGATCGAGGCCGGCCTGTTCGCCGAGGACAAGCTCGCCAACTCCGACAAGCTCGCCCCGAAGCTCAAGCGCGAGCTGGAGATCATCGCCGAGGACGGCCGCCGCGCCAAGAACCACCTGCTGGAGGCCAACCTCCGCCTGGTGGTCTCGCTGGCCAAGCGCTACACCGGCCGCGGCATGCTCTTCCTGGACCTCATCCAGGAGGGCAACCTGGGTCTGATCCGCGCGGTCGAGAAGTTCGACTACACCAAGGGCTACAAGTTCTCCACGTACGCCACCTGGTGGATCCGGCAGGCGATCACCCGCGCCATGGCCGACCAGGCCCGCACCATCCGCATCCCGGTGCACATGGTCGAGGTCATCAACAAGCTCGCGCGCGTCCAGCGCCAGATGCTCCAGGACCTGGGCCGCGAGCCCACCCCGGAGGAGCTGGCCAAGGAGCTCGACATGACCCCCGAGAAGGTCATCGAGGTCCAGAAGTACGGCCGTGAGCCGATCTCGCTGCACACCCCGCTCGGCGAGGACGGCGACAGCGAGTTCGGTGACCTGATCGAGGACTCCGAGGCGGTCGTGCCGGCCGACGCGGTCAGCTTCACCCTGCTGCAGGAGCAGCTGCACTCGGTCCTGGACACGCTCTCCGAGCGCGAGGCCGGTGTGGTGTCCATGCGCTTCGGTCTGACCGACGGCCAGCCCAAGACGCTGGACGAGATCGGCAAGGTCTACGGGGTCACCCGTGAGCGCATCCGCCAGATCGAGTCCAAGACCATGTCCAAGCTGCGCCACCCGTCCCGCTCCCAGGTGCTCCGCGACTACCTGGACTGATCCCGCCGCGCGCGGGGGCGGTCCGCCGCCCGCGCCGCGCGCACGCTGGTGACCTGCGAGGAAGCCGCCGCCCGAGGGTTCTGCCCCGGGCGGCGGCTTCGTCGTGCCGATACCTCCCCGCCACGCCCCCGCCGAGGCCCGGTTCCGCCAGGGAGCCGGGCCTCGGCCGTGCTCCGGGGGTGCGGCAGACGGCGTAGTGCGTGACCCTGGGTGAAGCTGGTCCACCGGAGAGTAAGGAGACCGTATGCGTCGCCCCATCAGCCGGACCATCAGCCGGACCACCAGCTGGAGGAAGCGGACGGCCCGGGAGTGCGCGGCCCCGCTGGCCGCCCTCATGGCCGCGGCCGTCCTGCCGCTCGGCACGACCACTCCGGCGGCCGCCGACAGCGTCGTCGTCGGCGGGCAGCCGGTCCGGGCCGAGGACAGCCCCTGGGTCGTCGCCCTCTCCAGCCGTGACCGGTTCGGCGGTACCCGGGCCGGCCAGTTCTGCGGGGGAGTGGTGGTGGCTCCCACCAAGGTCGTCACCGCCGCGCACTGCCTGGGCCCCTCGGTGCTCGGCACCGACTCCAAGGAGCTGACCGACCTCAGGGTCATCGCGGGCCGCACCGAACTGCGCGACTCCGGCGGCGTGGAGATCGCGGTCACCGGCACCTGGATCAGCCCGTCCTACGACCCGGCCACCCAGGCGGGCGACTTCGCCATGGTCACGCTGGAGACGGCGCTGCCGCGCGGCTACGTCATCGAGACGGCGAAGGCGGGTGACCCGGCGTACCGGGCGGGCACCCGCGCCGCCGTCTACGGCTGGGGGGACACCACCGGTTCCGGTTCCTACGCCTACGCGCTGCGCGCCGCCCAGGTGCGGGTCCTGGACGACGCGGTGTGCGCCCGGGCCTACCCGGCGGAATCCGGCGGCGGCTATCTGCCCGCGACCATGCTCTGCGCGGGCGACCCGGCCGGGGGGCGGGACGCCTGCCAGGGCGACAGCGGCGGCCCGCTGGTGGCCCGGGGCCGGCTGATCGGCCTGGTGTCCTGGGGAAGCGGCTGCGGCGAGGCGGACGCCCCGGGCGTGTACACCCGGCTGTCGGCGGTGCTCCCGGACGAGCCGTGACGACCCGCGGGGCGGTGGGCCGGGGGTCGGTGGAGGAGGGGCCGGAGGGCCCCCGGGGCCAGCGGACGAGGGCCGGTGGGTCCTCCGGGGGCTTGGCCGACGAGAGCCCGGTGGCCGAGCGCCCGGTGGCCGGGGGCCGCGGACGGGGGCCCGGTGAAGGAGGGTCCAGTGGACGAAGGTCCGGTGGCCGAGGGGTCGACGGACGAGGGCGGGGCCTCGGCGGACCAGTGTGGACCTGTGCCGGCCTGTGACGAGTGTGGGCCTGTGGCGGGCTGTGGCGGGCTGACGGGCGCACCGGGCGGGGAGGGCGGCCCTGGGGAGGTTACGGGGCCTGGCGCGGCCGTATGGAGCCTGTCCAGGGGGCCGTACGGGGCTTCCTGGCGGCTCCCACGGCCCTGAGCGGGCTCCGGTGCCCATGCGGGAGGGCGGACGGGGGCCTCGGGCCCGTACGAGCGTTCAGGCTCGCGCGGCCGACACGGTCAGGGTGGCCGACCCGGTCAGGGGCGGCCGACGCGGCCGGGGTGGGGGTACGAGAACGGGCGACCGCCTCCGGGAGGGAGGTGGTCGCCCGTCGGCCGGTCCGGGACCGGCCCCTGGCTCGTCGGGGATGCGAGTGTCAGCGCTCCTCTTCCGGTGCGCCCGGCACGGCGGTCAACCGGTCCGTCTCATCCTGTATTTCCGAAGCGATCTTCTTGAGTTCCGGCTCGAACTTGCGCCCGTGGTGGGCACAGAAGAGCAGCTCACCACCGCTGGTCAGCACGACGCGCAGATAAGCCTGGGCGCCGCAGCGGTCGCAGCGGTCGGCGGCCGTCAGCGGGCTCGCGGGGGTCAGAACAGTAGTCACGTCGCCTCTTCTCTAGCTCGACGAGCTGTCGTACCAGGGTCAACATCCAACCAGGCCGAAAACGTTCCCGCTCGTGGCTTTTCCTCGAAAGTTTCCCTCCGAGGGGGTTGTCTGCCGACGGTTGGCGGCGAATGAGCCGTATTGCTGTGCTCTACGGGTTTCGCGTTGCTTACGTCTTACGCCCTCCCGGCGGTTGCCGGTTGTGCAAGAGGACGTGCCCGGAGCCTAAATGGTTCATGCCTCGAAGGGAACGTGATGTCCACGTCACCCCATCGAGCGATCGAACAGACATGCGAGCGTGGACTAGCATGAACGTCGCGGTGGGTGGCGTGACAACCGCTCTACCAGGCCTCTGTACGCTCTGATCCGGCGACAGCCGTCCGGCCTTACCCACCAAGGCCCTATCCCAAATTCAGCGAGGAGCGAACCGCGTGACCGCCGATACGTCCGTGCCGTCCAGTGCGCTGCTGACCGCAGACCGTGACGGTTCCAACTACACCGCGCGGCACCTGCTCGTCCTGGAGGGGCTTGAGGCGGTCCGCAAGCGACCCGGAATGTACATCGGGTCCACCGACAGCCGCGGCCTGATGCACTGCCTCTGGGAGATCATCGACAACTCGGTCGACGAGGCCCTCGGGGGCTACTGCGACCGCATCGAGGTCCTGCTCCACGACGACGGCTCGGTCGAGGTCCGGGACAACGGCCGGGGCATCCCGGTCGACGTCGAGCCCAAGACCGGGCTCTCCGGCGTCGAGGTCGTGATGACCAAGCTGCACGCCGGCGGAAAGTTCGGCGGCGGCTCGTACGCGGCCTCCGGCGGCCTGCACGGCGTCGGCGCCTCCGTGGTCAACGCGCTCTCCGCCCGGCTCGACGTCGAGGTGGACCGCAACAGCGCCACCCACTCCATCAGCTTCCGCCGAGGTGTGCCCGGCATCTTCACCGAATCCGGGCCGGACGCGCCCTTCGACCCGGGGAACGGGCTGGTCAAGGGCAAGCGGGTGCGCAAGGACCGCACCGGCACCCGGGTGCGCTACTGGGCCGACCGGCAGATCTTCCTCAAGGACGCCAAGCTCTCCCTGGACCATCTGCACCAGCGCGCCCGGCAGACCGCCTTCCTGGTGCCCGGCCTCACCATCGTGGTCCGCGACGAGCGCGGCACCGAGGGCACCGGGGGCGCGGAGGGCGCCGGGGTCAGCGAGGAGACCTTCCGCTTCGACGGCGGCATCAGCGAGTTCTGCGAGTACCTGGCCCAGGACAAGCCGGTCTGCGACGTGCTGCGCCTCAGCGGCCAGGGCACCTTCAAGGAGACCGTCCCGGTCCTCGACGACCGCGGCCATATGACCCCCACCGAGGTCACCCGGGAGCTCGGGGTGGACGTGGCGCTGCGCTGGGGCACCGGCTACGACTCCACGGTGAAGTCCTTCGTCAACATCATCGCCACCCCCAAGGGCGGCACCCATGTCAGCGGCTTCGAGCGCGCCGTGACCCGCACGGTCAACGACGTGCTGCGCTCGGCCAAGCTGCTGCGCGTCGCCGAGGACGACGTCGTCAAGGACGACGCCCTGGAGGGGCTGACCGCCGTGGTCACCGTCCGCCTCGCCGAGCCGCAGTTCGAGGGCCAGACCAAGGAGGTGCTCGGCACCTCCGCGGCCAACCGGATCGTGGCCAACGTGGTCGCCAAGGAGCTGAAGGAGTTCCTGACCTCCACCAAGCGGGACGCCAAGGCGCAGGCCCGGGCGGTGCTCGACAAGGCCGTCGCCGCCGCCCGTACCCGGATCGCCGCCCGCCAGCACAAGGAGGCGCAGCGCCGCAAGACCGCGTTGGAGTCCTCCTCCCTCCCCGCCAAGCTCGCCGACTGCCGCAGCGACGACGTGGAGCGCAGCGAGCTGTTCATCGTCGAGGGCGACTCGGCCCTGGGCACCGCCAAGCTGGCCCGCAACAGCGAGTTCCAGGCGCTGCTGCCGATCCGCGGCAAGATCCTCAACGTCCAGAAGTCCTCCGTCTCGGACATGCTGAAGAACGCCGAGTGCGGGGCGATCATCCAGGTCATAGGAGCGGGCTCGGGCCGCACCTTCGACATCGACGCGGCCCGCTACGGCAAGATCGTGCTGCTGGTCGACGCCGATGTGGACGGCGCGCACATCCGCTGCCTGCTGCTGACCCTGTTCCAGCGCTATATGCGCCCGATGGTCGAGGCGGGCCGGGTGTTCGCCGCGGTGCCGCCGCTGCACCGGATCGAGCTGATCCAGCCCAAGCGGGGCCAGGACAAGTACGTCTACACCTACTCCGACAACGAACTGCGGCAGACCCTGCTGGAGTTCGAGCGCAAGGGCGTCCGCTACAAGGATTCCATCCAGCGCTACAAGGGCCTCGGCGAGATGGACGCCGACCAGCTGGCGGAGACCACCATGGACCCGCGCCACCGCACCCTGCGCCGGATCAACATCGGTGATCTGGACGGCGCGGAGCAGGTGTTCGACCTGCTGATGGGCAACGAGGTCGCCCCGCGCAAGGAGTTCATCACCAGCTCGGCGGCGACGATGGACCGCTCCCGGATCGACGCCTGATCCGTACGGGAACGCTCCGTCGTGCCCGTCATGCTCCTTGATCCGGCCCGGAACCGCCGACGCGGTTCCGGGCCGGATCGGTTCCCGGGTTCCGGTCACCTGATGGGGTGAAGACTCCCTGGATCGGGGGTCGGGAGCGTCCCGGTCTGTCCATCCTTGTGCACGCGGCCGAAACGGTTCGCTGACAAGGAGAGTTGACCGGTGATCGATGACCCGTGGTACGACGCGCTGGCCTCCGAATGGGGGGAAGGGGCCGGGACCGGCGGACCGGCCGTCCCGGGCGTCCCGGGTGCCCGGAGGGAACCGGCCCCGCCGCACCCCCGCAGCGCCGCCGACATCTACCTGGAGGTGCACCGCAGCGCCGCCTTCCAGGAGGTGCGCAGCCGCTACCGGCGGTTCGTCGTGCCCGCCACCGCCGGGTTCCTCCTCTGGTACCTGAGCTATGTGGTCGCGGCCACCGCCGCGCCGGAGTTGATGTCCCGGCCGGTCTTCGGCGCGGTGAACGTGGCGATGCTGGCCGGGCTCGGCCAGTTCCTCACCACCTTCCTGCTGACCTGGGCGTATGTCCGGCACGCCGGCCGCCATCGGGACCAGGCCGCGCTTGACCTGCGGTGGACCGTCTTCGACCAGGGCCGGACCGCCGCGCAACGGCCGCGGGACGAGGAGGAGCAGCCGTACGCGCGGGAGGAGCGCCTGCCGGAGACGTATGCGCCGGAGGCGTCGGTACCGGAGATGTACGGGCCGCGGACGTACGTACCGGAGGGGTACGCGGACCCGGAGCCGTACGCCCCGGAGCCCTACGCACCCCAGCCGTACTCCTCCGAGCGGTACGGGACCGAGCAGTACGAGCCCGAGCGGTACGGGACCGATCAGTACGGGACCGATCAGTACGGGGCCGAGCGGTACGGGGCCGAGTCGGCGGCTTCGGCGCAGGTGGCGGCGCCCGGGTGGCCCGCCGCGGGTGCCGCCGCCCCTGAGGCGGTCGCACCGCGGCCGGTCGTGCCGGGGCCGGTCGTGCCGGTACAGGGCGGGCCGGGGCCGGTCGTGCCGGGGCAGGGTGGGCCGGGGCCGGTGACGGCGGTACGGCAGGTGGCCAGGGAGGCGGCCGGGTTGCCGCTCCAGCCGCTGCCCGGCCGCCCGGCGACCGCGACCGGCGGGGAGGCGGCACGATGACCGGCGACCACCAGACCCTGGCGCTGGTCCTGTTCAGCGTCTTCATCGCGGTCACCCTGGCCATCACCAGCTGGGTCAGCCGCAGCCGGCACGGCTCCGCCGAGGAGTTCTACGCCGGCGGGCGGCTCTTCTCGCCCATGGAGAACGGCTTCGCCATCGCCGGCGACTACATGTCCGCGGCCTCCTTCCTCGGCATCTCCGGGCTGATCGCCCTCTTCGGCTACGACGGCATGCTCTACTCGGTCGGCTTCCTGGTCGCCTGGCTGGTCGTGCTGCTGCTCGTCGCCGAACTGGTCCGCAACTGCGGCCGGTTCACCCTGGCCGACGTCCTCGCGGCCCGGATGCGGGAACGCCCGGTGCGGATCGCCGCGGGTACCTCCTCGGTCACCGTCTCGGTGCTCTACCTGGTGGCGCAGATGGTCGGCGCGGGGAGCCTGGTCGCCCTGCTGCTCGGCGGCACCAGCGAGGCGGCACGCGCCTGGACCGTGATCGGCGTGGGCGCGCTGATGGTGATCTACGTCTCCTGGGGCGGGATGCGGGCCACCACCTGGATCCAGATCGTCAAGGCCGTGCTGCTGATGGCCGGCGCGATCACCCTCACCGTCCTGGTCCTGCTGCGCTTCCACGGGGACATCGGGCTGCTGCTCACCAGCGCCGCCGAACGCAGCGGCCACGGTGCTTCGTTCCTCGGCCCCGGGCTCCGCTACGGCGGCGACTGGACCGCCCGTCTGGACTTCGTCAGCCTCGGCCTGGCCCTGGTCCTGGGCACCGCCGGGCTGCCGCACATCCTGTCCCGGTTCTACACGGTGCCCACCGCCAAGGCCGCCCGCCGCTCGGTGGTCTGGTCCATCGGCCTGATCGGCGGCTTCTACCTGATGACCATCGTGCTCGGCTTCGGGGCCGCCGCGCTGGTCGGCAGCGACGCGGTCCGCGCCTCCAACGCGGCCGGCAATACCGCCGTACCGCTGCTCGCCCTGGACCTCGGCGGAGGCGCCGGTTCCACCGGGGGAGCGGTGCTGTTCGCGGTGGTCGCCGCGGTCGCCTTCGCCACCATCCTGGCCGTGGTCGCGGGGATCACGCTGGCCTCCTCCGCGGCCGTCGCCCATGACCTCTATGCCTCGATGCGCCGCGCCCCCGGCCGCAAGCGGCACAGCGAGGTGGCGGTGGCCCGGGTCGCCGCCGCGCTGGTCGGGGCGCTGGCCATCGGGCTCGGGCTGCTGGCCCGCGACCTGAACGTGGCCTTCCTGGTCGGCCTCGCCTTCGCGGTCGCCGCCTCCGCCAATCTGCCGGTGCTGCTGTACTCACTGTTCTGGCGGCGGTTCACCACCCGGGGGGCGGTCTGGTCGGTGTACGGCGGTCTGGTGCCGGCGGTGCTGCTGGTGGTGTTCTCGCCGGTGGTCTCGGGCAGCCCCGGGGCGCTCTTCCCGGGGGTGGACTTCCACCTCTTCCCGCTGGAGAACCCGGGCATCGTCTCCGTACCGCTCGGCTTCCTCGCCGGCTGGCTGGGCACCGCCACCTCGCCCGAGCCCCCCGACGAGCAGCGGCACGCCGAGACCGAGGTGCGGGCGCTGACGGGGGCCGGGGCGGTCTGAGCGGTCGTCCGCCCACCGGTCGCCCGGGCGTCGGTCAGCCGGGTGACGCCCAGGCGTAGCGATGCTCGGGGCGGCCGGTCTCGCCGTAGCGGAGCGAGAGCACCACCCGGCCCGCCCGCTCCAGGAGCTTCAGATACCGCTGGGCGGTCTGCCGGCTCATCCCGGCCCGCTCGGCGATCGCCTGGGCGGAGAGCGGCTCCTCGGCGGTGAGCAGCACCTGCCGGACCAGTTCGGCCGTGGTGGGCGAGTGGCCCTTCGGTAGATCGGGCGGGGCCGCCGAGCGGGCCGACAGGGCGCCGAAGATGCGGTCCACCTCGGCCTGCTCGGCCTCGCCGCCGACATCGAGGGTGCGGCGCAGCTCCGCGTAGGCCTCCAGTTTGGGCCGCAGCCCGGCGAAGGAGAACGGTTTCACCAGGTACTGGAGCGCGCCATGGCGCTGCGCCGCCTGCACGGTGGCCACGTCCCGGGCCGCCGTCACCATGATCACGTCGGTGTGGTGGCCGCGTCGGCGCAGCTCCCGGACGACCGCCAGCCCGTCGCCGTCGGGGAGGTAATGGTCGAGCAGGATGAGGTCCACCGGCTGCTCGGCGAGCCGGGCCAGGGCCTCGGCTGCCGAGTGGGCCAGCGCCACCACGGTGAAGCCGGGCACCTTGCCGACGTACGCCGCGTTCACCTTGGCCACCCGGACGTCGTCGTCCACCACCAGGACCCGGATCACCGCGCACCTCCGGGCGGGGTGGGAGGGGAAGCGGGGGAGCGCGGTGCGGATGCCGGCACGGACGGTGGTACGGGTACGGGGGATCTGAGGGGGGTGTCGCCGGGGCGGCTTGAGGCCTGACCGGACTCGCCTGGCCTGCGGGGGACGCCGCTGGGTCCGGCGGCGGTCTCGCCGGGTCCCCCGGGCGCCTCACCGGGTCCACCAAGGGCCTGACCGCGCTCGCCGGGGACGTCGCCGGGTCTGGCGGGGTCCCGCCCCGGTTCGGCGGGGGCGTCGCCGGGGCGGCTGGGGGCCTCGCTAGGGCGGCTGGGGGTCTTACCGGGCTCGCCCGGCCCGCCGGGGGCTTCGCCGGCTCCGCCGAGGGTGTCGTCGGGTCTGGCGGGGTCCCGCCCCGGTTCAGCGAGGGTCTGCCCCGGCTCGGCGAGGGCCTGACCTGGCTCGCCGGGGGTGTCGCCGGGTCTGGCGGGGTCCCGCCCCGGTTCGGCGAGGGCCTGACCGGGTCCGCCGGGGGTGTCGCTGGGGCGGCTGGGGGTCTTACCGGGCTCGCCCGGCCCGCCGGGGGCCTCGCCGGCTCCGATGGGGGCCTGACCGGGCTCGCCGGGACCCACACTGGGTCTGGCGGCGGCCTGCCTCGGTCCGGCAGGGACCTGATCAGGGCCGCCGGGGGCGTCGCCGGGCTCGCCGGGGGCGTCGCCGGGCTCGCCAAGGGCCCCATCGGCTCCGCCAAGGGCCCCATCGGCTCCGCCGAGGGCGGCATCGGTTCCGCCAAGGGGGCCATCGGTTCCGCTGAGGGCGGCGGGGGCGGTCGGGTCGGTCAGGGCCTCCGGGAGGATGACGGTGAACTCCGCGCCGCCCGCCTCGGCCTCCGCCAGGGTCACCGAACCGCCCTGCCGCTCGGCGAGTCTGCGTACCAGGGCCAGTCCCAGTCCGCGCCGTCCGCCGTGTGCCGGGCGGTCCTTGGTGGACCAGCCCTCGGTGAAGACCAGCTCCCGGTGGTCGGCCGGCACGCCCGGGCCGCTGTCCGCGACCCGCAGCCGCACCGTACGGCCGTCCTCGGCCCGCAGCTCGACCTCCACCCGCGCCTGACGGCTGCCGGCGGCCGCGTCCACCGCGTTGTCGACCAGGTTCCCCACCACCGTCACCAGCTCCCGCGGCTCCACCAGCCGGTCCGGCAGCAGGGTCGAGGGGGCGATCCGCAGGCCGACCCCGCGCTCCGCCGCCACCGTCGCCTTGCCGACCAGCAGCGCGGCCAGCAGCGGGTCGCGGACCTTCTCGGTGACCTGCTCGGCGGTCGCCCGGTGCACGCCGACCACCTCGGTGACGAACTCCACCGCCTCCTCGTACAGCTCCAGCTCCAGCAGCCCCAGCAGGGTGTGCAGCCGGTTGGCGTGCTCATGGTCCTGCGCCCGGAGCGCGTCGATCAGCCCCCGGGTGGCGTCCAGCTCGCGGCCCAGCCGCTCCAGCTCGGTGCGGTCCCGCAGGGTGGCCACCGCGCCCCCGTCGTCGGTGGGCATCCGGTTGGCGATCAGCACCCGCTGACCGCGTACAGTCACCAGGTCCTCGCCGGTGACCCGCCCCGCCAGCACCTCGGCAGTCCTGCCTGCCCCCAGTGCCTCGTCCAGCGGCTTCCCGGCGGCCTCGGGGCCCAGGCCCAGCAGCCGCTGCGCCTCGTCGTTCATCAGCCGGATACGGCCGGACCGGTCCAGCGCCAGCACGCCCTCGCGGATGCCGTGCAGCATCGCCTCGCGCTCGGCGAGCAACGCGGAGATATCGGAGAAGGCCAGGTCATGGGTCTGCCGCTGGAGCCGCCGGGAGATCAGATACGCGGCCAGCGCCCCGACGGCCAGGGCCCCGCCCGCGTACGCCAGCAGCCCGGGGATGGCCGACAGCAGCCGGGCCCGGACGCTGTCGTACTCGATACCGACCGACACCGCGCCGACGATGGTGCCGCCCTGGTCCCGCAGCGGGACCTTGCCGCGCGCCGACCGGCCGAGGGTGCCGCTGTCGATCTCCATCAGGTCCCGGCCGGCCAGCACGGCGCTGGGGTCGGTGGAGACGGGCCGGCCGATCTGCGCCGGGTCGGTGTGCGACCAGCGCACTCCCCAGCGGTCCATCACCACCACGTACTCCGCGCCGGTCTCCCGCCGGATGCGCTCGGCCTCCCGCTGGACCGGGCCGGTCGCGCTGGGCCGGGAGGCGGTCAGATCGGCCGCCAGGTCGGTGGAGGCGGTGGTCTCGGCGATGGCGAGCGCCCGCCGCATGGCCTGGTCGTCCAGCTGGGCGCTGAGCGGTGCCAGGAACAGGCCGGTGGCCAGCACCGTCACCCCGAGCACGATCAGCAGCTGCATCAGCAGGACCTGCGCGAACACCCGCCGCGGCCAGCCCAGCCGCCGGCGCCGGACGGCCGGGCGCGCGGCGGGCGCGGCGACCAGGGTGGAGGGCGGAGCGGGTACGGGAGGCATGCACCGAACGGTAAGCGGCGGCGCCCGCAGAGCGAAATGTCCGGAGGGGGATGGTCACGGGGGAGTAGGGGGCGGTCGGAGCTGAGGGTCCGGGTGGGGCTGTGCGGGCGTGCCGGGCGGCGGCGGGGTGGAGGCGCGCGCGGGCGTCCTATCCTGGGGCCCGCCTCGACCTCCTCACTCCCCGATCCCCACTCATGGAAGGGCGCCCCTTGAGCAGCGCGCAGCCGATCCCCGTCGTCGTCCTCGCGGGATTCCTCGGATCGGGCAAGACGACCCTGCTGAACCATCTGCTGCGCAGCGCCAGAGGCACCCGGATCGGGGTCATGGTCAATGACTTCGGCTCGATCGAGATCGACGCCATGACCGTCGCCGGGCAGGTGGGCTCCACCGTCTCGCTCGGCAACGGCTGTCTGTGCTGTGCGGTGGACGCCAGCGAGCTGGACACCTATCTGGAGACGCTGACCAGGCCGTCGGCCGGGCTGGACGTCATCGTGATCGAGGCCAGCGGGCTCGCCGAGCCGCAGGAACTGGTGCGGATGGTGCTGGCCAGTGACAACGGGCGGGCGGTGTACGGGGGGCTGGTCCAGGTCGTGGACGCGGCCGAGTACGACACCACCCGGCAGCGGCACCCGGAGACCGACCGGCACCTGGCCATCGCGGATCTGGTGGTGGTCAACAAGGCGGACCGGGTCCCGGCCGAGGAACTGCGGCGGGTACGCGCCTCGGTCACCGCCCTGGCCGGCCGGGCCGCCGTGGTGCAGGCGGCCCACGGGCGGGTCGACCCGGAGCTGCTGTTCGAGCGGGCCGCACCGCGCGACGGGGCCGGCGAGGGACAGCTCTCCTTCGACGACCTGCGGGAGGACGAGCACGCGGACCATCCGCACGCGGCGTACGACGCGGTCTCCTTCACCGCCGACCGGCCGATGCACCCGCGCCGGTTGCTGGACTTCCTCGACGGCAGGTCGGAGGGGCTGTACCGGATCAAGGGCTTCGTGGACTTCGGCACGGCCGATCCGGCCAACCGGTACGCGGTGCACGCGGTCGGCCGGTTCCTGCGCTTCTACCCGGAGCCCTGGCCGGAGGGTGAGCCGCGCCGCACCCAACTGGTGCTGATCGGCTCCGGGGTGGACGGGGCCGCGCTGGGCGCGGCACTGGAGGGCTGCCGGGTCACCGGCCCCGAGGACGTACCGGAGGAGCACAGCATGTGGGGCGTGTTGCGCTACGTCCCGGAGAAGGGCGAACCGGAAGAGGGCGGACCGGAGGCGGGCGGACCGGAGGCGTCCGAGGTGCCGGTGGAGCTCTGACCGCCGGGGGCGGCGGGACGGCCGGGAAGACGGGGTCGGCGGGATCGGCGGGATCGGCGGGATCGGCGGGATCGGCGGGTCCGCAGGGTTCCCAGGGCTTTCCGGGCTCTTCCGGGTCGGGCTCTTCCGGGTCGGTGGGGGAGTGGGCGCCGCCCGCCGCGGTCGAGCGGTGGGGCTGGCCCGGCTGTGGGCGGTCCGCCACCGGGCGGTGCCTGTGGGTGCGTTGGGTGTGGCGGTCCGGGGGTAGCGTCCTCGGTATGGATCTTCGTACTACCGTTGCGCGCGCTCAGCGCCTCAGGCAGTTGCATGCCCAGTACCAGCCGCTCGTACTGCCCACCGTCTGGGACGTCTGGTCCGCGCGGACGGCGGTCGGCGCCGGGTTCCCCGCGCTGACGGTCGGCAGCCATCCGCTGGCCGACTCCCGAGGGGCCGATGACCACGAGGGGCAGACCTTCGAGGAGGTTCTCGCCGCCGTCAGGCCGATCATCGCGGCGGTGGACGTTCCCGTGTCCGTGGACCTGGAGGCCGGGTACGGGCAGCAGCCCGCGGACCTGGTCGCCGGGCTCACCGAGGTCGGCGGCGTCGGGCTCAACATCGAGGACACCGTCCACTCGGACGGCGGACGCGTGCGGGGCACCCAGGAGCACGCGAGCTATGTCGCCGGTCTGCGCGCGGCGGCC
This sequence comes from Streptomyces sp. NPDC046887, assembly GCF_040644755.1. NCBI lineage: Bacteria > Bacillati > Actinomycetota > Actinomycetes > Kitasatosporales > Streptomycetaceae > Streptomyces > Streptomyces sp. NPDC046887. The sequence continues at coordinate 125,276 of NZ_JBEYXH010000006.1, forward strand.
GATGACGCGGGAATCCCGCTCTGGGTCAACGGGCGCACCGACCTCTTCCTGCACGCGGAGGATCCCTCCGCTGTCCTCGACGAGGCGATCGAGCGGTTGCGGGCCATGGAGCAGGCCGGTGCCGACAGCGTCTACCCGGTGCGTATCCAGGACGACGACGAGCTGCTCGCGGCGGTCGTCGGCGCCGTCGCCGTCCCCGTGAACTCCACGGCCCACCCCGTCAAGCACGATCTTGAGCGCTTCCGCCGCCTCGGCGTCGGCCGGATCACCTACGGCCCGCTGCTGCAACTCGCCCTGGCGGATGCGATGAAGGGCATGCTCGGGCCGTGGGCGCCCTGACCGGTCACCTCCACTGACAGGTGCGGTGTGACCATGGGTGGGGGTTGGGGGCGGGGCGTCGCCGGTTGTGCCGGTCGGGTCCGCGCGGTGGCGGTCCGCGCGGACCCGGTCGTCCGGCGGCCGGGCGGGGCGTGCGTGAACGTTGTATGTCACGCCCGGTGGACCGCTGGTCCGCATGGCGGCGCTGTGCTTACGTGAAGGCGTCACCGCTCTTCCGCCGGCTTACGCGGCTGTGATCCGGCCTGTGCCACCGCCGTGCGCGCCGAGCGGGCCGCGATGGAGATCCCGGCCCGCCTTCCGACTCCCCGTTGGCCGCCCTGCCCCGGCAGGGCGCGAGGCCGTGCGCGCACCCGTACCTCGTACTAGGAGCACCGCCATGAGCCAGCCCATCGACTCCGTCGCCGCCGGTCACACCCCCGAGGACGAGCCCACTGGGCCCGACACCTCGGCCTGGTCCTTCGAGACCAAGCAGATCCACGCGGGCGCGACGCCCGACCCGGCGACCGGGGCGCGGGCGACACCGATCTACCAGACGACGTCCTTCGTGTTCCGGGACACCCAGCACGCCGCCGACCTGTTCTCGCTGGCCGAGCCCGGCAACATCTACACCCGTATCCACAACCCCACCCAGGACGTCTTCGAGCAGCGGATCGCCGCGCTGGAGGGCGGGGTCGCGGCCGTCGCGCTGTCCTCCGGGCAGGCGGCCGAGACCCTGGCGATCCTCACCCTGGCCGGCGCCGGGGACCATCTGGTGGCCAGCACCTCGCTGTACGGGGGTACGTACAACCTGTTCCGGCACACCCTGCCCCGGTTCGGCGTCGAGGTGTCCTTCGTGGACGACCCGGACGACGCCGAGGCCTGGCGGGCGGCGATCCGGCCGGAGACCAAGGCGCTGTTCGCCGAGACGCTGGGCAACCCCCGCGGCAACGTCCTGGACGTGCGCGCGGTCGCCGATGTGGCGCACGCGGCCGGGGTCCCGCTGATCGTGGACAACACCGTGCCCACGCCCTATCTGCTGCGGCCCCTCGAACACGGCGCCGACATCGTCGTCCACTCGGCGACCAAGTTCCTCGGCGGGCACGGCACCACCGTCGCGGGCGTCGTCGTGGACGGCGGCACCTTCGACTTCGGGGCGCACCCCGACCGCTTCCCGGGCTTCACCGAGCCCGACCCCAGCTACCACGGCCTGCGGTACTGGCCGGCGCTCGGCCCGGGCGCGTTCGCGGTCAAGCTGCGTGTGCAGCTGCTGCGCGACCTCGGCCCCGCCCTCTCCCCGCACTCCGCCTTCCTGCTGCTGCAAGGGGTCGAGACGCTGAGCCTGCGCATCGAGCGGCACTCCGCCAACGCGCAGGCCCTCGCCGAGTGGTTGGAGCAGCGCGACGAGGTCGCCGCCGTGCACTACCCGGGCCTGCCGTCCAACCGCTGGTACGAGGCGGGCCGGCGCTATCTGCCGCGCGGCGCGGGCGCGGTGCTCTCCTTCGAGCTGCGCGACGGCGTCGAGGCGGGCAAGCGGTTCGTGGACGCCGTCGAGCTATTCAGCCATCTGGCCAACATCGGGGACGTACGCAGCCTGATCATCCATCCGGCGTCCACCACCCACAGCCAGCTGGACGAGGCGCAGTTGGCGGCGACCGGCACCTCGCCCGGCCTGGTGCGCCTGTCGGTGGGCCTGGAGAACCTCGCCGACCTCCAGGCGGATCTGGAGGCGGGCTTCCGGGCGGTCAAGGGCGCGGTGAGGGGAGCGGCCGGGGGCACGGCTGGGGACGCGGCCGAAGACGTGGCCAGGGACGTGGCCGGGGGCGCGTTCTGAGCAGGTCGCTGCCGCCGTCCGGGATACCCCTGGCGGCGGCCTCGGGGGGCTGGCGGGAGGGGGATCCGGCGGGAGGGCGCCGGTGGTACACCCGCCGGGCGCCGCTGGGGCTGGAGGCGGGCGGGGAACTCCCCGGTCTGAGAATGGCGTACGAGACCTGGGGCACGCTCGCGCCGGACCGCGCCAACGCGGTGCTGGTGCTGCACGCCCTCACCGGCGACAGCCACGCCGCCGGCCCGGCCGGCCCCGGACACCCCACCCCCGGCTGGTGGGACGGGCTCATCGGGCCGGGGCGCGCGCTGGACACCGACCGCCTGTTCGTGGTGGCGCCCAATGTGCTGGGCGGCTGCCAGGGCAGCACCGGGCCGTCCTCGCGCCGGGCCGACGGCCGCCACTGGGGCGGCGACTTCCCCTTTCTGACCCCGCGTGACCAGGTCGCGGCCGAGGCCGGTCTCGCCGACGCACTCGGCGTCGACCGCTGGGCGCTGGTGATCGGCGGCTCGATGGGCGGGATGCGGGCCCTGGAATGGGCCGTGACCCACCCCGAACGCACCGGCGCGCTGCTGCTGCTCGCCACCACGGCGGCCGCGAGCGCGGAGCAGATCGCCTGGGCGTCGATCCAACTGCGCACGATCCGCGCCGACCCGCACTGGCAGGGCGGCCACTACCACGGCACCGGCCGGGCCCCGCACACCGGACTGGGCCTCGCCCGCCGCCTGGCCCATGTCACCTACCGCAGCGAGCCCGAACTCGCCGCCCGCTTCGGCCGCGCCGCCCAGGACACGGAGGACCCCTGGCGTGGCGGCCGCTACCGGATCCAGTCCTACCTCGACCACCACGCGGCCAAGTTGGCCCGCCGCTTCGACGCGGGCAGCTATGTCGTGCTGACCGAGGCCATGAACGGCCACGACATCGGCCGGGGCCGCGGCGGCACCCGGGCCGCACTGCGCCGGGTGACCGCCCGGACCCTGGTCGCCGGCATCGACTCCGACCGCCTCTACCCACCGTCCCAGCAGGCGGAGTTGGCGGCCGGCATCCCCGGTGCCGACCGCCCACGCGTGCTCCGCTCTCCGCATGGCCACGACGGGTTCCTCATCGAGGTGGAGCAGGTCGGCGCGCTGGTGACCGAACTGCTCCACTGAGCGGTCGGCCCGAGCGGGCCGTAGGCCGGACGGACCGGAGCCCGAGCGGGCCGGAGCCTCCACCGCCCCTGGTGCGGCAGCGGCCGCCGGCCGGGAGCGAGCGGGCCACGGGGATGCCGATCGGCCGGGTCGGCCGACTCTCCCGTCCGCGCCGACGGTTCCCGCTGCGGTGGCAGGCCGGTTACGGACCGGTGGCGGACCACCGACCTTCGACTGACGGCCCCCCCGGCCCGCCGTACCCGCCCTAGGAGACCGGGCCCGCGAGCACCGCCACCGGCTTGGCCAGGGGGGTCCCGGAGCCGTCGCGGCGGGGGTCGGGCTCGGGGAGCTCGACCGGGGCGCCGGTCTTCTGGGCGGCGCGGGCCGGGGCGGCGCCCGCCCAGGCCAGGATCAGGTGGTCCTCACCGCGCAGGAACCGCTGGCAGCGCACCCCGCCGGTGGCGCGGCCCTTGCGCGGATACTGGTCGAAGGGGGTCAGCTTGGCCGAGGTGGCGGCCGTGGCGTCCAGCGCTCCGGAGGAGCCGGCCACGGTGAAGACCACCGCCTCGGCGGAGGGGTCCACGGCGGTGAAGGACAGCACCTCGGCGCCGGCGGCCAGCTTCACCCCGGCCATGCCGCTGGCCGGGCGGCCCTGCGGGCGGACCTGGGCGGCCGGGTAGCGCAGCAACTGGGCGTCGGAGGTGATGAAGACCAGGTCCTCCTCGCCGGTGCGCAGCTCCATGGCGCCGACGATCCGGTCGCCCTCCTTGAGGGTGATGACCTCCAGCTCCTCCTTGTTCGCCGGATAGTCCGGGACCACCCGCTTGACCACGCCCTGGAGGGTGCCCAGGGCCAGGCCGGGCGAGGACTCCTCCAGGGTGATCAGGCAGAGCACCTGCTCGTCCTTCTCCAGGGTGAGGAACTCCGAGACCGCCGCCCCACCGGAGAGGTTGGGCGTGGAGGCGGTGTCCGGCAGCTGGGGCAGGTCGATCACCGCGAGCCGCAGCAGCCGCCCGGTGGAGGTGACCGCGCCGACCTCACCGCGCTGGGTGGCGAGCACCGCGGAGACGATCACATCGTGCTTGGTGCGCCGGCCCCCGGCGTCCGGCAGCGGCTCACCGGTGACGGTGCGGGCCAGCAGACCGGTGGAGGAGAGCAGCACCCGGCAGGGGTCGTCCGCCACCTCCAGGGACTGCGCGGCGACCGGGGTGCCCGCCGACTCCAGCAGCACGGTGCGCCGCTCGGTGGCGAACTTCTTGCCCACCGCCGCCAGCTCGCCGGAGACCAGCTTGCGCAGCTCGGTGTCGGACTCCAGGATCCGGGTCAGCTCCTCGATCTCCCCGGTGAGCTTGTCCCGCTCGCTCTCCAGCTCGATCCGGTCGAAGCGGGTGAGCCGGCGAAGCGGGGTGTCCAGGATGTACTGGGTCTGCACCTCGCTCAGCGAGAAGCGCTCGATCAGCCGCTCCTTGGCCTGCGCGCTGTTGTCGCTGGACCGGATCAGCCGGATGACCTCGTCGATGTCGAGCAGCGCGACGAGCAGGCCCTCCACCAGGTGCAGCCGGTCGCGCTTCTTGCCGCGGCGGAACTCGCTGCGCCGGCGCACCACCTCGAAGCGGTGGTCGAGGTAGACCTCCAGCAGCTCCTTGAGGCCCAGGGTGAGCGGCTGGCCGTCCACCAGCGCCACGTTGTTGATGCCGAAGGACTCCTCCATCGGCGTCAGCTTGTACAGCTGCTCCAGCACGGCCTCCGGGATGAAGCCGTTCTTGATCTCGATGACCAGGCGCAGCCCGTGCTCCCGGTCGGTGAGGTCCTTGACGTCCGCGATGCCCTGGAGCCTCTTGGCGCCCACCAGGTCCTTGATCTTGGAGATGACCTTCTCGGGGCCGACCGCGAAGGGCAGTTCGGTGACGACCAGGCCCTTGCGGCGGGCGGTGACGTTCTCCACGGCGACGGTCGCGCGGATCTTGAAGGTGCCGCGGCCGCTCTCGTACGCGTCCCTGATCCCGGACAGCCCGACGATCCGGCCGCCGGTGGGCAGGTCCGGCCCCGGCACGTACCGCATCAGGGTGTCCAGGTCGGCGCCCGGGTGCTTGATCAGGTGCCGGGCGGCCGCGATGACCTCGCCCAGGTTGTGCGGCGGCATATTGGTCGCCATGCCGACCGCGATCCCGGAGGCGCCGTTGACCAGCAGGTTCGGATACGCGGCGGGGAGCGCGACCGGCTCGCGCTCCTGGCCGTCGTAGTTCGGGTTGAAGTCGACGGTGTCCTCGTCGATCGACTCCGTCATCAGCGAGGTGGCGTCGGCCATCCGGCACTCGGTGTACCGCATCGCGGCCGGCGGGTCGTCGTTGCCCAGCGAGCCGAAGTTGCCGTGGCCGTCGACCAGCGGCAGCCGCATCGAGAACGGCTGCGCCATCCGCACCAGGGCGTCGTAGATCGAGGCGTCGCCGTGCGGGTGGAGCTTGCCCATCACCTCGCCGACGACCCGGGCGCACTTGACGAAGCCTCGGTCGGGGCGGAGACCCATCTCGTTCATCTGGTAGACGATGCGGCGGTGCACCGGCTTCATGCCGTCCCGCGCGTCGGGCAGGGCGCGGGAGTAGATGACCGAGTAGGCGTACTCAAGGAAGGAGCCCTGCATCTCGTCCACGACGTCGATGTCGAGGATGCGCTCCTCGAAGCCGTCGTCGGGCTGCGTGGTCTTCGTGCTGCGGCGGGCCATCGCGGCTACGGCTCCTTCACCAACAAGGCTGATCTGACGAACAAGGCTGATCTGACGCGGACCATTGTGGACCGTGCCACTGACAACGCGGACCGCGACCCGGGCGGAAGTGGGGCACACACCCGGGCACAACCGGTCGCACCACCGCACCGGGACGGCCCGCCACCCCGTACGAGGGAAGCACCGGCCGCCCGGGAACTTCGCCGGGTCCCGGTCCGCTTGCATACAGTGGCAGGACCTTGAGCAACGGCAGGGCACCTCGGGGCGTCGGACACCTCCGCGCACCCCGGCGGCCACCCCGCCGAGCAGGACTCTTCCACATCGCGATCGAAGGGACGTACATGCCCATGGGTCACACGGACGCCGCCCGAGCCGGCTCCGGCGGACTGACGGCGACCGAGCACCGACTGGCCAACGGCCTGCGCGTGGTGCTCTCCGAGGACCATCTGACCCCGGTCGCCGCGGTCTGCCTCTGGTACGACGTCGGCTCCCGGCACGAGGTCAAGGGCCGCACCGGACTGGCCCACCTCTTCGAGCACCTGATGTTCCAGGGCTCGAAGCAGGTCTCCGGCAACGGCCACTTCGAGCTGGTGCAGGGCGCCGGCGGTTCGCTCAACGGCACCACCAGCTTCGAGCGGACCAACTACTTCGAGACCATGCCCGCCCACCAGCTGGAGCTGGCGCTCTGGCTGGAGGCGGACCGGATGGGCTCGCTCCTCGCCGCGCTGGACGAGGAGTCCATGGAGAACCAGCGCGACGTGGTGAAGAACGAGCGCCGCCAGCGGTACGACAACGTCCCCTACGGCACCGCCTTCGAGCGGCTGACCGCCATGTCGTACCCGGAGGGCCACCCGTACCACCACACCCCGATCGGCTCGATGGCCGACCTGGACGCGGCCACGCTGGAGGACGCGCGGGAGTTCTTCCGCACCTACTACGCGCCCAACAACGCGGTGCTGTCGGTGGTCGGCGACATCGACCCCGAGCAGACCCTCGCCTGGGTCGAGCGCTACTTCGGCTCCATCCCCTCGCACGACGGCAAGCAGCCGCCCCGGGACGGCTCCCTGCCCGACACCATCGGCGCCCAGTTGCGCGAGGTGGTGGAGGCCGAGGTCCCGGCCCGCGCCCTGATGGCCGCCTACCGGCTGCCGCAGGACGGCACCCGCGAGTGCGACGCGGCCGACCTCGCCCTCACCGTCCTCGGCGGCGGCGACTCCTCCCGGCTGCACAACCGCCTGGTGCGCCGAGACCGCACCGCCGTCGCGGCCGGCTTCGGGCTGCTGCGCCTGGCCGGCGCGCCCTCGCTCGGCTGGCTGGACGTGAAGACCTCCGGCGGCGTCGAGGTCCCCGACATCGAGACCGCCGTCGACGAGGAACTGGCCCGGTTCGCCGCCGAGGGGCCCACCCCCGACGAGATGGAGCGCGCCCAGGCCCAGCTGGAGCGCGAGTGGCTGGACCGGCTCGGCACCGTCGCCGGGCGCGCCGACGAACTGTGCCGGTACGCGGTGCTGTTCGGCGACCCGCAGCTGGCGCTCACCGCCGTCCAGCGGGTCCTGGACATCACCCCGGAGGAGGTGCGGGCGGTCGCCGAGGCCCGGCTGCGCCCCGACAACCGCGCCGTCCTGGTCTACGAGCCGCTGGCCGCCGAGGCCGACGAGCAGGACGACACGAACGACAGCATCGGTGCCGAGCAGGAAGTGGGGGCGGACAAGTGAGTGAGACCGCCGAGTCCCTGACGTCCATGGAGTTCCACCCGCAGCCCCAGCCGGGCGCCGCGAAGCCGTGGGCCTTCCCCGCCCCCGAGCGCGGCACGCTGGACAACGGCCTGACCGTGCTGCGCTGCCACCGCCCCGGCCAGCAGGTCGTCGCCGTGGAGCTGTCGCTGGCCGCCCCGCTGGACGCCGAGCCGGCTGGACTGGAGGGCGTGGCCACCATCATGGCCCGGGCGCTCTCCGAGGGCACCGACAAGCACTCCGCCGAGGAGTTCGCCGCCGAGCTGGAGAAGTGCGGCGCCACCCTCGACGCGCACGCCGACCACCCCGGCGTCCGGGTCTCCCTGGAGGTCCCGGTCTCCCGGCTCGGCAAGGCCCTCGGGCTGGTCGCCGAGGCCCTGCGCGCCCCCGCCTTCGAGGCGGGCGAGGTCGAGCGCCTGGTGCGCAACCGGCTGGACGAGATCCCGCACGAGAACGCCAACCCGGGCCGCCGGGCCGCCATCCAGTTCTCCAAGGAGCTGTTCCCGGCCGACTCCCGGATGTCCCGCCCCCGCCAGGGCACCGAGGAGTCGGTGGCCGGGATCGACGCCGCCGCGGTGCGCGCCTTCTACGAGGCCCATGTCCGCCCGGCGACCGCCACCGCGGTCGTGGTCGGCGACCTGGACGGGACCGACCTGGACGCCGTCCTCGCCGACACCCTCGGCGACTGGACCGGGAACGCCGGCGCCCCGCGCACCATGCCGCCGGTGACCGCCGACGACACCGGCCGGGTTGTCATCGTGGACCGCCCCGGCGCCGTCCAGACCCAGGTGCTGATCGGCCGGGTCGGCCCGGACCGGCACGACCGGGTCTGGCCGGCCCAGGTGCTCGGCACCTACTGCCTGGGCGGCACCCTGACCTCGCGGCTGGACCGGGTGCTGCGCGAGGAGAAGGGCTACACCTACGGCGTACGGGCGTTCAGCCAGGTGCTGCGCTCCGGCCCGGAGGGCGTGGGCGCGGCGATGCTGGCCATCAGCGGCTCGGTGGACACCCCCAACACCGGCCCGGCGCTGGACGACCTGTGGAAGGTGCTGCGCACCCTGGCCGCCGAGGGCCTGACCGACCCCGAGCGGGATGTGGCGGTGCAGAACCTCGTGGGTGTGGCGCCGTTGAAGTACGAGACGGCCGCCTCCGTCGCCGCCACTCTGGCCGACCAGGTGGAGCAGCACCTCCCCGACGACTACCAGGCCCAGCTGTACGCCGCGCTCGCCGCGACGGGCACGGTGGAGGCCACCGCGGCGGTCGTCAGCGCCTTCCCGGTGGACCGGCTGGTCACCGTGCTGGTCGGTGACGCGGCGCAGATCAAGGAGCCCGTGGAGGCGCTCGGTCTCGGCGCGGTGACGGTCGTCCGCAGCTGACCCTCCCGTCCGGCCCACGGACAGGTCGATCCGACCTCTCGGCAAGCGGACCCCGGTACTCCGAAGTGGGTGCCGGGGTCCGGTCGTTTGTCCGGATTGGTAGGGAGGGGGCGGCTTGGCGGTGTGGCGTGCGCAACAAAAGGCCGAGACCATTTGGATATTGAAAGATCGGACGCTTAGCGTCTGATGCGCTGTCCGCCCGCTGCATCCGCCGCATCCGCGGCATCGGACAGCGATCGCCGAGTCCCCGTCAGGCGCGAGCCTGGGGAGCCGGGGACCCACAGTCCCCTGGGGTGAATCGGGTGCCTTCGCCGTTAGGCGGAGGGGCCCGTAGGAGACCTTCCTGCTCCGAACCCGTCAGCTAACCCGGTAGGCGAGAGGGAAGGAAAGGACCAGCCGCTTCATGGCGTTCACCCGTGCCACCGGGAAGCACCGCGCCCCCAGCCGTACGAACGTTCTGACCCGCAAGGGTGCGCAGGCCGCCGGTATCGCCGCGCTGGCCGGCGGTGGAGTGATCGGCTCGCTCGCCTCCCCGGCGTTCGCCGCCGACACGGAACTGCCGCACTCCATGCCGGATCTGGCCGATACCGGTCTGAACCAGGCCGTCACCACGGACGTCATCGCCGAGCGGGTCGGCGCCCAGGCCCAGGCCCAGCAGCTGGAGGCCACCGAGGACGCCGCCAAGGCGGACGCCCAGGCCAAGGCCGAGGCCGAGTCCATCCGCAAGGCCGAGCTCCGGTTCAAGGCGGCCCGTGACGCCAAGGAGCGCGCCGACCGCGAGGCCAAGGAGCGCGCCGAGCGCGAGGCCGAGCGCAAGCGGCTCAACTCCTTCCAGTCGCCGGTGGCCGGCTCGTATGTGAGCACCTCGTACCAGGCCGGCGGCGGCATGTGGTCCTCCGGCAGCCACACCGGCATCGACTTCCACGCGGCCTCCGGCACCCAGGTCGTCTCCGTGGGCGCGGGCACCGTCGTCGAGGCCGGCTGGGGCGGCGCGTACGGCAACAACGTGGTGATCCGGATGAACGACGGCACCTACACCCAGTACGGCCACCTCTCCCAGCTCAGCGTCTCGGTCGGCCAGAGCGTCACCCCGGGCCAGCAGATAGGCCTGGCCGGTTCCACCGGCAACAGCTCCGGCCCGCACCTGCACTTCGAGGCCCGCACCGGCGCGGACTACGGCTCGGACATCGACCCCGTGGCGTACCTCCGCTCGCACGGCGTCAGCCTCTGAGCCGCACGCCCCCGTACACCTTCCGAAGGCCCCGGTTCGATGGAACCGGGGCCTTCGTGTGCCACCAGGAACTGCCTGCGGAATTCGGCCGGTTCACCGGCCGGGGTGTCGCCGGGGTGTCGGAATTCCCGGCGGGCTGCCATAGAGTCGGGGGAAACGGGAACGGCCCCGGCATGAATTGCGGCCGCGAGGCGGGTGTGTTTCACGCGGCCCGCCGTGGATTACCTGGGAGGTTCGTGATGCGTGTTCCGGCGCACTCGGTGTGCACGGCGATCCGCGACGACATCATCACCGGAGTGTTCGAGCGCGGCGGCCGGCTCACCGAGGAGCAGCTCGCCCGCCGCTACGGCGTCTCCCGGGTCCCGGTGCGCGAGGCGCTGCGCACCCTGGAGTCGGAGGGGTTCGTCACCACCCGCCGGCACGCCGGCGCCTGTGTCGCCGAACCCACCGAGCAGGAGGCCGCCGACCTGCTGGAGGTGCGGCTGCTGGTGGAGCCACTGGGTGCCGCGCGGGCCGCCCGGCGGCGTACCGAGGCCCATCTGAAGGTGCTGCGCGGGCTGGTCCGGCTCGGGCAGGAGCGCGCCCGAGCCGGCCGGGGCGAGGATCTGCGGCCGCTGGCCGGCTGGTTCCACGGGACGCTGGCCCAGGCCTCCGGCAGCCCGGCGCTCACCGCGCTGCTCACCCAGCTGCGGCAGAAGATCGCCTGGATGTACGCGGTCGAGCAGCCGGCCCGGCCGGGGGAGGTCTGGGCCGAGTACGGCGCCATCGTGGACGCGGTGGCGCGCGGCGACGCCGAGCGGGCGCGGGCGCTGACCGCCCAGCACGTGGAGCGGCTGGCCGGCGCGCACCGGCTGCGGATCCCCGCGCCCCGGCGGCCCGCCGGGCGGGTGAGGACTTCGCAACATCCCGTCAACACCGTCGGCGTCCGCACTTAACGCGGGCGGCGTACAAACGGAGTCGGGACGTATACGAAGCCGGGTCGGCCGTATGCAGAAGCGAGTCGGCGTGTGCGCACCGGTGCCACCGGGAATCCCGGTGATTTCCCCTGCCTTCCCGCTCCTTGCGTGAACGCGCGGTAATTCTGCGGCGGAATGCACGAGGAAATTCCCGGTGTGGGAAAGGCGAAGAGCCGCACCCCTCGTGGTCGGGGAGGGTGCGGCTCGTTCGGTTCCGGAGCGGGCCCCGCTGGGGGACCCGGGATCGGAAGGGCGGGTCAGACGGTCTCGGGGGCCTCGTCCAGCCCCTCGGAGACCAGCTTCGCCAGCCGATCCAGGGCGGCGTCCGCGCCCTCCGCGTCCGAGGCGAGCACGACCTCCTCGCCGCCCTGCGCGCCCAGACCGAGCACACCGAGCATCGAGGCGGCGTTGACCGGGGCGCCGTCGCCCTTGGCGATGGTGACCGGGACGCCCGCCGAGGTGGCGGCCCGGACGAAGATCGCGGCGGGGCGGGCGTGCAGGCCCTCGGCCCAGCCGATGTTGACGCGGCGCTCAGCCATGGTGTTGCCCTTCGGGTCGTGCGGTGTCCAGGGTGTCTAGAGGTTGTCTAGACCAGTTGTCGTTCGTCAGTCTCTCATGCCCGCCGAGGTGCCCGCGCCGTGGCGGGGGTGCCGTCCCGGGGCTCTGTCCGCCAGGCCCCCGGGCCGTACCCTGGGGCCCATGCGGAAGCCGTCGGACCAGCAGGACCAAGGCCAGCGGGATGGGGAGCGGCCGGAGCACGCCTACCCCGACCACTGGGAGGCCGACGTGGTGCTGCGGGACGGCGGCACCGCCCGGATCAGGCCGATCGCCGCCGAGGACGCGGACCGGCTGGTCAGCTTCTACGAGCAGGTCTCGGACGAGTCGAAGTACTACCGGTTCTTCGCACCATACCCCCGGCTTTCGGCCAAGGACGTGCACCGTTTCACCCACCACGACTACGTCGACCGGGTGGGCCTGGCCATGACCGTCGGGGGCGAGTTCATCGCCACCGTCCGCTACGACCGGATCGACGCCGACGGCATGCCCGCGACCGCCCCCGCCGACGAGGCGGAGGTCGCCTTCCTGGTGCAGGACGCCCACCAGGGGCGCGGGGTCGCCTCCGCGCTGCTGGAGCACATCGGCGCCGTCGCCCGGGAGCGCGGCATCCGGCGGTTCGCGGCCGAGGTGCTGCCGGCCAACACCAAGATGATCAAGGTGTTCACCGACGCCGGGTACACCCAGAAGCGCAGCTTCGCCGACGGGGCCGTCCGGCTCCACCTCGACCTGGAGCCCACCGACCGCTCTCTCGCCGTGCAGCGCGCCCGGGAGCAGCGCGCCGAGGCCCGCTCCGTGCAGCGGCTGCTCGCCCCCGGCTCGGTCGCCGTCATCGGCGCCGGCCGGCGCCCCGGCGGAGTGGGCCGCACCGTGCTGCGCAACCTCCTGGACGGCGGCTACACCGGCCGGCTGTACGCGGTGAACTCCGCGCTCGCCGGCCCCTCCGCCCTCGACGGCGTGCCCGCCTTCCCCACCGTCGGCGACATCGGCCACCCGGTGGACCTCGCCGTGGTCGCCGTCCCCGCCGAACGGGTCCCCGAGGCCGTCGCCGACTGCGGCGAGCACGGCGTCCAGGGGCTGGTGGTGCTCTCCGCCGGATACGCCGAGCAGGGCGCCGAGGGCAGGGAGCGGCAGCGCGCGCTGGTCCGCCAGGCCCGCTCGTACGGGATGCGGATCATCGGCCCAAACGCCTTCGGGGTGATCAACACCGCCGACGCCGTCCGGCTCAACGCCTCGCTGGCCCCGCACCCGCCCGCCCCCGGCCGGATCGGGCTCTTCACCCAGTCCGGGGCCATCGGCATCGCCCTGCTCGCCGGACTGCACCGGCGCGGCGCCGGGTTGTCGGCCTTCGTCTCCGCCGGCAACCGCGCCGACGTCTCCGGCAACGACATCCTTCAGTACTGGTACGAGGACCCGGACACCGATGTGGTCCTGCTCTATCTGGAGTCGATCGGCAACCCCCGCAAGTTCACCCGGCTCGCCCGCCGCACCGCCGCCGTGAAACCGGTCGTCGTGGTCAAGGGCGGCCGCCACTCCGGCAGCGCCCCGCCCGGCCACGCCGTCCCCGCCACCCGTATCCCGCACACCACCGTCGCCGCGCTGCTCCGCCAGGCCGGGGTGATCCGGGTCGACACGGTCACCGAACTGGTGGACGCCGGACTGCTGCTGGCCGGGCAGCCGCTGCCGGCCGGGCCCCGGGTGGCCATCCTGGGCAACTCCGAGTCGCTGGGCCTGCTCGCCTACGACGCCTGCCTCACCGAGGGCTTGCGCCCGCTGCGCCCCCGCGATCTGACCACCTCCGCCACCCCGGAGGACTTCCGCGCCGGGCTCACCGAGGCGCTGCACGACGAGTCCTGCGACGCGGTGGTGGTCACCGCCATCCCCTGGGTCGCCGAGGGGTCGGACGGGCATCGGGGCGGCTACGGGGGCGGGGTGAGCGAGTCGGCGGACGGCGGCGAGGTACTGGCCGAGGCGCTGCGCCAGGCGGCCGCCACCGCCCCGGCCAAGCCGGTGGTCGTGGTCCATGTCGAGATGGGCGCCCTCGCCGACGCCCTGGCCTCCGCCACCAGCACCGCCCCGCCCCCGCCCGGGACACCCGAGGCCGCCCCCGCAGCCGTCCGTACGACCGAAACCGCTCCACCAGCAGCCCCCGCCCCGGAAGCCCCCGGCCACCGCATCCCCGCCTACCCCGCCGCCGAGCGGGCCGTCCGGGCGCTGGCCGAGGCCGTACGGTACGCGGGCTGGCGCCGGCAGGCCGCCGACCCCGGGCGCGTCCCCGAGTACGAGGGCATCGACGAGGGCGGGGCCGCCGCCCAGATCGAGCGCGCCCTGACCCCCGAGGTGGACGAGCGCGGCATCACGCTCACCCCGGAGGGCGCCGGCGAACTGCTCGGGCGCTACGGGGTCCCCGTACAGCCGGTGCTGCCCGCGCCCACCCCCGACGAGGCGGTGGACGCCGCCCGGCGGCTCGGCTACCCGGTCGCCCTGAAGACCACCGCCCCGCACCTTCGCCACCGCCCCGACCTCGGCGGGGTGCGCCTCGACCTGGCCGGCGAGGAGCAGTTGCGCACCGCCTACCGGGAGCTGACCGAGGCCCTGGGCAAACCGGCCGAGCTCCAGCCGGTCGTCCAGGCCATGGTGCCCCGGGGCGTGGACACCGTGGTCCGCGCCGCCATCGACCCGGCGGTCGGCGCCGTCCTCTCCTTCGGCCTGGCCGGCGCCCCCTCCGAACTGCTCGGCGACATGGCGCACCGGCTGGTGCCCGCCACCGACCGGGACGTGGCCGAGCAGATCCGCTCGCTGCGCACCGCCCCGCTGCTCTTCGGCTGGCGGGGCTCCGCCCCGGTGGACACCGCCGCCCTGGAGGAGCTGCTGCTGAGGGTGTCCCGGCTGGTCCACGACCACCCCGAGATCGTCTCGGTGGCCCTGGAACCGGTGATCGTGGCGCCCCGGGGCCTGTCGGTGCTCGGCGCCACCGTCCGGCTCGCCCCGGCCCCGGCGCTCGGCGACCTCGGTCCCCGCCGGCTGCCCAGCTACTGACCAGGCCCGCAGGGGCGCCGGTACACGGCCGTCCCGGAGCGCCACCGGCCCCCCGTAGGATGGTCCCCATGGCGAAGACCGGTACGACGACCCAGGGGCTGCGCGCGGCGATCGAGCGCAGCGGCTACTACCCGGCCCTTGTGGCCGAGGCCGTGGAGGCGGCCATCGGCGGCGAGCCGATCGCCTCGTACCTGGTCCACCAGGAGACCACCTTCGACGCCAACGAGGTCCGCCGGCATGTCACCGTCCTCGTCCTGACCTCCACCCGCTTCATCGTCAGCCACACCGACGAGCAGAACGCGGACACCAGCTCCCCGACCCCGTACGCCACCACCTCCACCGAGTCCGTCAAGCTCGGCCGGATCTCCTCGGTGGTGCTCAGCCGGGTGGTGGCCAACCCGGAGTCCTACGCCCCCGGCACCCTGCCCCGCGAGGTGGTGCTCACCATCGGCTGGGGCGCCGTCTCCCGGATCGACCTGGAGCCCGCGGCCTGCGGCGACCCCAACTGCGACGCCGACCACGGCTACACCGGCAACTCCACCGCCGACGACCTGAGCCTGCGGGTCAGCGAGGCGGGCGACGGACCGGAGACCGTCCGCCAGGCGCTCGCCTTCGCCCAGGCGCTCTCCGAGGCCACCGCGGCCACCCGCTGATGGCCCAGCCCGCCCACCCGGCCGCCGCCTGGCCGGACGACCCGGTCCCGCTCGCGCCGGCCACCGCGCCCGTCCCCGCCTACGGCACCGGTTCGCTCGCCGATCTGCTGCCGACCGTCGCCGCCGGTCTGGAACTGCCCGGCTTCCAGCCCCGGATCGCCGAGCTGACCCCGGCCGACCGGGCCTGCGTCTTCCTGATCGACGGGCTCGGCTGGCAGCAGATCCAGGACCACCGCGCGTACGCGCCCTTCCTGCACTCGCTGCTGGCCGGCTCCCGGGGTGGCACCGGCCGGCCGATCACCGCCGGCTTCCCCGCCACCACCGCCACCTCGCTGGCCTCGGTCGGCACCGGCCTCGCCCCCGGCGAGCACGGGCTGCCCGGCTACACGGTCCGCGACCCGGCCACGGGCGAGCTGATGAACCAGCTCCGCTGGAAGCCCTGGACCCCGCCGCACGTCTGGCAGCCGTACCCCACCGTCTTCCAGCTCGCCGACGCCGCCGGGGTGCACACCGCCCAGGTGTCCTCGCCGACCTTCGAGACCACCCCGCTCACCAAGGTCGCGCTCAGTGGCGGAACGTTTCACGGGCGGCTCACCGGCGAGGACCGGATGGACCTCTCCGCCGAGCTGCTCGGCGCCGCCGACCGCGCGCTGGTCTACACGTACTACAGCGAGGTCGACGGCAGCGGGCACCGCTTCGGGATCGACTCCGACGCCTGGCGCGGCCAGTTGATGACCGTGGACCGGCTCGCCCAGCGCCTCGCCGAGCAGTTGCCGCCCCGCTCGGCCCTCTACATCACCGCCGACCACGGCATGGTGGACATCCCCTTCGACGAGCGGTCCAGGATCGACTTCGACGAGGACTGGGAGCTGGGCGCCGGGGTCGCCCTGCTGGGCGGCGAGGGCCGGGCCCGGCATGTGTACGCCGTCCCGGGCGCCCAGGCCGATGTCCTCGCCTGCTGGCGGGAGGTGCTGGGCGAGCAGTTCTGGGTGGCCGGCCGCGACGAGGCGATCGCGGCGGGCTGGTTCGGGCCGGTGGTGGACGAGCGGGTGTACGGCCGGATCGGCGATGTGGTCGCCGCCGCGCACGACGACGTGATCATCACCGCGTCGGTCAACGAGCCCAACGAGTCCGCGATGGTCGGGGTGCACGGCTCGATGACCCCGGCCGAGCAGTTCGTCCCCCTCCTCGAAGTCCGCACCTGAGCCCCCGTCTCCCCTTCTCTCCCCCTCCCGTACGTGAAAGGCCGTCACCACCCCATGCCCGAGCTGGTCTTCTTCTCCGGCACGATGGACTGCGGAAAGAGCACACTGGCTCTGCAGATCGAGCACAACCGCTCCGCGCGCGGACTCCAGGGCATGATCTTCACCCGGGACGACCGGGCCGGCGAGGGCAAACTCTCCTCCCGGCTCGGCCTGGTCACCGACGCGGTGGAGGCCGGTGAGGGACTGGACCTGTACGGGTATCTGGTGGCCCATCTCTCCCAGGGCGGCCGCTGCGACTATGTGATCGCCGACGAGGCCCAGTTCCTCGACCCCGGGCAGATCGACCAACTGGCCCGGGTGGTGGACGACCTCGGGATGGACGTCTACGCCTTCGGCATCACCACGGACTTCCGCACCAAGCTGTTCCCCGGCTCCCAGCGGCTGATCGAGCTCGCCGACCGCATCGAGCAGCTCCAGGTCGAGGCCCTGTGCTGGTGCGGCGCCCGCGCCACCCACAACGCCCGCACCGTGGGCGGGCGGATGGTGGTCGAGGGCGCCCAGGTCGTCGTCGGCGACGTCAACCGCTCAGCGGAGGAGATCGGTTACGAGGTGCTCTGCCGCCGGCACCACCGCCGCCGCATGACCAGCGCCTCCGCCCGGGCCGGCGCCCTCTCCCCGGACGTGCTCCCGGTCAACGGCGGCTGACCTGCGCCGGTACGGGGATGGGGTGACCGCTCACCGGGCGGCCTCGCGCCGGTCGGCCGCCGCCAACGCCCGCTCGACCGAGGCCAGTCGGCGGTGCAGACGGCGCATGGTGAACGGGGTGGAGGACATCAGCAGGGTCAGCGACAGATACAGCGCGGCTGAGGGGTAGTCCTCGGACCGCAGTGAGATGACGCCGTTGAGCAGGAACAGTACGGCGGCGCCGGCCCAGGTCCACCGGTACCAGGTGTACCGGTGCTGGTCCAGACTGCGGCGCTGCCGGGCGACACTCTCGACCACGGCCGGCCGCTCGTACGGATCCTCCGGCAGCCTCCCGCGCCGGATCTCCCAGCCGATCCGCAGAAACCGCCCGGTGCTCAGGCCGAACCCCCGCGCCCGGCGGCCCTCCCGCACCCAGACCACGATCCCCGCCACCACCCCGAGCAGTAACGTTGCCCCGCCCATGATCAGCCCGGTGGCGAGCCGTTCGCCCGGGTCCCCGATCAGCGCGCCGACCACCACCCCGTACGCCGTCAGCCCCACCAGGCCCGACGCGAGCTGTGCCGCCGTCCGGCCTTTCCCGGTCGTCTTCCCCATCCCCACCCTCCGCATGGTCGGCCCTTCCCCGATCTCCGGCGCTTCGCCATACCCGAAAGGTCCATGACACGGCAACGCCCCGATGGCGCGCCGTTTACAGCGCGTCGCACGCCTGTCACTGTGACGTCCCCCCGTACGCCCGTACGGGGGACACCCCGGCCCATCGGAGGCTCCGTGACGCCCGGAGACAGACGTTTACCCCGTATCCCGACCGGCTCCCCGGCGCTCGCCCGCTGGCTGATCCTGTTCGCCGCCGTCGCGCTGGCCCTGGCGCTGGTGCCGCTGCTCGGCACCCCGAGCGGGGCGGCCGGGGCCGGCGCACCGCCCGTACCCACCCCGTGGGGGAGCGCGCCGCCGTCCGCGCCCCACCACGGGGCCGCACCCGCCGCCGCGATGGAGCCCCTCGCCCCGACCCTGCCGCGCACCGGGTGGACGGTGACCGCGAGCGACGAGGAGACGGCACGCGAGGACGGCCGCGCGGCCAACGTCCTGGACGGCGATCCCGCCACCATCTGGCACAGCAGGTGGTCCGGTGGCACGGCGGCCCCGCTGCCCCACCACCTCACCGTCGACATGGGCAAGGCCGCCGTGGTCTCCGCGGTCGTCTACCGGCCGCGCACCCAGAGCCCCAACGGCCGGATCGGGCAGTACACCATCCGTCTCAGCACCGACGGCACCACCTGGGGCGCCCCCGTGGCCACCGGCACCCTCGCCGACGACGCCACCGTCAAGACGCTCAGCTTCGCCCCCCAGGGCGCCCGTTACCTCCGGCTCACCGCGACCAGCGAGGCCGGCGGACGCGGGCCGTGGTCCTCGGCCGCCGAGCTCGACCTCCTCGGCGACCCGGGCGCCGGCGCCCCCACCGTCGACCTGCCGCGCACCGGCTGGACCGCGAGCGCGAGCGACGAGGAGACGGCCGCGAGCGACAACAAGGCCGCCAACGTCCTCGACGGCCGCAGCACCACCCTCTGGCACAGCCGCTACCGGGCCACCCCCGCGCCGCTGCCGCACCACATCACCCTGGACATGAAGCGCGATCAGACCGTCGCCTCCCTCACCTACGAGCCCCGCCATGACGGCGGAAACGGCCGCATCGGCGCCTACACCGTCACCACCAGCACCGACGGCACGACCTTCGGCGCCCCCGTGGCATCCGGCACCTGGCGGGACGACAGCTCCGTGAAGGGCGCCACCTTCACCCGGCCGGTCACCGCCCGCTACGTCCGGCTGACCGCGACCACCGAGGCCGGCGGCCGGGGACCGTGGAGTTCGGCGGCCGAGATCCGCGTGGGGGCCCCGGCCGATCCGGCCACCGCCGGAGCCTGGGGACGGGTCACCGGGTTCCCCCTGGTGCCGGTGGCCACCGCCGTACTGCCCAACAACAAACTGCTCGCCTGGTCCGCGTACGCCATCGACCGCTTCGGCGGGAGCAACGGCTACACCCAGACCGCCGTCATGGACCTCACCACCGGTCAGGTCAGCCAGCGCCGGACCGACAACACCGGGCACGACATGTTCTGCCCCGGCACCGCCCTCCTCGCCGACGGCCGGGTCCTGGTCACCGGCGGCAGCAACTCCCAGCGCGCCAGCGTCTACGACCCGTACACCGACGCGTGGACCTCGACGGCGGACATGAACATCCCCCGCGGCTACCAGGCGATGACCCTGCTCTCCAGCGGCGAGGCCTTCGTCCTCGGCGGATCATGGAGCGGCGGCGAGGGCGGCAAGCACGCCGAGGTGTGGAACCCGGCCACCGGCCAGTGGCGGAAGCTGCCCGGGGTGCCCGTCACCACCACCATGACCGCCGACCCGCGCGGGGCCTACCGCGCCGACAACCACCAGTGGCTGCACGCCATGCCGAACGGCCGGGTGCTGCACGCCGGTCCGAGCAGGCAGCTCAACTGGATCACCACCACCGGGGACGGCACCATCACCCCGGCCGGCACCCGGGCCGACAGCGCCGACGCGATGAACGGCAACGCCGTCCCTTACGACACCGGCCGGCTGCTCACCCTCGGCGGCGCCACCGCCTATGAGAACGTCGACGCCACCGCGCGGGCCTACACCGTCGACGCCCGGGGCGAGACGCCCGTCTCCGCGCGCACCGGGGACATGCGCCAGCCCCGTGCGTTCGCCAACAGCGTCGTGCTGCCCGACGGCAAGGTCGCCGTCTTCGGCGGCCAGTCCCGGCCGGTGCCGTTCAGCGACGCCGGCTCGGTGATGACACCGGAACTCTGGGACCCGGCCACCGGCACCTTCACCCCCCTCGCCGCCATGGCCGTCCCCCGCAACTACCACAGCGTCGCCAACCTCCTGCCCGACGGGCGGGTCTTCACCGGTGGCGGCGGGCTGTGCGGCGACTGCGCCACCAACCACTCCGACGGCGCGATCTTCACCCCGCCGTACCTCCTCAACCCCGACGGCACGGAGAAGACCCGGCCGGGGATCACCTCCACGGTGCCCGCCACCGCACGCCTCGGCACCACCCTCACCCTGACCACGGACGCCCCCGTGCGGTCCTTCGCCCTGGTCCGCGCGGGCGCGGCCACCCACTCCACCGACAACGACCAGCGCCGCGTCCCGCTCATCTTCCGCCCCACCGGCGGTGCCACCACCTACGAGCTGGACATCCCCGCCGATCCCGGCACCGCCCTGCCGGGCACCTATATGCTCTTCGCCCTCGACGCGGAAGGGGTGCCCAGCAGGGCGAAGATGCTGACCGTCTCCTGATCGCCGGACCCTGGACGCCTCCGCCCCGGCACCGGGGCGGAGGCGTCCGCCGGTCAGCGCCCGGTCAGCGCCCGGCCGAGCGTACGAGGGTGAAGACCGCACCCTCGGGGTCGGCGACGATGGCGGACCGTCCGGCCGGGGTGTCCTCGGGCGGGCGGACCAGCCGGCCGCCCAGTTCGGTCACCCGGTGCGCGGCCGTGTCGGTGTCCTCGACCTCGAACCAGGTCATCCAGTGCGCCCCGCGGTCACGGGGCAGGGCTCTGCCGAGGCCGTGCAGGGAGGCGA
Source organism: Streptomyces sp. NPDC046887 (assembly GCF_040644755.1). Lineage (NCBI taxonomy): Bacteria > Bacillati > Actinomycetota > Actinomycetes > Kitasatosporales > Streptomycetaceae > Streptomyces > Streptomyces sp. NPDC046887. The sequence continues at coordinate 146,330 of NZ_JBEYXH010000006.1, forward strand.
CCGGGCGGTCCGCCACCCGCAGGGTCACCACGTCCGGGTCCGAGGCCGGGTCCGCGGCGCCGGCCGGCTCCAGCTCATAGCCGAAGACCGACCGGTAGAACTTGCCCACCGACTCGGTCTCCCAGGTCAGCAGCTCGTTCCAGACCGGGGTGCCGGGCTCCCCGGCCACCGCGGCGCCGGTGTGCGCGGCGGCCTGCCACACCCCGAAGACCGCGCCCGCCGGATCGGAGCAGATCGCCATCCGCCCGGCGTCGCCCGCGTTCAGCGGGCCCACGGCCACCGTGCCGCCGCTGTAGCGGACCGAGGAGGTGGTGGCCCCGGCGTCGTCCGAGGCGAGGTACGGCGTCCACGCCGTCGGCAGGTCCCGGTCCGCCGGCAGCCGGCCGATCCCCGCCACCTCCCGGCCGTCGAGCAACCCGCGGGCGTAGGGCCCCAGCTGCTGGGGGCCGGGCTCGAACCGCCAGCCGAACAGCGCCCCGTAGAACTCCTCCGCCGCGTCGAACCGCCGCACCATCAGACTCACCCAGCAGGGTGTACCGGGACTGCGCCGAACCGCCTGGGTCATCGTGACTCTCTCCTCGGACCATCGTGGTGGCCGTGCGGGGACGTGGGGCGCCGCGGCGGCCGCGCCAAGGCCGGCCGGGGGGACACCTGCTCCGTACCCCGTCCGATGCTGGCACCGGCGACCGCGCGGTGCGCCCCGGCCGCGCCGGGGTTTGGCGCGATCCCGCAGGAGGATGCCCGATTTCCCGCAGACCATCCGTCCCACGGCCCGCCACCCCCGGGTGTGTCCGCCGCCGCACGCCCCCCGTACGCGCCCTCCCGCCCCCTGGGCCGACCACGCCCCCTGACGGCCGCCTCACCGGCCGGGGGCGCCCGGATCCGTACCGCACGCCCCCTCAGGCCGCCCCGCCGCGCCCCGGATCCGCGAGGGGGAGGGGGCTCCCGCCGGACCCCTCGGCTGGGCGAGGATGGCGGCATGAACGCGATCACGGGCACGGGCCCGCTCATCTCGGCGCAGGAACTCGGCCGCGCGGTGGCCGGGGCACGGCCGCCGGTCCTGCTGGACGTCCGGTACCGGTTCGGCGGCCCGCCCGGCCGCCCGCTGTACGAGGCGGGCCATCTGCCCGGAGCCGTCTTCGTCGACCTGGACGCCGAACTCGCCGCGCCGCCCGGCGCGGGCGGCCGCCATCCGCTGCCCGAGCCCGGCGCGTTCGGCGCGGCCATGCGGCGCGCCGGGGTCCGCGCGGACCGCCCGGTGGTCGTCTACGACGACGGGCCGGGCTGGGGCGCCGCCCGCGCCTGGTGGCTGCTGCGCTGGGCGGGCCACCCGGACGTCCGGGTGCTGGACGGCGGCCTCCCGGCCTGGGACGGTCCCCTGGAGGAGGGGCAGCCCCTCTCCACGGGGCCGGCGGATCCCGCCGAGGCAGGGGACTTCGTACCGGAGCCGGGTGGCCTGCCCCTGCTGGACGCCGACGCGGCGGCCGCGCTGGCCCGTTCGGGGCTGCTGCTGGACGCCCGGGCGGGGGAGCGCTACCGGGGCGAGACCGAGCCGATCGACCCGGTGGCCGGGCACATCCCGGGCGCGGTCTCCGCGCCGACCACCGAGAACCTCGGCCCGGACGGGCGGTTCCTGCCGGCGGAGGCACTCGCGGACCGCTTCAAGCGGCTGGGCGCGACCGACGCGGCCGAGGTGGGCGTCTACTGCGGCTCGGGGGTCTCGGCCGCCCAGCAGGTACTGGCCCTGGAGGTCGCGGGCATTCCGGCGGCGCTGTACGCGGGGTCGTGGTCGGAGTGGTGCGGCGACCCGGCCCGGCCCGTCGCCACCGGCCCGGACCGCGGCTGATACCTGAGGCGTCGGGTCCGAAGGCGTGACCGCCGATGGCTGGGCCCGGGCCGCGGCTGGCAGCGGCCGGGTGCGGCCCGCACGTGCGGTCGCTGCGGGCCTGTCGGCGGGGCTGTGGCCGGGCGCGGTTCGGGCGGAGACCGCCGGTGGCCGGCGCGGGGCCGCCTCCCCCGGGCTTCGGTCCGGGGGTGCCTCCCAGTCCTCGGCCGGGGGTGCCTCCCAGTCCTCGGTCAGGAGGCGTGACTGCCGCCGTCTCGGTCGGGGGTGGCGGCTGCCGGGTTGGGTCCGGGCGTGCGGTCGCCGGGAGCCCCGGGCCGCGGTCGACGGCGGCCGGGTACGGCTCGGGCGGGCGGTCGCCCGCGGGCCCGTCGGCGCGGCCGCGGCCGGGCACGGTCCGGGCGTGCGACCGCAGTGGTGGCCGACCAGGGGCGGTCTTCCGGGCGTCCGGGGGTGCCTCTCAGGCCTCGGGTCCGGACGTGCGACCGCCGCCGACCCCTCGGTGGGGCGGCGGCGGTCGCAGAGGCAGCAGGAACGGTACGGCGGCAGGAGCCGCAGGAACGGTACGGCGGGCGGTACGGCTGGCTACTCCTGCTTCTTGCGGCGGGTGCCGAAGACGATCTCGTCCCAGCTGGGCACCGCGGCCCGGCGGCCCGGGCGGACGCCGTCGGCCTCGGCCTGCCGGTCGGTGGTGCCGGTCAGCCGGTCGCGGTGACCGCTCACCGCCCGCGGCATCAGCACATCCGCGTACGCCGAACCGGCGCCCGCCGAGGCGGCCGGGGCGGGCGGTTCCTCCGCCTCCTCGGCCTCGTCCGGCTCGGCCACCGAGGTCACGGAGTGGTCCGCGGCCGGTCGTTCGGGCACCACCAGGTCGCCCCGGAAGCTGGGCACCGCCTCCAGCAGGCTGGTCAGCGAGTCCCGCTCCGGCTCCTCGTCCGGCTCGGCCGAGGGCAGCGGCACCGGGGCGGCCGGACGCTCGATCTGGCGGTCCAGGGCGCGGTCCAGCGGCCGGTCGCGGGGGAGTCGGGCGATCCGCGGGACGAACGGGGAGCTGGGCTCCTGCACGGCGACCGCGTCATCGGTCTCGCCGATCAGCATCCGCGCCTCGTCGTCCACCGCCTGCACCAGCCGGCGGGGCGGGTCGTAGGACCAGTTCGCCGAGTGGATCTCCCCGGCCACCCGGTAGACCAGCAGCACCTCCCAGGTGCCGTCGTCCCGGCGCCAGGAGTCCCAGACCACGGTGTCCTTGTCGGCGCCGCGCAGCAGCAGCCGCTCGGCCACCGCCTCGCCCAGCTGGGGACCGGTGTTCTCACCGGGGCGGCGCACCGGGGTCTTGCGGGCCCGCTCGGCCATGAACGCGCGCTCGGCGAGGACCGGGCCCTCGAAGCGGCGCACCCGCTCCACCGGGATGCCGGCCAGCTGGGCGACCTCCTCGGCGGAGGCACCGGCTCGTATCCGGGCCTGGATGTCCCGGGGGCGGAGGTGGCTCTCCACCTCGATCTCGATCTGACCGAGCCGGGCCCGGTCATTGCGGACGGCCGCACGCAGGCGCTCGTCGATCGGAAGCGTGAACTCCGTGTTGTCCGCAGCCTTGAGCACCAGTCGTGTGCCGTCGTTGGAGACGGCCACGACACGCAGTTCGGGCATGGGGACCTCCCGGGTGGTGCCTGCCGACGTCACCTGCGTCGCTGCTTCCGCTAGTCGAGTCGAGTGTGGCCTGCCCGGGTGCAGCCTGCCACAACCTTGCCGTGTTCCCCGGCGTGTCGGACGGATGCCCCGGAACGCCGTTGTGACACGGTGAGCAGTTCGGCAACTCAGGGTGACCATTGGTCACTCTGTGCAGCGAACGGCTGTGTGCTGCCGACGACGCCGCCGGATCGAGCGCCGCTCCCGGCCCCCTCCCGTTGGTTCCGGCCACCGAGAAGGCTCGTGGGCCGGGGCTCGCCACAGTACTCCATTCGGGCCATCCGGGTGGACCGGCGCGCCGCCGAAGTTCTCACCGGGTACGGCAGTTGGCGCCCGTGGGCGCGATCGGCCGTACGTGGCGTCGTTCACAGAACCGCTGATAACGGAACTATTCGCTTCGCCCGAAGGTCCCTTCTCCCTGCATGCTGGTACAGATGGGTGAACCGAGGCCGGAAGTGAACAAGCAGGTGCAGAAGCCGAATCAGCGGACGGAAGCGGCACAGCCGGAGGAGGGCAAGCCGGAGGAGGGGAAGAAGCGGATCGACCTCAGTACCCCGCAGGTGGCGGGCAGCGCCGTCGCCGCCGTGGTGGCCGCCAAGCTCGCCTCGAACCTCGGGGTCTACGGCACGGTGCTCGGAGCCGGTGTGATCAGCGTCATCGCCACCTGTGGCGGCACGCTCTTCCAGCACCTGTTCAGCAGTACCGGCGACCGGGTACGCGACGCCAAGGACCAGGTCACCGGCCGGTCGCGGCGCCGGTTCGGTGGGCGGCGGACCGGCGCGGGAGCGGCCGGCGGGGCCGGTGCGACAGCTGTGACGGGTGGTGGTGCGGTCGCCACCGGGTCGCCAGGTGCCGCGCCACCGAAGGGGGCTGACGAGCGGTTCGGCGCGGCCACCACCTATGGCACCCGGGTGCGTGGCTGGAAACGATCGGCCGTCGCCGCCGCGCTGGTCTTCCTGGTCGCCATGGCGGGCATCACCGCCTATGAGCTGGCGACCGGTCAGGACTTCAGCGGCGGCAAGGGCACCACCGTCGGCTCGGTGGTCCGCGGCGGCGGTGGCTCCGCGGCCGACGACGGCCCCTCCTCCCCGGGTGGCGGTACCGATCAGGGCCCGGACGGAGACCGGAGCGGCGACCAGGACCGGGACGGCAAGCAGGGCGGGGACCAGAGCCCGGATCCCAGCCGCTCCCCGAGCGACTCCGGAACGGACGGTTCCGGAGCGGGCGAGTCCGGGACGGACGGCTCCGGTAAGGACGGCTCCGGCAAGGACGGCTCTGGTGGGGACGGGACCTCGCCGAGCCCGGGCGCGGGGACCGGTCCCGGCACCGGTGGCGACCGCGAGTCCGGCGGCGCCGGGAACGGTGACGGTGGCGGCGCCAGCCGTGAGCCCGGCGCTTCCCCCTCGCCGCCGTCCGGGAGTACCGGCCCCTCGGCCCCCGGCGGCCAGGGCTCCGGCAGCCGGGGACCCGGCGCCGCGCAGGACGGCGGCGCGGGTGGTGCCACCCCGCCGGCCGCCCCGCCCGCGAACGGCGGCGCCCCGCCCGCCGAGTGAAACTCCCGGTGTACGCCGACGGGGCCGCGCTTCCCACGAGAAGCACGGCCCCGTCCCCGTACCGCCGAGCAGGCACGGCCCCGTTCCCGTACCGACGAGAAGCGCGGCCCCGTTCCCGTACCGCCCCTGTCGCCCCTACCGCCCGCTCAGTCGCCGAGCACCCGCCGCAGATAGTCGTTGCCGAAGAGCCGGTCCGGGTCCAGCCGGTCCCGCAGGGCGGTGAACTCGGCGAACCGCGGATAGACCGCCGCCAGATAGGCCGCGTCCCGGGTGTGCAGCTTGCCCCAGTGCGGCCGGCCCTCGTGGGCCGTCATGATCCGCTCGACCTCGGTGAAGTACCCCCGGTAGGGCGTCCCCTTGTACATGTGCACCGCGATATAGGCGGTGTCCCGGCCCGAGGCCGTCGAGAGCGGGATGTCGTCCGCCGGGGCGGTCCGCACCTCCACCGGGAAGGACACCCGCAGCGGCGAGCGCTCCAGCATCGCCCTCAGCTCCCGCAGCGCCGCCATCGCCGCGCGGCGCGGCAGCGCGTACTCCATCTCCACGAACCGCACCCGGCGCGGGCTGGTGAACACCTTGTACGGGATGTCGGTGTACGTCCGGGCCGACAGCGCCCGGCTGGAGAGCTTGGCGATCGCCGGGACGGCGGCCGGCACCGCCTTGCCGAGGGTGCTCACCACCTGGAACAGCCCGTTGGAGAGCAGCTCCTCCTCGATCCAGCCGCTGATCCTGCCGGGCGGGTCGATCGGGCCCTGGCTGCGGTTGTTCCGCTTGGTGACGCAGCCGTCGGTGTGCGGGAACCAGTAGAACTCGAAGTGCTCGTTCTCCGTGTGCAGCGCGTCGAACTCCGCCACCACCCGGTCGAAGGGCATCGGTTCCTCCTGCGCGCGCAGCAGGAACAGCGGCTCCACCGCGAAGGTGATCGCCGACACCACCCCCAGCGCGCCCAGCCCGATCCGGGCGGCCGCGAAGACCTCCGGGTTCTCCTCCGCCGAGCAGCTGAGCACCTCGCCGGCCGCCGTCACCAGCTCAAGGCCGGTGATCTGGGCGGCGATCGAGGCCGACTCCCGGCCGGTGCCGTGCGTTCCGGTGCTGGTGGCGCCCGCGACCGTCTGCTCCATGATGTCGCCCATGTTGGTGAGCGAGAGCCCCTCGCGCGCCAGCGCCGTGTTCAGCCGCTTCAGCGGGGTGCCGGACTCCACGGTCACCGTCATCGCCCGGCGGTCGATCCGCCGGATCCCGGTCAGCAGGTCCGGGCGTATCAGCACCCCGTCGGTGGCCGCGATCGCGGTGAACGAGTGCCCGGTCCCGACCGTCTTGACCCGCAGGCCCTCCGCGGCCGCCGTCCGCACCGTGTCGGCCAGCTCGTCCACCGAGGCCGGCCGCGCCTCCCGGGTAGGCCGCGCGGACACGGTGCCGGCCCAGTTAACCCACGTGCTGCTGCTCCGGGTCCTGTTCACGATCGTCACGCTTCCCCTGCCCCTCACGCGTCGGTGCCGGCGTGCGCAGCCGGCGGTACCCCGAGAGACCCACCACGGCCGCGAGCACTCCCGAGACTCCGGGCACCGTGTACCCCGCGGCCGCGCCGTAGGCGTCGACCACCCAGCCACCGGTCGAGGCGCCCAGGGCGATGCCCACCGCGAGCCCGGTGCTCGTCCAGGACATGCCCTCGGTCAGCTTGCTGCGCGGTACATGCGTCTCGACGAGGGCCATCGTCGTCACCATGGTCGGTGCGATGGCCAGGCCCGCGACGAACAGCGCCACGGCCAGGACAGGCAGGTTCCCGGCCAGTTGGAGGGGGATCATACTCACGGCCATCGCGCACACACCCACCAGCCAGCGGCGCGGGGCCTCGCCCTTCAGGTGCAGCAGCCCGAAGACCGCGCCCGCCAGGCAGGAGCCGAGCGCGTACACCGCCAGCACCAGGCTGGAGGCCGCCTTGTGGCCCTCGGCCTCCGCGAACGCCACCGTCACCACGTCCACCGAGCCGAAGATGGCGCCGGTCGCGACGAACGCCGCCACCAGCACCTGGAGTCCGCGCGAACGCAGCGCCGAGCCGCCGGAGTGCTGCTCCACCGGGTGCGGCTCGGGCTCGGTGGCCCGCTGGGCGGTCAGCCACCACACCCCGACGGCGAGGAACGCCCCGGCGAGCACCGGCCCGGCCGCCGGGAACCAGGTGGTGGACAGCCCGACGGCGATGATCGGGCCGAAGATGAAGCAGATCTCGTCCACCACCGACTCGAAGGAGTACGCGGTGTGGAGCTCGCGCGGCGCGTGGCGGTAGAGCACCGCCCACCGCGCCCGGGTCATCGCGCCGACCGAGGGCACGCACCCCACGGCCGCCGCGAACACGAACAGCGTCCAGTCCGGCAGCCGCAGTTGCGCACAGGTCACCAGGCCGGCGGCCGCCACCAGCGAGACCAGCACCGTGGGGCGCAGCACCCGGCGCTGCCCGTGCCGGTCCACCAGTCGGGACACCTGGGGGCCCAGCACCGCGGCGGAGACGGCCATGGTCGCCGAGAGCGAGCCCGCCAGCCCGTACCGGCCGGTGATCTCCGAGATCATGGTCATCACGCCGAGGCCCATCATGGCCAGCGGCATCCGGCCGAGGAGCCCGGCGGCGGAGAAGGACACCGTGCCGGGGGCGGCGAATATCGCACGGTAGGAACTGGGCAAGGGGCACTCCGGCCGGTCGGACGGGGAAGCGGCGGCGCGGATCGGCGGAGAGCCCGTCGGCACCGCCGCCCGTAAGGCGTATGGGCAGCCTTCACAGCTTACGACCGGAGGCCGCCCGTCCGCACCGGATTTACGCCCGGGATTCCACGGTACGTGTCAGGGCTTCCGGATTACGGAAGTGGCGGGGTGGTGGTCGGGGGCACGTGGCCTGTCCCCGCCGACGCCCGGGCCCGCCTCCCGCCGCCCCGGGCGCCGGAACCATACGAAGGCGCCGGGACCGCCCGGACCGCCCGTACCGAGGCCGGGCGCCGGGACCGCCCGTACCGAGGCCGGGCGCCGGGACTGCCCGCGCCGAGGCCGGGCGCCGGGACCGTCCGTACCGAGGCCGGGCGCCGGGAACCGTCCGTACCGAGGCAGGGCGCCGGGACCGCCAGGATCGCAGGCGATTGCCGGGACCGCCCGGGCCGTGCCGGACCGGTGCGCTCGGCACCGCCCGGCCCGCCCGGGCCGTGCCGGACAGGTGCGCCCGGGACCGCGCGGGGGTGCCCGGCCCGCCCGGAGGCGCCCGAACCGCCTGGAGGCGGCCCGGACCGCGCGCAGGCCGGAGCCTCCGTTCGGTGCGGATCCGGCGCTCGCTTCTGGACGAGCCCGGTGCGCCCGGCCCCGTGCGGGCCCGATGCGCCTGGCCTCCTGCGGGCCGGGCCGGGTCTGCCCGCCCCATGCAGGGCTCCCGTACGGGCCCTGGGGTGCCCGGCCCCGTGCGGGCCTGGTGTGCCCGGCCCGCGCGGCGGCCCCGTACGGGCCCCTAGGGTGCCCGGCCCCCCTGTGCGGGCGGCCTGGTGTGCCCGGTCCGTGCGGCGGCCCCCGTACGGCCCCCGGGGGTGCCCGCCCGGTATGTGCCGGTGCGCTCGCTGCGTACGAGACCGGTTCGCTCACTGCGTACGCGCCCGCCGCGAAGGCGCGGCCCGCCGCCGGCGGCTCCGGCGCCCGGCACCTTGCGCCGCGCGCCCCACCAGCGGTGGCTCCCGCGCCCGGTGCCTCGGGCATGCGACCCGGCGGCTTCCGCGCCCGGCGCCTCGGGCCGTCCGGTGGCCCCCGCGCCCGGCGGCCCGGCGGGGCCCGCGCCCGGCGCCTCGGGCTGTACGGCTTGATGGCTCGCCGGACGCCTCGGGCCGTACGGCGCTGGCCCCCCCGGCTGACGGAGCGCGGAACTCCCCGCGCCCCACCCGCCCGTACCGCACGGCGGTTTCCCGGGTGTCGGACCCGGGTGGCAGGATCAAGAGCATGTCCGACGCCATGTCCGCACAGCGCGACCCCGCCCCGTACGACGCCCTGCTGCTGCTCTCCTTCGGCGGGCCGGAGGGCCCCGACGACGTGGTCCCCTTCCTGGAGAACGTCACCCGCGGGCGCGGCATCCCCACCGAGCGGCTGAGGGAGGTCGGGCAGCACTACTTCCTCTTCGGCGGCGTCAGCCCGATCAACGACCAGAACCGCGCCCTGCTCGCCGCGCTGCGCAAGGACTTCGCCGACGCCGGACTCGACCTGCCCGTCTACTGGGGCAACCGGAACTGGGCCCCCTACCTCACCGACGCCCTGCGCGAGATGGTCCGCGACGGGCGCCGCCATATCGCGGTGCTCGCCACCAGCGCGTACGCCTCCTACTCCGGCTGCCGCCAGTACCGCGAGAACCTCGCCGACGCCCTCGCCACCCTCGAAGCGGAAGGGCTGCCGCTGCCCCGGGTGGACAAGCTGCGGCACTACTTCAACCACCCGGGCTTCGTCCGCCCGATGATCGACGGGGTGCTGCGCTCGCTCGCCGAGCTGGACGAGGAGGTCCGCGCCGGCGCCCACCTCGCCTTCACCACCCACTCCATCCCCACCGCCTCCGCCGACACCTCGGGCCCGGTCGGCGAGCACGGCGAGGGCGGGGCCTATGTGGCCGAGCACCTGGACACCGCCCGCTTGATCGCCGACGCGGTACGCCAGGAGACCGGCGTCGAGCACCCCTGGCAGCTCGTCTACCAGTCCCGCAGCGGCGCCCCGCACATCCCCTGGCTGGAGCCGGACATCTGCGACCACCTGGAGGAGCTGCACGGCGTCGGCGCCCCGGCCGTGGTGATGGTGCCCATCGGCTTCGTCTCCGACCACATGGAAGTGCTGTACGACCTGGACACCGAGGCCACCGCCAAGGCCGCCGAGCTGGGGCTGCCGGTGCGCCGTTCGGCCACCGTGGGGGACGACCCCCGATTCGCCGCCGCGGTGCGCGACCTGCTGCTGGAGCGGGCCGCCGCCGAGCGGGGGAGCGCGCCCGAGCGGTGCGCCCTGGGCTCGCTCGGCCCCTCGCACGACCTCTGCCCGGTCGGCTGCTGCCCGGCCCGCTCCGAGCGCCCGGCCGCGGCCGGTGCGGACAGCCCCTACGCCTGACTGTGCCCGATGACCTCTGAGGAGTCCCGTCCCGTGTCCGACCAGCCCCCGATCGAGGCCACCGAGGACCCGCTGACCGCCGAACTGCTGGCGGTCGCCCTGGCGGCGGCCCACCGGGCCGGTGCCCTGCTGCGTGACGGCCGCCCGGCCGACCTGGGCGTGGCCGCCACCAAGTCCAGCCCCATCGACGTGGTCACCGAGATGGACCTGGCCGCCGAGAAGCTGATCACCGGTTACCTCGCCGAGCACCGCCCCGACGACGGGCTGCTCGGCGAGGAGGGCGCCGCCACCGAGGGCACCAGCGGGGTGCGCTGGGTGATCGACCCGCTGGACGGCACGGTCAACTACCTCTACGGGCTGCCCACCTGGGCGGTCTCCATCGCCGCCGAACGGGACGGCGAGACCCTGGTCGGCGTGGTGGAGGCCCCGATGCGCGGCGAGACCTACCACGCGGTGCGCGGCGGCGGCGCCTACGCGGGCGAGCGCCGGCTGGCCTGCCGCCCGTCCCCGCCGCTGGACCAGGCGCTGGTCTCCACCGGCTTCAACTACGTGGCCGAGGTCCGCGCCCACCAGGCCGAGGTGGCCGGCCGGCTGATCCCGCTGCTGCGGGACATCCGCCGCTCCGGCTCCGCCGCGATCGACCTGGCCGATGTGGCCGCGGGCCGGCTGGACGGCTACTACGAGCGCGGGCTGCACCCCTGGGACCTGGCGGCCGGCGACCTGATCGCCCGCGAGGCCGGCGCCCTCACCGGCGGCCGCCCCGGCGAGCCGCCCTCCGGCGCCCTCACGGTCGCCGCCTCCCCGGGCGTCTTCACCCCGCTGCAACGGCTGCTGGACAAGTACGGCGCCTGGCACGACTGATCAGTCTCCGAGCCGAGCCGCCCCCGGACACACCCCGGCCCCGCACCGTCGTCCTGGTGCGGGGCCGGGGTCGTCGGGCGGTGGGAGATCAGGCGACGGTGACTTCGACGCCGTGCTCGGCCGCGAGCCGGTGGAGGTCGTCCAGCTCCTCCTGCTCCACATCGGCCAGGAAGTCGTCACCGGTCTCCCTGGCCCGCGAGAGGTCGGTCTCCGCGGTCCTTATGCGCTGCAGCAGTCCAGCGGTGAAAGCGTCCATCGTGCGCCCCCTCGTCATGGGTAGGTGGCACGGGGTGTGCCGGGGGTGGGAACGGGGATCACGCGCACGGCGCCTGCGGGGGCAGAGCGTTCGGTGGCGTGCCACACACGCGGCGTGATCTCGGGTGTGCAAGTCGTCCTCCCCCGAGGCTCCCGCACGGAAACCTCAACCGCCCGCCCAATCCGGTGATTCCCGTAACGCCGGCGAAACGCGCGGCCGGTTCCGGACCGCGCTCCGGGGCGGCCGCCGGGGACCCCGCAGGCCGCCTTACAGCCGGTTTACGCGCGTACGGGGCAGGATGGGGCGCACGGTCCGGTGCCGGGAGTCTGCCCGGAACGGGTCGCGGATCCGTCAGCGGCCGGGGCCATGGACGTCCGCCCGGCGCCCAAAGGGCCAGAGGCCGTACCGGAACGACAAGCACAGGGGATGCCCGCCCGACAGCGGGCGCTGAGGAAAGGAACAGCGCCGTGCGCGTACTCGTCGTCGAGGACGAGCAGCTGCTCGCCGATGCGGTGGCCACCGGACTGCGCCGGGAGGCCATGGCCGTCGACGTCGTGTACGACGGGGCGGCCGCCCTGGAGCGCATCGAGGTCAACGACTACGACGTGGTCGTCCTCGACCGCGACCTCCCGCTGGTCCACGGCGACGACGTCTGCCGCCGGCTGGTCGAGCTCCAGGTGCCCACCCGGGTGCTGATGCTCACCGCGTCCGGTGACGTCAGCGACCGGGTCGAGGGGCTGGAGATCGGCGCCGACGACTACCTGCCCAAGCCCTTCGCGTTCAGCGAGCTGATCGCCCGGGTCCGGGCGCTGGGCCGGCGGACCTCCGTACCGCTGCCGCCGGTGCTGGAGCGGGCCGGCATCCGGCTGGACCCCAACCGCCGGGAGGTCGCCCGGGACGATCGGGAGATCCAGCTCGCCCCCAAGGAGTTCGCGGTGCTGGAGGTGCTGATGCGCAGCGAGGGGGCCGTGGTCTCGGCCGAGCAGCTGCTGGAGAAGGCCTGGGACGAGAACACCGACCCGTTCACCAACGTGGTCCGGGTCACTGTGATGACCCTGCGCCGCAAACTGGGCGAGCCGCCCGTGATCGTCACCGTGCCCGGCTCCGGCTACCGGATCTGAGCCGATGCCCACCTTGCACGCCCCCCCGCACACGCCCCCCAAGCCCACCTGGGACCCCCGCGACCCGGTCCGCCCCTGGCTGCGGCCCACCATCCGGATACGGCTCACCCTGCTGTACGGCGGGATGTTCCTGATCGCCGGCGTCCTGCTGCTGTCGATCATCTACCTGCTGGCCGCGCAGGCCCTGCACATCGGCAGCGAGCTGCCGTTCAAGATCGTCGAAGGCAAGATCACCAGCAGCGTCTGCTCGTTCCCCGCGCAGGCCGGGGTGAACGTCGACGTCGCCAACCAGGCCATGAACGCCTGCGTCAACCAGCAGCGCCAGCACGCCCTGGACGACCTGCTGCGCCGCTCGCTGTTCGCCCTGCTCGGGCTGAGCCTGATCGCCTTCGCCTTCGGCTACGCGATGGCCGGCCGGGTGCTCTCGCCGCTGGGCCGGATCACCCGCACCGCCCGCAACGTGGCCGGCGCCGACCTCTCCCGCCGGATCGAGCTGGACGGGCCGGACGACGAGCTGAAGGAGCTGGCCGACACCTTCGACGACATGCTGGACCGGTTGGAACGCGCCTTCACCGCCCAGCAGCGCTTCGTCGGCAATGCCTCGCACGAGCTGCGCACCCCGCTGGCGATCAACCGGACGCTGCTGGAGGTCCATCTCTCCGACCCGGGGGCGCCGGTGGAGCTCCAGCAGCTCGGCAAGACCCTGCTGGCCACCAACGAGCGCAGCGAGCAGCTGGTGGAGGGCCTGCTGCTGCTGGCCCGCAGCGACAACGAGATCATCGAGCGCAAGCCGGTGGACCTCGCCGAGGTGGCGAGCCGGGCCATCGAGCAGGCCCGCGGGGAGGCGGAGGACAAGGGCGTGGAGATCCGCGGCGAACGCGCCCCGGCCGTGGTCCAGGGCAACGGGGTGCTGCTGGAGCGGATCGCGCTCAACCTGGTGCAGAACGGCGTCCGCTACAACAGCGCGGGCGGCTGGATGGAGGTGCGCACCGAGACCGGCCCCCAGGGGGCGGTGCTGGTGGTCACCAACACCGGCCCGGTGGTCCCGGCCTACGAGGTGGACAACCTCTTCGAGCCGTTCCGCCGGCTGCGCCAGGAGCGCACCGGCAGCGACAAGGGCGTGGGGCTCGGTCTGTCCATCGCCCGCTCGGTGGCCCGGGCGCACGGCGGCCGCATCACCGCGGAGCCCCGGGAGGGCGGCGGACTCGTCATGCGGGTCGTGCTGCCCACCTGAGCCTGCTCCTCGTGGCTCCTGGTCGGGGTCGGGGTCGGGGTCGGGTCGGGGTCGGGTCGGGGTCGGTCCGGAGCTGTGCCCTGGCGGGAGGGCCGGGCACCCGGCCGGGGGCCGGTCCACTCCGCCGGGGGCCGGTTCCCGGGCCGCGCACCGCTTCCGGGCCGCCCTGGGGCCCGGCGACGGCTCCGGTGGTCGGGTGCGGAGGGTGACTGTCGACCACCTCTCTGTGAGACAACGGTCGGCGACACGCCGGTCCCGGCAGCGGACTTGTTCGCTTTACGCGCAATTTCCAAGGTCGGCCGAGAACCGGTCGCTGTGTGATCGATCACACGCGATGCCTTTCGGTCATCCACGCTGTGTGATCGGAAAAGGCCCCGGAAAGCCGGGAAAAATCCGGGTTTCCCGGGCCCGAGATCACGGGAAGTACACGGGGTGGCGCCTGTTCTGGGCATCCCCGCGACCGTGTACGGTCCCGTTCGCCACCCAAACCCGATCACCCCCGCGGGGTCCGGTTGGGTGTCGATTGAGTAACAGACCTTGATGTGAGGCAAAATCTCCGCCTCAGGTCGGGCACAAGACCGGCCTCTCACGCGTTACGTGCGCTGGAGACACCGCAAACACCCAGAGGGGGAGAGCGCGACATGGCAACCGACTACGACACCCCACGCAAGACCGACGACGACGTCGACTCGGACAGCCTGGAAGAGCTGAAGGCCAGGCGGAACGACAAGTCGACCTCGACCGTCGACGTCGACGAGTTCGAGGCCGCCGAGGGCCTGGAGCTGCCCGGAGCCGACCTCTCCAATGAGGAGCTGGCCGTCCGGGTGCTGCCCAAGCAGGCGGACGAGTTCACCTGCATGAGCTGCTTCCTGGTCCACCACCGCAGTCAGCTGGCCCGCGAGAAGAACGGCCAGCCGATCTGCCGCGACTGCGACTGAGGACCGGTCGGCCGTGGCAGCAGGCGACAACCCGTCTCGGAAACGACGCTTCCGGCTCACTCGCAAGCCGGAGGCGTACCAGGGCGGCACCGACCCGGCACCCGGGGCGCATGACGCACCCGCCGGGCACGGGGCCCCTCTGCCCTCCGCCGGCCCGCAGGACGACGACGAGCGGGGCCCCGGGGCCTCGCTCGAAGCGGCCACGGCGGCCGACCGGTCCGGACCGACCACCCGGACAGGACGTGCCGCCGCCGTACGCGACGGCGTGCGCCGTGGGCGCGAGGGCGCCCGGGCGGGCCTGAACCACCTCGCCGACCGGCTCATCGAGCTCGCGCCCCGGATCCCGGTCCGCGACCTCGACACCCTGCGCCGGCACTTCCCCGGCCTCGGCCCGGAGGAGATCGCCGACAAGCTGGTCGCCGGCGCGGCCAACGCGGCGTCCACCGTCGGCGCCGGAGTCGGCGCGGCGGCGATGCTGCCCGTACCCCCGGCGATGCCCGCCGAGCTGGCCGCCGAGATCACCGGCGTCGCCGCCATCGAGCTGAAGCTCATCGCCGAGCTGCACGAGGTCTACGGCCAGCGGCCGCCCGGGACCTTCAGCCAGCGGGCCGCCGCCTATCTGACCTCCTGGACGGAGGAGCGCGGCATCGATGTCACCAAGCCCGCCTCCGTCAACGCCGCACTGGGCGGCCGGATGCGGCGCGAGCTGCGCCGGGCGATCACCAAGCGGATGGTCCGCAACCTGCCCAACCTGGTGCCGTTCATGGTCGGCGCCGTGGTCGGGGCCGCGATGAACCGCCGCGACACCAAGAACCTCGCCGCACGGATCCGTGAGGACCTGCGCCGCCGCCAGGTGCCCTGGGACGCCCTGCCGCAGCTGCCGCCGCTGGACCGGCCGGAGAACGCCAAGAGCCCCAAGGAGCTCGGCTACTAGCGCGGGCGGCCTCCTGCCCGGGCCCCGGCCTCGGGCGGGCGCGATCCCGTACGGGCCGCGACCCCTGGCGGGCCGCGCCTCAGGCCGTACGGGCCTCCGCCGCCGGGCCCTCGGGCCCCTCGGCCCGTACCGCCGTCTGCTCGCTCACCGGCCCCGTACCGCTGGCGCCTGCCGCCGTCAGCGCGGCCGCCAGGGCCCGCGGGTCGCGGGTGGACAGGTAGACGTACGGCGTGGGGTCCGACGGGTCGGTCACCGGCACCCGTACCGCCGTCGGGACATAGCTCCGCAGCAGCAGGAAGGCGCGGGTGTCGGCCTTGTAGGTGCGCCAGGCGCGGGCCTCCTCGCCCTCCAGCGCCTCCGGCTCGCCCAGCGCGGCCACCGGCAGCCGGGCATCCCCCGCGACCAGCGAGCCGGCCACCACGCGGATCCGGGCCGAGCCGTAGGCGCTCACCGTCATCGCCGCCAGCGCACCCGCCACGATCAGCCCGCCCAGCATCGGCAGTGTCCCCAGCGGCAGCATGATCAACGCGCCCGAGAGCCCGATCAGGACGGCGATCAGCCACCAGGAGCGCGGGGCGGTCAGGCGTTCGTCGTACTGCGGCTGCGCGGCCGCGGCGGAGGGCTGCATACACCCAAGCTTGGCACGGCGCGACCGGGGGTCCGCCGCGCGGGTAAGGTTCCCCGCTGTGACGACAGCACTGACGCCTCCGGCCGGCGCCCGGCCGCCGGTACGCCACCCCGACGCACCCGCCCCGGGGGAGCCGCTCGGCTCCCACTACGAGCACTGCTTCGGCTGCGGCGGCGGGCAGCCGCACGGACTCCACCTGGACGCGCGCGCCGAGGAGGGCGTCGCGGTCACCGCCGAGTTCACCGTCACCACCGACCACCAGGGCGCCCCCGGGCTCGCGCACGGCGGGGTGCTGGCCACCGCGCTGGACGAGACCCTCGGCTCGCTGGGCTGGCTGCTGCGGGTCATCGCCGTCACCGGGCGGCTGGAGACCGACTTCGTCCGCCCGGTGCCGGTGGGCACCGCCCTGCACCTGGCCGCGCAGGTCACCGCCGTGCACGGCCGCAAGATCTACGCCACCGCCACCGGCCGGATCGGCGGCCCCGAGGGGCCCGTCGCGGTGCGCGCCGACGCCCTCTTCATCGAGGTCAAGGTCGACCACTTCATCGACAACGGCCGCCCCGAGGAGATCCAGGCCGCGATGGCCGACCCCGACACACAGCGGCGCGCCCGCGCCTTCGAGGTGAACCCCTGATGCGCAACCCCGTCGACATCCTCATCCGCCGCGTCGACCCCGAGGTCCCCCTCCCGTCGTACGGGCATCCGGGCGACGCCGGGGCCGATCTGGTCACCACCGAGGCCGCCGAACTCGCCCCCGGGGAGCGGGCGCTCCTGCCCACCGGGGTGTCCATCGCCCTGCCCGACGGGTACGCGGCCTTCGTGCACCCCCGCTCCGGGCTGGCCGCCCGCTGCGGAGTGGCCCTCGTGAATGCCCCGGGGACCATCGATGCCGGGTACCGTGGGGAGATCAAGGTGATCGTGGTGAACCTGGACCCGCGCGAGAGCGTGCGGTTCGAGCGGTTCGACCGGATCGCCCAACTGGTCGTCCAGCAGGTCGAGAAGGTCCGCTTCCACGAGGTGGCGGAGCTCCCCGGCTCCGCGCGGGCCGCGGGGGGCTTCGGGTCCACCGGCGGCCATGCCGCCGTGGGGGACCGGACGGGCGTTCCGGCCGGCGGTCCGGCGGGCGGTCCTCTGGAAGGTCCGGCGGACGGCGGTTCAACGGGTGGGAATCCCTACGCATCGGTCGTATCCGACCGGGAAGGACAGTGACGTGTTCGGACGTCGCAAGAAGAGCGAAGCCGCTGCCGACGCGGCCGGCGAGGCCGAGCAGGTCGTCGACGAGACCGCCGAGGACGAGGCGGCCGAGAACGGCGAGCAGCGCCGGGTGAACCTTCCGCCGGCGCCCCGGCCCGACGGCCCCTGGGACGTCTCCGAGGTCTCCCGCCCCGACGAGGGCCGGGTCGACCTCGGCGGAGTGTTCGTGCCCGGGGTCGAGGGCATGGAGCTGCGCGTGGAGGTCGCCGGTGACGCGATCGTCGCCGCCACGGTGGTGCTGCGGGACAGCGCCATCCAGCTCCAGGCGTTCGCCGCCCCCAAGCGCGAGGGCATCTGGGGCGAGGTCCGCGAGGAGATCGCCTCCGGCATCACCAAGCAGGGCGGCATCATCGACGAGGTCGAGGGGCCGCTCGGCTGGGAGCTGCGGGCCCAGGTGCCGGTGCAGCTGCCGGACGGCACCGGCGGGGTGCAGCTGGTGCGCTTCGTCGGCGTGGACGGCCCGCGCTGGTTCCTGCGCGGGGTGATCTCCGGGCAGGGCGCGGTACAGCCGGAGGCGGCCGGCCTGCTGGAGCAGATCTTCCGGGACACGGTGGTGGTACGCGGTGAGGGCCCGATGGCCCCGCGCGACCCGATCGTGCTCAAGCTCCCCAACGACGCCCAGATGGTGCCCGAGGGCGTGCAGCAGGAGGACCAGGAGACCTCCCGCTTCTCCGGCGGCATGGGCCAGCTCCAGCGCGGCCCGGAGATCACCGAGGTCCGCTGACCGGCACACGGTTATGGCGGTGCCCCCGTCCTCGCGGTCGCGCGGTGGACGGGGGCACCGCCGTCTGCGTCCGCTGCCCCGCGCTCCATCAGGATCGGGTCAAAAGGTCCCGGTCAGGGGCCTTGACCGTAGGTCCGCCCCGCCGCTCGGCCGTATGGTCATCGAACGATCAGAGCGGACGTACATACGACAATGGGACCCATGGGACGCGGCAGGCTACGGATCTATCTCGGCGCGGCGCCGGGCGTCGGCAAGACCTACGCCATGCTGGCCGAGGCGCACCGGCGGGTGGGGCGCGGCACCGACTGCGTGGTCGCCTGTGTCAGCCACCATGACCGCCCCCGTACCCTCGCCGTCCTGGAGGGCCTGGAGCGGGTCCCCGTCTGCGAAGGCGCCTCCGGCGCCTCCGGCGCCGAGATGGACGTGGACGCGGTGCTGGCCCGCCGCCCCGCCGTGGCCCTGGTGGACGACCTCGCCCACACCAACGCCCCCGGCTCGCGCAATGCCAAGCGCTGGCGGGACGTGGAGGAGCTGCTCGCCGCCGGGATCGAGGTCGTCTCCACCGTCAACATCCAGCATCTGGAGTCCCTGGGCGATGTGGTGGAGTCCATCACCGGGGTCCGCGAGCCGGACACCGTGCCCGACGAGGTGGTGCGCCGGGCCGACCAGATCGAGCTGGTCGACATGGACCCGCAGGCGCTGCGCCGGCGCCTCGCCCACGGCAACGTCTACCGCCCCGACGAGGTGGACGCGGCCCTGTCCAACTACTTCCGCCCCGGCAACCTCACCGCCCTGCGCGAGCTGGCGCTGCTGTGGACGGCCGACCGGGTCGACGAGTACCTCCAGCAGTACCGCGGCGAGCACGGCATCCGCACCACCTGGCAGGCCCGGGAGCGGATCGTCGTCGGGTTGACCGGCGGCCCCGAGGGGCGCACCCTGATCCGCCGGGCGGCCAGGATCGCCGCCCGGGGCTCCGGCAGCGAGATCCTCGCCGTCTATGTCGCCCGCAGCGACGGACTCACCTCCGCCTCGCCCAACGAGCTGGCCCTCCAGCGCACCCTGGTGGAGGACCTCGGCGGCTCCTTCCACCATGTGATCGGCGACGAGGTGCCGCAGGCGCTGCTGGAGTTCGCCCGCGGGGTCAACGCCACCCAGGTGGTGCTGGGCTCCAGCCGCCGCAAGGCCTGGCAGTACGTGCTGGGGCCCGGCGTCGGCGCCACCGTGGCCCGCGACTCCGGGCCCGACCTCGATGTGCACATCGTGACCCACGAGGAGGTCGCCCGCGGCCGGGGGCTGCCGGTGGCGCGCGGCCGCCGACTGGGGCGCTCCCGGGTGCTGTGGGGCTGGCTCACCGGGGTGGCCGGGCCCGCGCTGCTCACCCTGCTGCTGACGCACACCGACGCCGACCTCGGCCTCGCCAACGACATGCTGCTCTTCCTGTCGCTGACCGTGGCCTCCGCGCTGCTCGGCGGCCTCGCCCCGTCCCTCGCCTCGGCCGCCTTCGGCTCGCTGCTGCTCAACTGGTTCTTCGCCCCGCCGCTGTACCGCTTCACCGTCGCCGACCCCAAGAACGTGGTCGCCCTCGCGGTCTTCTTCGGGGTGGCGGTCGCGGTGGCCTCCGTGGTGGACCTCGCCGCCCGCCGCACCCACCAGGCGGCTCGGCTGCGGGCCGAGTCCGAGGTGCTGTCCTTCCTGGCCGGCAGTGTGCTGCGGGTGGGCGTCTCCCCACCGGGACCGGGCGCCGAGACCGCGCTCGACGCGCTGCTGGAGCGGGTCCGCGAGACCTTCTCGATGGAGTCCGTCGCCCTGCTGGAGCGGGCCGGCGACACCGAGCCATGGACCAGCGCCGGGCGGATCGGCCCCTGCCCGGTCGGCCGGCCCGAGGACGCCGATGTGGACGTGCCGGTCGGCGACCACCTCGCGCTCGCCCTGTCCGGCCGGGTGCTGCCCGCGGAGGACCGCCGGGTGCTCGGCGCCTTCGCCGCCCAGGCCGCCGTCGTGCTGGACCGGCAGCGGCTGGTCGACCAGGCCGACCAGGCCCGTAAGCTCGCCGAGGGCAACAAGATCCGCACCGCCCTGCTGGCCGCCGTCAGCCACGATCTGCGCACCCCCCTGGCCGGGATCAAGGCCGCCGTCTCCTCGCTGCGCTCCGACGATGTGGAGTGGTCCGAGGAGGACCAGGCCGAGCTGCTGGCCGGTATCGAGGCCGGCGCGGACCGGCTGGACCACCTGGTCGGCAACCTGCTCGACATGTCCCGGCTCCAGACCGGCACCGTCACCCCGCTGCTGCGCCCCACCGACCTGGACGAGGTGGTGCCGATGGCGCTCGGCGGGGTGCCCGACGGCAGCGCCGAGCTGGATGTGCCGGAGACCCTGCCGATGGTGGAGGTCGACCGGGGGCTGCTGGAGCGGGCGGTGGCCAATGTGGTGGAGAACGCCGTCAAGTACAGCCCCGGCGCCGCCCCGGTCCTGGTCTCCGCCAGCGCGCTGGCCGAACGGGTCGAGGTGCGGGTGGTCGACCGCGGCCCCGGCGTCCCCGACGAGGCCAAGGAGCGGATCTTCGAACCCTTCCAGCGCTTCGGGGACGCCCCGCGCGGCGCCGGGGTGGGCCTCGGGCTCGCCGTCGCCCGCGGCTTCGCCGAGGCCATGGGCGGCACCCTGACCGCCGAGGACACCCCGGGCGGCGGTCTGACCATGGTGCTCACCCTGCGCGCCGTACCCGCCCGGTCCGCGTCCGGACCCCCGGCACCCCCCTCCCTGGAGAAAGCAGGCCCCCGGTGAAGGACAGCAGGCCCCCGGCCGGAGACAGCGGGTCCCCCAAGACCCGGGTGCTGGTCGTGGACGACGAGCCGGGGATCGTGCGCGCCCTGGTGCTCAACCTCAAGGCGCGCTCCTACGAGGTCGACGCCGCCCCCGACGGGGCGAGCGCGCTGGAGCTGGCCGCGAGCCGCCACCCCGACGTCGTCGTCCTCGACCTGGGCCTGCCCGACATGGACGGCGTGGACGTCATCACCGCGCTGCGCAGCTGGACCCGGGTACCGATCCTGGTGCTGTCCGCCCGGCACACCTCCGACGAGAAGGTCCAGGCCCTGGACGCGGGCGCGGACGACTACGTCACCAAGCCCTTCGGCATGGACGAGCTGCTGGCCCGGCTGCGCGCCGCGGTCCGCCGGGCCGAGCCGGCCGGCGGCGACGGCCCCGAGATGGTGGTGGTCCCCGGCTTCACCGTGGACCTGGCCGCGCGGAAGGTGCAGCGCGACGGCCGGGACGTCCGCCTGACGCCCACCGAGTGGCACCTGCTGGAGGTGCTGGTACGCAACGGGGGCCGGCTGGTCGGCCAGAAGCAGCTCCTCCAGGAGGTGTGGGGGCCCTCGTACGGGACGGAGACCAACTACCTGCGGGTCTACATGGCGCAGCTGCGGCGCAAGCTGGAGGCCGATCCGTCCCATCCGCGGCACTTCATCACCGAGCCGGGGATGGGCTACCGCTTCGAACGCTGAACCGGTCACCCGGCCCCGGCCCACCGGCTCTCCGGCCCGGATCCGGTGTCCGAGCGGGCCGGTACCCTTTGCTGTATGAGTGCGAGTCCGCATCCCGATCGGCATGCAGAGAAGCCGGCCGGTCGTTTCCGCCGGATGCTCGACCGGCTGTCCAGTTCCCAGGGGGACCTGGAATCCCGGGAGCTCCAGGAGGACGCCCAGGCCTCCGGATGCCTGCGGATCTCCGAGTGCGACGATCGGCAGATCGTGAAGGTGACTGGTACCTTGCGCACGGTCACCCTGCGTCCCCGGGCCGGCGTGCCCGCCCTGGAGGCGGAGCTCTTCGACGGGACGGCACCGCTGGACGTGGTGTGGCTGGGCCGGCGCTCCATCACGGGCATAGAGCCGGGCCGCAAGCTGATCGCCTCCGGCCGGATCTCGCTGAGCCACGGCCGCCGGGTGCTCTTCAACCCCAAATACGAGCTCCGACCGCTCGGACAGGAGTAGCCGGTGACGTCCTTCGACAAGCCGACCCCCACCGACCAGGACGCCCAGCGCGCACCCGACCCCCGCGACCCCGAGGCGGCGACGTCGAAGGCGGTCACCGAGGCCGCCCTGTTCGAGGCCTTCGGCGGGCTGCGCGGACTGGTGGAGACGGTCCTGCCGGGCCTGCTGTTCGTCACCATCTACACCATCAACCAGGACCTGCACCTCTCCGCGCTCGCGGCGCTCGGTGTCTCCCTGGTGCTGCTGGTCCTCCGGCTGGTCCGCCGGGACACCATGAAGCACGCCTTCAGCGGCGTCTTCGGGATCGTCTTCGGCGTGGTCTTCGCGATGATGACCGGCAACGCCAAGGACTTCTACCTGCCGGGCATGCTCTACACGCTCGGCCTGGCCCTCGCCTACTGCGTCACCGCCCTGGCGGGCGTCCCGCTGATCGGCCTGATCCTCGGCCCGGTCTTCAAGGAGAACCTCTCCTGGCGGACCCGCAACCCCGGCCGCAAGAAGGCGTACACCAAGGCCAGCTGGGCCTGGGGGCTCATCCTGCTCGCCAAGTGCGCCATCCTCTTCCCGATGTACTTCTGGGCCGACACCACCAAGTTCGGCTGGGTGCTGATCGCCCTGAAGATCCCGCCCTTCCTGCTGGCGGTCTATCTGACCTGGGTGTTCCTCGCCAAGGCGCCGCCGCCGATCGACGTCTTCGCCGAGATGGAGGCCGCCGAGAAGGCGGAGAAGGCCGATAGGACCGAGAAGGCCCGGCTGGAGCGGGACGGCGTCGGTGGTGCCCCCGCCCCCGTCCGACCGCAGCCTGACACCGAGGTCTGAACCGGGGTCTGAACGTGCGGGTCCCACCGGCCCGCACCACCGCCTACGCCAAGGGGCCCGGGTGAGACGGTCACATCGACCGTGCCACCCGGGCCCCTCTTCGTACTCCTTCGTACCCCTTCATCCTCCGCCGTCAGTCGCCGGCGGCCGCCCCCCGGCGCACCGACAGCAGCTCCTCCAGCTGCTCCTCACGCGCCTGGGCCGCGACGAACAGCAGCTCGTCCCCGGCCTCCAGGGTCTCCTCGGGGCTCGGCGTCAGCACTCGCGAGCCGCGGATGATCGTCACCAGCGAGGTGTCCTGCGGCCAGTCCACGTCACCCACCGACGTACCGGCGACCGGCGACTCCGGCGGCAGGGTCAGCTCGACCAGGTTGGCGTCGCCATGGCTGAAGCGCAGCAGCCGGACCAGGTCGCCGACGCTCACCGCCTCCTCCACCAGGGCCGACATCAGCCGCGGCGTGGAGACGGCGACGTCCACGCCCCAGGACTCGTTGAACAGCCACTCGTTCTTGGGGTTGTTGACTCGGGCGACCACCCGCGGCACCGCGTACTCGGTCTTCGCCAGCAGCGAGACGACCAGGTTCACCTTGTCGTCACCGGTGGCCGCGATCACCGTGTTGCAGCGCTGCAGCGCCGCCTCGTCCAGCGAGGTGATCTCGCAGGCGTCGGCCAGCAGCCACTCCGCCTGCGGCACCCGCTCCACCGAGATGGCCGTGGGCGCCTTGTCGATCAGCAGCACCTCGTGCCCGTTCTCCAGCAGCTCGCCGGCGATGGAACGGCCCACCGCGCCGGCGCCCGCGATAGCGACCCGCATCAGTGACCACTCTCCCCGTCAGGCCCCTCGGCGAACGCCGCCTCGACCTTCTCGATCTCGTCCGTCCGCATCATCACGTGCACCAGGTCGCCCTCCTGGAGGACCGTCTGCGACGTGGGCAGGACCGCCTCGCCCAGGCGGGTGAGGAACGCCACCCGGACCCCGGTCTCCTCCTGGAGCCGGCTCACCTTGTGGCCGATCCAGGCCGCCGAGGTGTGCACCTCGGCGAGCTGCACCCCACCGCTCGGATCCCGCCACAGCGGCTCCGCGCCGGACGGCAGCAGCCGCCGCAGCATCTGGTCCGCGGTCCAGCGCACGGTGGCGACCGTCGGGATGCCGAGCCGCTGGTAGACCTCGGCCCGCTTGGGGTCGTAGATGCGGGCGGCCACGTTCTCGATGCCGAACATCTCGCGGGCCACCCGCGCGGCGATGATGTTGGAGTTGTCGCCGCTGCTGACCGCGGCGAAGGCGCCGGCCTCCTCGATCCCCGCCTCGCGCAGGGTGTCCTGGTCGAAGCCGACCCCGGTGACCCGCCGCCCGCCGAAGCCCGAGCCCAGCCGGCGGAAGGCCGTCGGGTCCTGGTCGACGACGGCGACCGTGTGCCCCTGCTGCTCCAGGGTCTGCGCCAGCGCGGCACCGACCCGGCCGCAGCCCATGATGACGATGTGCACGTCCGCTACCCCGCACTCCTGGTCGCCGTGACGGCCACCATGACGACCACCTGCGCAAACACCCTGCTCACTCTTCTCTCTCGGCCATCTCCCGGCCTTCTCTCGGCCTTCTTTCGGCCTCTTCTCGGGCCGCGTGCGGTGCTGTCCGACGACGAGCTTATTCCGCCACCCCCGGCAACCCCGCATCCCGGGGTGCCGACGCGGCCCGGGCCCCCTGACAGGGCTGATCAAGCACCGGCGCGTTAAGGGCGCGCAATGATTTCCCGGCGGCGGGGTGGGAGGTACGTACGGCCGAATTCGACCGCTTACGATCCTCTGCGTGTCCAAACTGACCGACGTGCCCAAACGCATCCTGATCGGCCGGGCGCTGCGCAGCGACAGGCTGGGGGAGACCCTCCTCCCCAAGCGCATCGCCCTGCCCGTCTTCGCGTCCGACCCGCTCTCCTCGGTGGCGTACGCGCCCGGTGAGGTCCTGCTGGTCCTCTCCATCGCGGGTGTGTCGGCCTACCACTTCAGCCCCTGGATCGCGGTCGCCGTCGTGGTCCTGATGTTCACCGTGGTCGCCTCCTACCGGCAGAACGTCCACGCCTACCCCAGCGGCGGCGGCGACTACGAGGTCGCCACCACCAACCTCGGCCCCCGGGCCGGGCTGACCGTGGCCAGCGCGCTGCTGGTCGACTACGTCCTCACCGTCGCCGTCTCCATCTCCTCCGGCGTGGAGAACCTCGGCTCCGCGATCCCCTTCGTGGTCGAGCACAAGGTCTTCTCGGCCATCGCCGTGATCGGCCTGCTCACCGTGATGAACCTGCGCGGGGTGCGGGAGTCCGGCAAGCTCTTCGCCATCCCCACGTACGTCTTCGTGGCCGGCGTCTTCATCATGATCGCCTGGGGCGCGTACCAGTCGCTGGTCCTGGGCGACACCATGAAGGCCCCCACCGCCGACTTCGAGATCAAGCCCGAGCACCAGGGCCTGGCCGGTTTCGCCCTGGTCTTCCTTCTCCTGCGGGCCTTCTCCTCCGGCTGCGCCGCGCTCACCGGCGTGGAGGCGATCAGCAACGGCGTCCCCGCCTTCCGCAAGCCCAAGAGCAAGAACGCCGCCACCACCCTGGCCCTGATGGGCGGCCTGGCCGTCACCATGTTCTGCGGCATCATCGGCCTGGCCATGGCCTCCGGCGTCAAGATGGCCGAGCAGCCCTCCACCGACCTCATCCGCGACGGCGTCCCGGTCGGCTCCGACTACGTCCAGAACCCGGTGATCTCCCAGGTCGCCGCCGCCGTCTTCGGCGAAGGCACCTTCTTCTTCATCCTGCTCGCCGCCGCCACCGCCCTGGTCCTCTTCCTGGCGGCCAACACCGCCTACAACGGCTTCCCGCTGCTGGGCTCGATCCTGGCCCAGGACCGCTATCTGCCGCGCCAGTTGCACACCCGCGGCGACCGGCTGGCCTTCTCCAACGGCATCGTGCTGCTGGCCGGGGCCGCGATGCTGCTGGTCGGGATCTACGAGGCCGACTCCACCAAGCTGATCCAGCTCTACATCGTCGGCGTCTTCGTCTCCTTCACCCTCAGCCAGACCGGCATGGTCCGGCACTGGAACCGCCATCTGCGCACCGAGAAGAACCCCGCCGTCCGCCGCCGGATGGTCCGCTCCCGGGCCATCAACGCCTTCGGCGCCACCTTCACCGGCCTGGTCCTGATCGTCGTCCTCGCCACCAAGTTCACCCATGGCGCCTGGGTCGCGCTGCTCGGCATGGTGATCTTCTACGGCGTGATGAGCGCGATCCGGAAGCACTACGACCGGGTGGCCGCGGAGATCTCCGCCCCCGACGAGCCCGGCGACGAGACCGCCCGCCCCTCCCGGGTGCACTCCATCGTCCTGGTCTCCAAGCTCCACCGCCCCACCCTCCGGGCCGTCGGCTACGCCAAGCTGATGCGCTCCGACAAGCTCGAAGCCCTCAGCGTCAACGTCGACCCCGCCGAGACCAAGGCGCTGCGCGACGAATGGGAACGCCGCTCCATCAACGTCCCCCTCAAGATCCTCGACTCCCCCTACCGCGAGATCACCCGCCCGGTGATCGAGTACGTCAAGTCCATCCGCCGCGAGAACCCGCGGGACGCGGTCAGCGTGATCATCCCCGAGTACGTGGTCGGCCACTGGTACGAGCACCTGCTGCACAACCAGAGCGCCCTGCGCCTCAAGGGCCGCCTGCTCTTCACCCCCGGCGTCATGGTCACCTCGGTGCCCTACCAGCTCCAGTCCTCCGAGGCCGCCAAGCGCCGCGCCAAGAAGCGCTCCGAATGGAACGCCCCCGGCGCCGTCCGCCGCGGCCCGGTAGACCCCCGCCACGGCAAGGAACCGTCCCGGCCGGGCACCGGAAACGGCACCGCGAACGGGAACGGGAACGGGAAGGGCTGACGGAGCCCGAGGTCGGGGCCGGCGGCGGTACGGACCCTTGCCCATGTCCGCGTAGACTGGTGGGCTGCCCGCCCTGACCGGTGGGCCGTCCCTCCGGGTCGCCCACCGTCCCGCCCCCACCCCTCCCTGGAGCTCCGCCGCCATGCCGCACGCCCCCGAGCCCTCCTCCTCCGTCTCCTCCGGGAGTTCCCCCCAGCCCTCGCTGGTCGGGGAGGAGTACGAGGTCGAGGTCGGCCCCGTCGCGCACGGCGGGCACTGCATCGCCCGCAACGACGAGGGGCGGGTGCTCTTCGTCCGGCACACCCTGCCGGGGGAGCGGGTGGTGGCCCGGGTGACCGAGGGCACGGCCGACTCCCGCTACCTCCGCGCCGACGCCGTCGACATCCTGACCCCCTCCAAGGACCGGGTGGAGGCCCCCTGCCCGTTCGCCGGGCCGGGCCGGTGCGGCGGCTGCGACTGGCAGCACGCCAAGCCCGGTGCCCAGCGCCGCCTCAAGGGCGAGGTCATCGCCGAGCAGCTCCAGCGGCTGGCCGGCCTCACTCCCGAGGAGGCCGGCTGGGACGGCACCGTCGTTCCCGCCGAGGGCGACAAGCTTCCCGCCGGCGAGGTGCCCGCCTGGCGCACCCGCGTCCAGTACGCCGTGGACGCCGAGGGCCGCGCCGGACTGCGCCGCCACCGCTCCCACGAGGTCGAGCCCATCGACCGCTGCCTGATCGCCGCCCCCGGTATCTCCGAACTCGGCATCGAGCGGCGCGAGTGGCCGGGCATGGCCTCCATCGAGGCGATCGCCGCCACCGGCTCGGCCGACCGCCAGGTCGTCCTCACGCCGCGCCCCGGCGCCCGCCTGCCCATCGTCGAGCTGGACCGGCCCGTCTCCGTCCTCCGTATCCACGAGCGGGACGGCAGCGTCCACCGCGTCCACGGCCGCCCCTTCGTCCGCGAACGCGCCGACGACCGCACCCACCGCGTCGGCAACGGCGGCTTCTGGCAGGTCCACCCCAAGGCCGCCGACACCCTGGTCACCGCCGTCATGCAGGGCCTGCTGCCCCGCAAGGGCGACACCGCCCTCGACCTCTACTGCGGCGCCGGCCTCTTCGCCGGGGCCCTCGCCGACCGGGTCGGCGACCAGGGCGCCGTCCTCGGCGTCGAACTCGGCAAGCGCGCCGTCGAGGACGCCCGCCACAACCTCCAGCACTTCGACCGGGTCCGCATCGAGCAGGGCAAGGTCGAGCAGGTCCTGCCCCGCACCCGGATCACCGAGGCCGACCTCGTCGTCCTCGACCCGCCCCGCGCCGGCGCCGGCCGCGACACCGTCACCCGCCTCGCCACCCTCGGCGCCCGCCGCATCGCCTACGTCGCCTGCGACCCCGCCGCCCTCGCCCGCGACCTCGCCTACTTCCGCGAAGCCGGCTACCGGCCCCGGACCCTGCGGGCGTTCGACCTGTTCCCGATGACGCACCATGTGGAGTGCGTGGCGATTCTGGAGCCGGTTAAGTAAGGGCTCTGACCTGGGGCTTTGTTGGCGCGCGGTATGCGCGGTGTGGGCGTTGCGGGCGATACCTTGACGCTGAGATGACGCTCGCAACGCTCATTTGACGCTCGTTCTGATGGGGTGTCAGGTCAGGGTTGGGGGTTGCCCCCTCCCTGTCCTGCCGATTACGCAAGGCGTCTTCCACCTCCACTGGGATGGTGCTGGCGTCGTGGTGGCTTCCCCACGACTGAGAGTCCCGTCCCGCGTGTGTCTTGGATGCCGCACACGCTCCTGTACAAGCCCTCGGTCGCCCGTTCCGACACGGGAGCCCAGGTGTTGATGGCCAGGGCGCGGGGATGCCCCCGGGTGGCGAGCGCCGGCCGCCACCCGCTTGACTGCGCCGTCGACGGTCTCGTGTTCCCAGATGCGGAGGGCAGCCAACCGATCAGCGTGAGGTGGGCATCGGTCTCCTCATCGCGGCGGGCATTGCCCCGAAGCTTCTGCCGCCACCACTCCGAGTTGTGCCGGGGCGCGTGCAGGTGAGTCGGGCAGGCGTGCCAGAAACAGCCCTGCACGAACACGGCGGTGCGCCACTTCGTGAACGTGACGTCGGCGCGACGACGTGGCATGCCGACGATCGGCAGGTCCACGCGGTAGCGGAAGCCCAACGAGTGCAGAGCCCGGTGAAGCGCAAGCTCCGGAGCCGTGTCCCGGCTTCGCTGAGCGACCATGACCCTTCGCGCGTTGGCATCGCGCGGCGTGGGCGTCCCTCTGCGACGTTCCTGGATTCTCACGCCTGATCAACCATCGGGTTCCCTCGCCGTTACGGGCGGCGTACCGATGATCTGTTCGGGCCGTTCACGACCGCCGCTCATGCTGCGACCGAACTCGGCATCGTGCTCCTTCCCGGTTTCACCGAGGGGTTGTGGGCAGCGGTCGGACGTGATTGTGCGACGGGCAGGCCTCAGGAGCCGGACAGCGGCGCCGTGACCGTGGATGGAACGAGTTGGGCCGCCGCGAGGACGCCGGGGATGGCCCCGTGTCGACCGCGCTGAAGATCAGGGGCGGACACAGAGGGGCGTCGTCTTCAGACCGAATCGAATGCTTGGGGGCGATCGGCGGCTGTCCCTGGGCTCCCTCCGGAGCTTGGGAGTCGGACACCTGGTCCCAGGTGCTGGCTGTGCTGCTCCTCCGATCGCCGATGAAGAACTGTGCGTAACCGAAGAAAGCCTTCCGTCTTGCTCTTTGTAGGACTCGACCTGTGGTCAAGTACTTAGAAGGGACTTGGTGGGTAGGGGAATAGAGTGGCTCTGACCTGCGTGAACGTACTCAGTCGCTCGCCGCTCCCGAAAACTTCCGGTGTCTTCGGGACGGCGGGGCTGTCAGTGGTGGGGGCTAGGAGCGTGGGTCACCAACGAACCACAGACTGCGGCGCGGGGCCGGGGACGACAGTGTCTGACCGGGTGGGATCGGTCTTCATCTGATGGGAGTGTGCGTCTCGCCGGACAGGCCGAGGTGGACTCGAAGCGCGCGGCGACCGGTCTCGGTGAGAGCGACGGCGCGACTGGTGCCGATCCGGGTGATCCAACCGGAGTCGAAGGCGTGACGGCACAGGGAGGCACCGACGGCACCGGCCAGGTGAGGGCGGCGTTCGGTCCAGTCCAGGCACGAGCGGACGGGCGGACGCCGCGTAGCGGCCGATAGCACCATGCCGAGTTCGGCCAGCCAGTCGGTCCCGTTGCCGGTGAGCGCAAGCCCCTGCTCCCAGTCCAGCAACCCCCGGTCGGTCATCGCCTCGGTGATCGCGACCCCGAGGGCGCCCGCGAGGTGGTCATAGCACGTGCGGGCGCGGGCCAACGCCCGGCTCCGGTTGACAGCGGGCAGTGAGCGGGGCGGATCGCCGCGTCGAGGCGCCATGGAGGCAAGGGTCTCGATCAGTTGGGCCGTCTCGGGATCGGCGAGGCGGACGTAGCGATGACGGCCCTGACGCTCCTGCGCGAGCAGTCCTCCGCCGACCAGGAGGTTCAGGTGCTCGGTGGCCGTCGAGGCGGCCACCCCTGCATGGCGCGCCAACTCGGTCGCGGTCCATGCCCGACCGTCCAGAAGGGCCAGGCAGAAGCTCGCGCGGGTGCCGTCCGCCAGAAGTCCGGCCAGAGCGGCCAGGTCCGGGCCCTCCGGGTGCGCGTCATGGCTTCTCATCGCCGTCCATCATCCACCAGCGATCCTTCGGCGAGGGCCGAAGAGTCTTCACCCTACGGTCGACTCCCATGGACACCGCGACACCCAGCACCACACCCAACAACACGTCGGCCGCCCATGCGGCCATCGAGCCGAGCATCCTGTACTTCGGGACGCCGGTCGTACTGCTCTCGACGGAGAATGAGAACGGCTCCTTCAATCTGGCGCCGATGTCCTCGGCCTGGGCACTGGGCCACGTCATCGTCCTCGGTCTGGGGCCTGAGGGACAGACCGCGCACAATCTCCGCAGCCGCCCCGATCTCGTGGTCAACCTCCCCGCGCCCGCCCAGTGGCCGGCGGTGGAGCGGCTGGCGCCGCTGACCGGACGCACCCCGATACCCGTGGACAAGCGCGGCACCTTCCGTTTCGAGCCGGACAAGTTCGCCGCTGCCGGCCTGCGACCTGAACCCTCCGAGCTGGTTCGGCCACCCAGGGCCGCCGAATGTCCCATCCAACTGGAGGCCCGCGCCGCCCGGGTCCAACCCGATGCCTCCGGAGCTTTCCTCATCGTCGAAGCCCAGGTGCTCAAGGTCCACGCCGATCCGCGCATCGTCGTCCCCGGCTCCCAGCACATCGACCCGACCGTGTGGAGCCCACTGATCTACAACTTCCGTCACTACTTCGGGCTGGGCCCCGAACTCGGCCGCAGCTTCCGCTCCCAGACACCCCGGCAGAGCCACTGACCGACCTCGAAGCCGGTAAGCGCATGGGACAAGGGGGACCGGAATAGGCCGCAACCGGCAGCCTGCCTCGATTCTGTGATCATTCGTGCGGAATGATGTCGGTATGCGTGATAGGGAGGGCCTGTTCGAGGCCGAGCCGGTCGAGAAGAAACGGCCTCGGGCGCGTGCGGCGGCGGCGGTGGACAAGCGGTTCAGGGCGTTCGACCCGCGCTAGGCGTTGCTGCTGCCGCCGTCGCTGGATGACTGGCTGCCGGAGGACCACCTGGCGCGGTTTGTCGCCGACCCGGTCGACCAGGCGCTCGACCTGGCGCCGATCCTGGCCGACTACACCGAAAAGCGCGGCTACCCGCCCTACGATCCGCGGCTGATGGTGCGGCTGCTGATCTACGGCTACACCACCGGTGTGCGCTTCTCCCGGGCAATCGAGCGCAAGTGTGTGGACGACGTGGCCTTCCGGTTCCTGTCCGCCGACCAGGCTCCGGGTTTCCGCTCGATCGCCCGGTTCCGCCGTCGGCACCTCGACGCGCTCGCCGACCTGGTCCTGCAGTCCCTGCACCTCGCCCTGAAGCTCGGCATGGTCAAGATGGGCCGTGTCGCCCTGGACGGCACGAAACTGGAGGCCAACGCCTCCAAGCACAAGGCGATGAGCTACGGGCGCCTCGTCGACAAGGAGGAACGCGTCGAGGCCGAGATCGCCGAGCTGGAGGCCACGGCTGCCGCCCTGCTGGCCAACGCCGAGCATGTCGACACTGCCGAGGACGCCAGGTTTGGCGTCGACGGCAAGGAGGTAGACCTGCCCGCCGAGCTGAGCCGCCGCGAGAAGCGCCTCGCGCGGTTGCAGGCCGCCCGTGCCCGGATCGAGGCCGAGGCTGCCGACAAGGCCCGCCGCCACGCCGAGGGCAAGGAACGCCGCCAGCTGCGCGCCGGCAAAAGCGACGAGCAGGCCGTCACCGACGCCGGCGAGCAGGCCGCCGCGAACGCTCGCCCGAAGCCGAAAGCCCAGGCTAAGTTCACCTACCCCGACTCGCGGATCATGAAGAACAGCGACGGCGCCTGCATCCAGGCCCACAACGCCCAGGCCGTTGTCGACGAGCAGCATCAGGTCATCACCACCGCCGATGTGACGACCAACGCCTCCGACGCGCTGAACTACGCCAGCATGCTCGACCAGTCCGCCGCCAACACCGGAACCCACCCCAAGCAGGCCCTCGTGGACGCCGGCTACTGCTCCGAAACCAACCTCGAAGCCGCACAGGACCGCCAACTGTTCGGCGGCACCGACACGTTCATGGCCACCGGCCGCCTCGGCCACGACGAACAGGTCCCACCCGCACCACGCGGACGCGTCCCCAAGGACGCCACGCTCAAGGAGCGTATGGCCCGCAAACTGCGGACCAAGCACGGTCGGAAGGCCTACGGCCGCCGCAAGGCCATCGTCGAACCCGTCTTCGGGCAGATCATGACCTGCCAGAACGGCCGCCGGCTCCTCCTGCGCGGCGAGGACGGCGCCCGAGGAGAGTGGCGCCCGCTGACCGCCTGCCACAACTTCCGCAAGACCTTCCGGCACGTCGGCACCGCAGGACTCGCCGCAGCGATCGCCTGACCGGCCCGGGCCACCGGCCCTCTGGGCCGCTTCCCGGGCCGACAGGACCAGCACCCGCGCGGCAGACACAGGCCGGGCGGCCACAACCAACCTCGACGAGTACGACCACTCGGTCAGTTGCCGGTTACTGAGACACGCTCCTAGCGTGCGTCGCATGGGAGCGAAGACGGCGCTACTGGCGTACGCGGACGGAGACGTGGCCTCGGCGCTGCGGGAGGCCGGCGAGCCGACGGCTGAGGGAACGGCGGCGGTGATTGCCCAGGTCTTCCCGGGCTGGGGTATGGAGTCGACGAAGGGCGATGTCCTGGGGGAATCGACGTACCCGCCAGAGCGCCTCGCGTATGCGGCGAGCTTCCCGGGCATGGACCTGGTCTGCGATCGGCGTCTGATGTTCGACCGCCCGTCGGAACTCCCGGCGCACCTTCTGGAGGCCGCCGCGGGCCGTCGCGTGATCCTGCACGCGATGCACAGCGTCTCGGATTGGCTTGCCTTCGCGGTCTGGGAGGAGGGCCGCCTCCGCCGCTCGCTGAGCCTCTCGCCGGACGGCGGCATCGTGGAGAACATCGGTGACCCGTTCCCCTTCGAGATGCCCTACTGGGCTGGTGACCGGCCCGTGGAGCCTGACCCGGAGTGGGACGAGGAGCCGTACGCGCTGCCGTTCCGCCCTCTGGAACTGGGCAATGATGCCCTTCGAGTCCTGTTCGGCTTCCTCCTGGAAGGCCGGTCGTTGCCCGAGGACGCTGACCCGGACGAGGTCCCGCTGCTCGGCTTCGACCTCACGGACCCGGATACGTCCCGGCGAGCCCAGGAACGGGCAGCACTCGAAGAGGCAGCTCGGCGGATGCAACGCAGGAGCCTCCACCGCGGCCCGGATGGGATCTGGAGCTAAGCCGTCGGTGCGTAACTGGCGCGCACGCCGCTCACCCCGACTGTGCTGCCCGCCAGGCGTCGGTGATACGGCCCTCTTCCATGTCCCACCATTCTTGGGCCACGCCGTGATCGAGGAGCCGCTGGACCCTCGCGAGGTCCGCCTCCGGTGGCACGTCGAGGGCGACCATGCCGAATCGCTCGATCCCCTCTCCACCCACTCCCAGTTCCGCGAAGGCGTTCAGAACGCTCTGCAGTGCCGCGCCAGATCCTTTGTCCCGCAACACGATGAGTCGGATCGTGCAGTTCTGAGACGGCTCGACCACATGGCCCGCCCAGAGAACGCCCTCCTCGTCGGGGTGGGTGGCAAGGACGTCTCCGCACGCCACGCCGCGTACGAACCAAGGAGTGTTGTCGAGTTGCGCGGTGCCGTCGCCGTGGTCGAGAGCCCAAAGACTCTCTACCGAGGCGGGAGGCCAATCGCCATCCGTCTCGAGGTGGAAATGCACCTTCACATGGTCGGCTCCGGTCTGCGTCATTCGGTCAGGATGCACGACCTCTCCGACTCAGGCCCCGTGGGGCCCGTGCTTGAATCGGTGAGTGATCGAGTGGCAGTTGCCTAGGGGCGGGCGCGGACCTTACGACGAGGTTCCGCCTGTTCTCGAGCGGGTTCTGCGATCGCCGTCCCTCGACGAGGAAGCTTGGCGGGAACTCTGGCACCTCCTGGCCACCGAGGGACTCACGGTCTCGGCAGCCAGCTTCGTCGCGCTTCCGTATCTGAGGGACCTCGCCCGCAGCACATTCGTCGTTGCCGATCGGTACGCAGCCGAGAACGAACTCCACCACTCGTCAAGTGGCCCTGTCCCGATCGGTGGCTGGTGACAGGAGGAGAAACCGATCTTCTCGTGTCCCGCGCAGGGACCCTGGGCATTCGGCACCCGACCCTGGGGCAGGGCGGCCAGACGTCTTCTCCGCTGCTCGGTCACAACTCCATCACCACGGGAGCATGTGGCACCACGGAGTGTGTGGGGCCCGCTACGGGCAGGCCCTCACGAACCATCCTGGGGGACGCGTTGAACACTCGCACCATCATCGCCGCGCTCGCGTGCATCGCCGCGGTGGGCCTCGTCGGCTGCGACCCGGCCGCTACGGGACCGACTCCGGCCGCTACAGGGTCGACCCTGGCCGCGCCCGCCGCCACCCGGCCCACCGCCGAGGCTTCGGCCGAGAGGAAGGCGGTTCCGAACTTCGTCGGCATGGGGCTGCAGTCCGCCCAGGACGCCGCGCAGGAGGAGGGCTTCTTCGCGCTTACGTCGCATGACAGTGCCGGGCGGGGGCGTGTGCAGGCCTTCGACCGGAACTGGAAGGTGTGCTCGCAGAACGTGGCGGCCGGCAAGACCGTCCCGACCGACACCGCGTTGGACTTCGGCGCGGTGAAGTTGGAGGAGGAGTGCCCGGCCGGCGACGCCAAGGCGCCGGATGCGGCCGAGGGAACCATGCCGGACTTCGTCGGGAAGTCCGTGAAGGTCGCCCGCGACGCGCTCGACTCCGGCACGTCGATCACCGTCACCGACGCGGCTCAGGGGCGGATGGTGCTGGTGGAGAGCAACTGGCAGGTGTGCACCCAATCGCCCTCGGTGGGTACGGCGTTGGATGGGCAGCCGGTCGAGTTCACCGCGGTGAAGTTCGGGGAGGACTGCTGAGGCGATCCCATCCCGTGCGGCCGCCGGGGGCCCGGGGGTGGCGGTCGGGGGTGGGTGATCTTGGTTACACGTCGTGAAGGTCTGGACCTTGTGTCATGGTGCGCTGCGAGACTTCGGGCGTCCCATCCGGTGACCGCGTATGACGTGGCCACGTCCCGACGAGGTGCAGATGCCTTCCCTTTCCGCATGGACGACGAGAGAGCCGCGGCAGCGCGGCAGGGCCGTGTTCGGGGCCTTACTCGCCTTGGTGCTCTCCCTCTCCGGTATCGCCCTGGGTGCCACGCCGGCGCAGGCGAGCGATGCCTACAACAGCATCACCAGCGCGTCCGCGGCCAACGCCGACTGGATGTCCCGCGTCGCGGACGGCACCAGCCTGTCCTGGCTCTCGGTGCCCGGTACCCATGACAGTCTCGCGCTGTGCGGGGAGCTCGATCCGAAGACCGGGAAGTGCGGCGGCGTCGCCACCAGCATCACCCAGACCCAGGAGAACCACGGGTTCAGCGCGAAGACGCTGACCACCCAGTTCCGCGCCGGTATCAGGGCCCTGGACATCAGGGTCCGGCTGGACAAGGGCGACGAGGGGCTGAAGTTCACCATCCACCACGGCAGCGCCTACCAGTACGCCAACTTCACCGACGTCCTGAACGCGACCCGTGACTTCCTGCGCGAGAAGCCGGGCGAGACGGTGCTGCTGCATCTGAAGGCCGAGTGCGACGGCGGCACCTTCGGCTGCGAGGACGCCGAGGGCTTCCGTACCGACGAGTGGCGCAAGAAGGTCTTCAACTCCTATCTGGACGGCCGCTCGTACACCGGGAAGGGGGACGAGTACACGCAGGACACGGCGTGGCGGGACCTGTTCTGGGGTCCGTCGGTGAACGGGTGGGGCCAGGCGGACCGCGTCCCGAGCCTCGGGGAGGTGCGCGGGAAGGTCGTGCTGATGGGCTTCCGGGGCACCAAGGGCGGCATCTACGACGGGTACGGCATCAAGCAGCCGTATCCGGCGGGCGGCTCCAACAAGGAGTACGTGCAGGACGAGTACGAGGTCGCCACCATCAGCGACATCGCCGGCAAGTGGGAGAAGGCGCGGGCCCATCTGCGCCGGTCCAACGGGACCTGGGACTCGTCGCGACCGGGTGAGAAGGAGTACCCGTACCAGCCGGGCGCGCTGTACATCAACTACACCAGCGGCACCGGCGGCGGAGCCCACCCCTACACCGTGGCCGGCGGCACCCCCACGGCGACCGGGGTCAACTCCTTCCTCAGGCAGTGCCTCCAGGGAGAGAACGACCGCTGCCCCGAGTTCCACTCCGGCCGCGGCGGCAAGTTCGGCGGCCGGGAGAAGCTGGACCGGCTCGGCGTCGTCATGATGGACTTCCCCGGCGGAAAGCTCCTCGACGACATCATCGCCCGCAACCGGAGCGATGACGGCACCCTGAGGGTCATGGTCGTCGGCGACTCCATGACCCAGGGCCACGAGGGCGACTACACCTGGCGCTACCGGCTGTGGCAGTGGTTCCGCGACCAGCGCGTACCGGTCGACTTCGTCGGCCCCTACACCGGCACCAAGCCCCAGGACACCGGGTCCGCCCCGCAGCCGCCCCGCCTCCAGGGCGAACCGGAGCCGGCGCCCGGCCCGCCCCGGACCCACGGTGCCTACGCCAGGGGCGTGGAGCTCTTCGACAGCGACCACTTCGCGGTGTGGGGACGGCAGGCCGCCCAGGACAAGAGCCTGATCAAGGAGCAGGTCGCCCGGTACAAGCCGGACCTGATGCTCGTCGGCCTCGGCTTCAACGACATGGGCTGGTTCGTCAGCGACGCCCACGGCACCCTCGCCAGCATGAAGACGCTGGTGGACGAGGCTCGCGCGGCCAAGCCGGACCTCAAGTTCGCCCTGGCCAACGTCCCCCAGCGGACGAAGATCGACGGCCGCGACGACCTGATCGGCAACACGACCGCGTACAACAAGCTGCTGGCCGACGCCGTCCCCCGCTGGAACACCGGCAGTTCGCCGGTCAAGCTGGTCGACTGGCAGGGCGCCTACGACTGCGCGCCCGCCGGGTGCCCCGCCGCCTATGACGGCCTGCACCCCAACGCCGTGGGCGAGTACCAGATCGCGGGCGCGTTCGGGTCCACCCTGTACAAGGAGTTCGGGCTGGGGTCCTCCGCTCCCCGGGTCCCCACGGCCGGTCCGTCGCGGCCCTTCGGCACGCCGGTCAATGTCAGGGCCGTCTCCGCGGACAGCGGGATCGTCGTCACCTGGGACCCGGTCTTCGGGGCGTACGGCTACGAGGTCCGCTCCCGCCTGGCCGGGGTCACCGACTGGAGCACCACCCGCTCCCTCGGCAACCGGTTCGACACCACCTGGCTCATGGACGGCCAGAAGTGGGAGTACCAGGTCCGCACGAACAACGGCGACACCACCTCCGAGTGGTCGGGGACCGTGAGCGCCACGGCCCACCCGAAGACCGCGCCCGGACCCGTGGGCATCGTCACCCGCCCCACCGCGACCGGCATCGACTTCGCCTGGGGCACCCCGACCGGCCCGTACACCGACACCATCGAGCGGTACGGGGTGCTCGCCTACGACCTGGACACCCCTGGCGCGTTCGTGGAGTCCGTCGGTACCCGTGGCAAGGCCCTGCACTTCGGGGGCCTGAAGCCCGGTCACCGCTACGCCCTGGCCGTACAGACGTGGAACAAGGCGGGCGGCGGTCTGCCCGCCGCCGGTCGGCCCGTCGTCGTCGGCGCCGGCACCCCGCCGGCCCCGAGCGGGCTGAAGGTCACCTCCACCGACCCGACGACCGTCCAGCTGAACTGGACCGGCTCTCCCCAGGCGGGCGGCTACCGCGTGTGGATCCGCAACATCCACGACGGCAGTCCCTCCAAGGCCGAGGAGATGGTCATCCAGGAGACGCACCACGGGGTCGCGTACCTGTTCCCGGGCGTGTGGAACTACGAGTTCTGCATGACGGCGGTCAACGGCGCGCTGGAATCGGGCAAGTCCAACTGCGTGGTCGCCCCGAGGCCGGCCGGCAGCTGACCGACCGCCCAGCTCCCTTCGGGACACCGGTGCCCGGACAGGCCGCAGCGGCCTGTCCGGGCACCGGTGTTGCCGGGGTGTTGCTGGGTGCGGCGGAGGAGCTGCTGGTTCGGGACGCCGCGGCCGGGGAGCTCGCACCGGACCTTCGGGGTGTTCGGGCCTCAGGCCGGTGGCGGCAAGCGGAGGGGGCGGGGGGTGGTGGGGGCGGGGGCGGTGGATTCGCGGTCGATGTAGGTGCTGCGCAGGGTGTGGCGGCGGGGGCGGGCGGTGGAGCCGTCGATGCGGCGTAGCAGGATTTCGGCGGCCAACCCGCCCAGGTCCTGAGCGGGTTGGCTGACGACGGTGAGGCGGGGGCGGATGAGGGTGGCCCATTCGGCGTCGTCGAAGCCGATGACCGACACATCGGCCGGGAGGCGCGCGTCGAGGTCGCGCAGGGCGTCCAGGGTGCCGAGGGTGGCGACGTTGTCGGTGGTGAAGACGGCGGTGGGCCGGTCGTCGGCGGTCATCAGGCGCAGTACGGCGGCGCGGGCGCGGGCGCGGTCGTAGCCGGTGTGGCGGACGACCTCGGCGGTGCGGGGGATGCCGGCGGCGCGCAGGGCCTGGCGGTAGCCGGTAAGGCGCTCGGTGGTGGTCCAGATGTCCGCGCCACTCGCCAGGGCGGCGTCGTCGTCGGCCGGGGTGGCCGGGGAGGCGGAGGTGATGACGGCGATACGGGTGTGCCCCCGGTCGGTCAGGCCCGCGACGGCGGTCTTGGCGGCCTCCCGGTTGTCGACCACCACGCTGTCGAGTCCGGCGCCGCCGAGCGCGCGGTCCAGGAGGACCACCGGGATGCCCGAGGCGACGGCCTTGTCCAGGTGGGCGTGGTCGGAGCCGGCGGGGGTCACCACCAGGCCGTCCACCCGGCGCTCGATGAACATCTGCACCGCTGCCCGCTCCTTCTCGGCGTCCTCGTCGGTGTTGGCGAGGACGACCTGCAGGCCGGCCCGGGCGGCCACGTCGCTGACCCCGCGTACGGCGCGGGCGAAGTAGGCGTTCTCCACGTCGGCCACCACCACCCCGAGGGTGTGGGTCCGGCCGCTGATCATGCTGCGGGCCACCGCGTTGGTGCTGTAGCCCAGTTCGGTCGCGGCGGCCAGCACCCGTTCCCGGGTGGCGGCGCTGGCGGAGCCGTAGCCGCCGAGCACCCGGGCCGCGGTGGCCTGCCCGACTCCGGCGTGCCGGGCGACGTCGGGGATGGTCACGCGGCGGGGCGGGCGGGCGGGTTGCGGCATGGCGGCTGCTCCGGGACGGCCCGGCGGGTGAACGCCGGGGAAAGGTTGGATGAGATCCACCGGCATTCAACCATTGACGGGTGGCCGAGGGGCGTGGGTAAGGTACGGGCCGTTGGTAACGTTATCAATCACCGGACACCACGCTGACGATGACGTCGCTCACCGACGCGGCCGCATCTGCGGCCAGGAGCTTCGCACCCACCCGGATCCCCTGCGGAGGTACCACGGATGGCCCCCGACACCCTCGCCGCGCCACCGCCGGCCCACGACCACGCCACCACCCCGCCCGGTCCCGCCATCAGCCTCGTCGACGTCGTCAAGGACTACGGCGGGGACCGGAAGGGCGCCGCGAACGGCGCCGCCGTGCGCGGGGTGGACCTGGAAATCGGCGAAGGCGAGTTCTTCTCCCTGCTCGGCCCGTCCGGCTGCGGCAAGACCACCACCCTGCGCATGATCGCCGGGTTCGAGGAGCCGACCGGCGGCCGGATCCTGCTGCACGGCCGCGACATGGTCGGCGTCCCGCCCGACCAGCGGGACGTCAACCTGGTCTTCCAGTCGTACGCGCTCTTCCCGCACCTCAGTGTCGCCGACAACGTGGCCTTCGGCCTGCGCCGCCACCGGGTGCCGAAGGGCGAGATCCACGACCGGGTCGACCGCGTGCTGCACACCGTCGAACTGGTCGACAAGGCCGACCGCCGCCCCCGGCAGCTGTCCGGCGGCCAGCAGCAGCGCGTCGCCCTGGCCCGCGCCCTGGTCAACCGCCCCCGGGCGCTGCTGCTGGACGAGCCGCTGGGCGCGCTGGACCTCAAGCTGCGCCAGTCCATGCAGCTGGAGCTCAAGCGCATCCAGCGCGAGGTCGGCATCACCTTCGTCTACGTCACCCACGACCAGGCCGAGGCGCTGACCATGTCCGATCGCATCGCCGTGATGAACGGCGGCCTGGTCGAGCAGGTCGGACCGCCGAGGGAGGTGTACGAGCGGCCCGCCACCGCCTTCGTCGCCGGCTTCATCGGCACCTCCAACGTGCTCTCCGGGCGGCTCGCCGACAGCGGGACCGAGTCAGGGGCGGAGGCCGGGGCCGGGACGCGGACGGGCGTGCTGAACCTCGGCGGCGGCCAGCAGGTCGTGCTGCCGCTGCCGGAGGGCGCCGCGGCCGGCTCGCCGGTCGAGGTCACCGTACGGCCGGAGAAGATCACGCTCGGCGCGGCCCCGCCGGCCGGCCGGGTCAGCCGGATCCGGGGGACCGTGGAGGAGGTCGTCTACCTCGGCACCTCCTCCAGCTACGCGGTGCGCACCGCCACCGGCACGGAGCTGACCGTCTTCCAGCCCAACGACGGCACCGCCGCGCTGACCCCCGGGCGGGGCGACACCGTGTGGCTCACCTGGGCCACCGCCCACTCCTACCCGCTCGCCCCGGCCCCCGCGCCCGCCCCCGCACCGGTCACGGCGCCGGGCCCGGACGCCCCCGCCCCGCGCTGACGACAGGTCCACCGCCATGCCCCTGCCTCCCCCGCCCGGCGCGCCCCGCCCGGCCCGGTACTCCCGGCGCACCCTGCTGCGGTCCGCCCTCGGTGCCGCCGCCCTCGCCCCGCTCGCCGCCTGCTCCGTCCCCGGCGCCCGCAAGGACGTACCCACCGGCCCGGCCGAGATCGCCGCCGCCGTACGGGACTTCTGGTCCGGCAAACGCCGTACCGGCAGGCTCGACTTCGCCAACTACACCCAGTACATCGACGCCGACCCGGCCGACCAGAGCCGCCACCCCACACTGGAGGAGTTCACCAGGAGGACCGGGGTCAAGGTCACCTACCAGGAGCTGATCGACGACAGCGCCTCCTGGTTCGGCAAGACCCAACCGCTGTTCGCCTCCGGCGAGGGCATCGGCCACGACCTGATGGTGGTCGGCAGCGACAGCTACCTCACCAAGTACATCGAGCTGGGCTACCTGGCCCCACTGGACCACTCCCGGCTGCCGAACTTCGCCCGCCACGGCGGGGCCGCCTACAAGAACAGCTCCTTCGACCCCGGCAACGTCTACACCGTGCCCTGGCAGTCGGGGATGACCGGGATCGGCTACGACCCGGCCAAGGTCGGCCGGAAGATCACCAGTTGGCAGGACCTTCGCGACCCGGCGCTCCGCGGCAAGGTCGGGATGTGGAACGACGCGGTGCAGATGGGCAACGTCGCCCTGCTCGCCATCGGCCGCGATCCCGAGACCTCCACCCCCGAGGACTGGCGCCGGGCGGCCGACTGGCTGCGCGGGCAGCGCGACGCGGGCATGGTGCGCGCGTACTCCACCGCCACCTACCAGTCGGCCCTCCAGCGCGGTGACCTCTGGGCCTCGCTCGTCTACTCCGGAGACGTCTACCAGGCCAACCGCAGCGGCTCCCGGCTGGAGTTCGTCATCCCGGAGGAGGGCGGGCTGCTGTGGACCGACAACCTGTGCCTGCCGGTCACCGCCGCCGGCGCGGTGGACGCCCTCACCTACATGGACTACGCGTACCGGCCCGAGGTCGCCGCGCGCATCACCGAGACGGTCCAGTTCATCTGCCCCGTCCCCGCCGCCCGGGACGTCATCGTCCGCGAGGCGGCCGCCGCCACCGGCGAGCGGCGGGCCGCACTGGAGGCGCTGAGCACCAGCCCGCTGGTGTTCCCGAGCGAGTCCGACCAGTCCAGGC
Source organism: Streptomyces sp. NPDC046887 (assembly GCF_040644755.1). Taxonomy (NCBI): domain Bacteria; kingdom Bacillati; phylum Actinomycetota; class Actinomycetes; order Kitasatosporales; family Streptomycetaceae; genus Streptomyces; species Streptomyces sp. NPDC046887. Next base: position 188,716 of record NZ_JBEYXH010000006.1, read on the forward strand.
TGCGCCGTATGCGGGTGCTCGAACGAGCGGAGGAGAAGCAGTGGAACGCACTGTTCGAACCGATCTACCAGGCGTGAGCCGGCCCCCCGCGCGGCGGGCGCGCCGCCGCCCGGTCGCCGCCCTCGCCCCGTATCTGCTGGTCCTGCCGGGCTGGCTCTGGCTGGCCGCCTTCTTCGTCGCACCGGTGCTGGTGATGCTGTCGCTGTCGCTCCAGACCGGCGACTTCATCGACGGCTTCCGGCAGACCTTCCACATAGGCACCTACGGGGACGCGCTGGCCGCGTACCACACCCAGCTGGTGAGGTCCCTGTTGTACGGCGGCGCCGCCACCGTGTGCTGCCTGCTGATCGGCTACCCGGTGGCGTACTGGATCGCCTTCCGGGCCGGGCGGCACAAGTCGGTGTACCTCTTCCTGCTGCTGCTGCCGTTCTTCGTCTCGTTCGTCATCCGCACCCAGTCCTGGAACGTGGTGCTCGCCGACAACGGCGTGGTCCTCGGGCCGCTCAAGCACCTCGGCCTGCTGCCCGCCGACTTCCATGTGCTGGCCACGCCGTACGCCGTGATCGGCGGACTCGCCTACAACTTCCTGCCCTTCACGGTGCTGCCGGTGTACGTCGCCCTGGAGCGGGTCGACCCCCGGCTGCTGGAGGCGGCGGCCGACCTGTACGCCGGGCGGGCCGCGACCTTCGCACGGGTGGTCCTGCCGCTGTCGCTACCGGGCGTCTTCGCCGGGGTCCTGCTCACCTTCGTGCCCGCCTCCGCCGACTACGTCAACGCCGCGATCCTGGGCGGGCCCTCCACCACCATGATCGGCAACATCATCCAGACCGAGTACTTCACCAATCTCGACTACCCCGGGGCGGCGGCCCTGTCGTTCCTCCTGATGGGCACCCTGCTGATCGCGGTCTTCCTCTACGCCAGGGCGCTGGGCACCAGGGACGTGCTGGAGGTGGCCGCGCGATGACGACCACGGCCACCCCCTCGCGCACCGTCCGCCGCCGCCGTACCGTCCGCCGCGTCTCCGGACTGCGGCTGTGGACCTGGCTGGTGATCGGCTGGCTGCTGCTGCCGATCGCCGTGATGATCCTCTTCGGCTTCAACGACACCAGCGGCAAGGTGAACTTCACCTGGCAGGGCTTCACCCTCACCTGGTATGAGCACCTGTTCGCCATCCCCAACCTCACCGACGCCCTACTCAACAGCCTCGGCATCGGCCTGGTCGTCGCGGTGGTAGCGACCCTGCTGGGCACCCCCATCGGCATGGCCCTCGGCCGCTACCGCTTCCGCGGCCGGGGCTCGGTGGACCTGCTGCTCTTCGCGGCCATCGCCGCGCCGGAGATCGCCCTCGGCGCGGCGCTGCTCTCGCTGTTCATCGTCCTCGGCGTACCACGCGGGTACGGCACGGTGGTCGTCGCCCATGTGGCGTTCTGCATCCCGTACGTCGCGATCACGGTGCGCGCCCGGATGGCCGGCTACGACCCGACACTGGAGGAGGCCGCCCGCGATCTGGGGGCGGGCCCCTGGACGGCGTTCCGGCTGGTCACCCTGCCGATGCTGCTGCCCGGCGTGGTCTCGGGCGCGCTGCTGTGCTTCGCGCTGTCGGTCGACGACTACGTGATCACCAGCTTCAACGCCGGGCGCACCGTCACCTTCCCGCTCTGGGTCTACAGCGCCGCCCGCACCGGGGTGCCGCCCCAGGTGAACGTCATGGGGACGCTGATCTTCGCCGGCGGCCTGCTGGTGGCGGGGGCCAACGTCCTGCTGGCCCGGCGCCGCGCGAGCTGACTCCCGCCCGTCTGCCACCCGTACCACCGTCCCCTCGTCACCCATGCCCACGCCGTACCACCCGAACGAACCGAAGGAAGACCTCACCGTGCTGTCGTTCAACGAGACCGAGTTCACCGCCCAGACCGAGAGCGTGATCGCCCTCCGCCCTCGCATCGAGGAACTCGCCGACCGGCTGGTGGACGAGGGGTACGACACCCTCCTGCTGGTCGGTGCCGGCGGGACCTACGCGCAGATGTGGCCCTACGAGCACCTGGCCCGGCGCACCTCTCGGCTGACCGTCCGCTCCGCCATCGCCGCCGAACTCGTCGTCTCCGGGGACGCGTTGCTCGGTGAGCGCACCGCCGCCGTCTTCACCTCCGTCTCCGGCACCACCGAGGACAGCCTGCGCGCCATCGAGCACTGCGCCTCCCGGGGCGCCCTCACCATCGGCTTCACCGGCCTCCCGGACTCGCCGGTGGCCCAGCGGGTGGACACCGCGCTGGTCTCGGCGCCCAAGGCCTGGCCGTTCGACGTGCAGTTGCTACTGCTCCTCGGCCGAGTGCTGTCCCAGCGGGGGGAGTTCGCGGACTACGACCGGCTCGCGGACGAACTCGCCGTACTACCCAAGGTGCTGGTGGACGTGGCCCGGCAGGCCGAACCGGTGGCCGCCGCCTTCGCACAGGCCCACAAGGACATCGACTACCACTTCCTCATCGGCGGCGGGAACCTCTGGGGGTTCACCTACCTGTACTCCATGTGCATCCTGGAGGAGATGCAGTGGCTGCGCACCACCCGGGTGCACAGCGCGGAGTTCTTCCACGGCTCGCTGGAACTGCTGGAGGAGGACACCAGTGTCATCGTCTTCCAGGGCGAGGACGAGACCCGGCCGCTGACCGACCGCGCTGAGGCGTTCGCGAAGCGGATCTCCCGGGACGTGTCGGTGTTCGACACCCGCGACTACCCGCTCGACGGCATCAGCCCCGAGTTCCGCGGCCTGCTCTCCCCGCTGGTGCTCGACACCGTCATGGACCGGGTCAGCAAGCACCTGGAGCGGGTCCGCGACCACTCCCTCGACCTGCGCCGCTACTACCGCGTCATGGACTACTGAGCCCCGCCGGACGCCCGGCCCCCCTTCCCCCTGTCCTGTGGCCGCCACCGGTCCCGGCGCGCTCAACCGCCCCGGCACCGGTGGCGGGCGCGCGCTTCGAGGAGCCCCCTGTGAAAGTCCTCGGCTTCGGTGACAACGTCATCGACCGGTTCACCGACCGCGGCACCGACTACCCGGGCGGCAACTGCGTGAACGTCGCGGTCTACGCCCGCCGCCTCGGCCTGGACGCCGCCTACCTGGGCGTGTTCGGCGACGACGACCTCGGCGCCTTCCTGCGCACCGCCGTGGCGGCGCGGGGCGTCGCCCTGGACCACTGCGCGGTGCGGCCCGGCGAGAGCGGGGTGTCCACGCTGGAGGTCCGGGACGGCGAGCGGGTGTTCACCGGCTGGAACGGCGGCGGGGTGACCGTACGCGAACCTCCGGTTCTGGACGCCCGGTTGCTCGCCTACGCGGCCTCGTTCTCGCTGGTGCACTCCAGTGTCTACTCGCGTACCGAGGACCGGCTGCCCCGGCTCGCGGCGGCCGGACCGCTGGTCAGCTTCGACCTCTCCGACGAGGACGAGTACCGCACCCCCGGCTACCTGGACCGGGTGTGCCCGCACGCGGACCTGGTGCTGCTCTCCTGCTCGCACCTGGACGAGACGGCCACCCGGGCGCTGCTGTCCCAGGCGGTACGCCGGGGGGCCGGGCTGGCCCTGGCCACCCGCGGCCTCGCCGGGGCCCTGGTCCACGACGGCCGGACCTGGGTCGCCGCCCCGGCGCGCCCGGTGTCCCCACCGGAGGCCGTCACCGACACCATGGGCTGCGGGGACGCCTTCCTGGCTGGCTTCGCCGTCTCGCTGCTGCGCGCGGGCTGGACCCGCGCGGACCCGCCGGGCCCCCAGACCCTGCGGCGCGCCCTGCGGGACGGGGCGGACGCGGCGTACGAGCAGTGCTTCGTGGAGGCGGCCTTCGGCGGCGGCCGCCCGATGACCGCCGCGCGGACGGCGTACGGATCCGCCGGCCGTCGGGCCGGTCCGGCGCCTGTGCCGGCCGATGAGTGGGGTGCCCGTGCCGGTGCGGGAGAAGGGCCGTAAACCCTGGCTGCGTCTGGTCGGGGCAGAACTACACCGGCCGGATGCAGAAGGTCGAAGGCGACAACCGGAACCTGACCCAGTTCGCGGTCTTCCTGAGCTTCAAGTCCTGGTACAACCACGGCGCGTCCTGCGACTTCAAGTGGTACTCGCTGAGGAACCACGGTGGAGACAGCGGGGTCATCGCGCGGGGGCACCGGAAGACCGACAACGCGTCCCACTACATCGAGTCCAACAAGTGGGTCAACTGTCGCTAGCGGAGCCTGGCCCGGGGTGCCCGTGCACGTGGGAACCGGCACCCCGCGCGGCCTGATCACGGCACGGAGCATCAAACCCTGTCACGAAGTGAAATCCCCGTTTCGGGTTCACGGAGATCAGTAGCTCATTACAGTGCCTGGTGTGCGTGCTGAATCGACGGAGCCGTCCGCGAACATGCCGGACGAGGGGCTCGTCCGGCGGGTCAAGGCGCTGGCTTGTACCGCGCCGTTGCAGGCGCTTGAGGACAACAAGGGGAGTCTGGGGCGAGTCGACGCCCGCCCCTATCACATGGTGGAGTTGGCCCTGCACACCATCGATCAGGTCGCCATGGCCATGGACTTCGACCGGGGCGCGGAACACGACAAGGTCATCGAACAGGTCAGCCGATTCGCCGCGGTCCAGGTACCCGAGCAGAGTGAGCAGGAGCACCACGTGGTGGCGCAGTGGGTGCTTCACAAGCTCATCAACATCGGCACCCTCGACCGCGGCTTCACCTGGACCTACGGGCGGATCGACGGTGAGGGCGCCTACGACCGCTTCGACTTCGATTTCAAGCTGCTCGTCGAGCACTCCACGCCCGACGGGCGGATCTATCTGAGGGTGACCGACGAGGCGATCAACGTCCTGGTAGGTGCCCTCGACACAGACGTGGAGTCGGCACAGGTGGCCGCGGAGTACAAGCTCGAGTACCTCATCAACCGGCGCCGGCTGGAGGACGCCAAGCTGGCGGCCGAGCAGGCGCGGTACCGCAGTGTGCAGTACGGCGAGTATCTGCGGCAGTACCTCGACGCCACGCGGCGCGACGTACGGACGGTCGACTGGGAGCGGCAGGTCCCCGAGCTGCTTGAAGCAGCGCTCGAACACATCGAGGAGCGGTACCGGCACGAGAGCGCCATCCTGACCAACATCACCCAGCACCGCGACAGCACCCACGACGCCAAGAAGAAGCGTCAGGCAGCCGAGCTGGTGGATATCGTGCGCAACTGCATCCACCGGCACATGCAGTTGCAGACGAAGCTCCAAGGCGCGGGAGCGCTGTTCCGGGCAGAACAGGACCGCCAGCAGTTCTCAGGCCTTCCGCAGCGCGCGGCGGTGGACGTCTTCAACCAGTTGCTGATGCCTCTCCTCGGCCTGCCGATCGCCATGGCACTGGCTCCGGTGACCCACTTCTTCCGCAGCGGAGTCGCGCCCGCGCCGCCCGCGGTGACGTCGATGAACGCACTGATCGGACGACTGCTCTCGGTCCGCACGGAAAGTAACCGGTACGCGGGCGCCGTGCCCGTCCCCGATGTGCGAGGCGCCGTCGAAGCTCCGCCGTTCAGCGAGGAGGACCAACGCATCGCCGGCCAAGTGCTCGACCTCGCCGTGGACGAGCCGCGCACGTTGAGCACTCTGCTGAGCGAGGCGCGCAGGCATGGACCGGCGGTCGAGCGGCTGGTGCTCCATGACGCCATGCACGCCTTCAACCCCGCTCTGAGCGAAGCCCTGCTCCGCGGCGACCAGAGCATGCTGCTCGCGACCGCGGCCGGCGGTACGTTCGACAGCACCGCGGCCAGAGGGGACGAATTGCTGGTCACACGGGTCCGCCTGGAACCACTCGACAGCGAGCTGGACGACGACATGGCAGACGGGGAGCACGACGAGTGACGCCGGCCATCACCCTGGACGACGCCGAGGACGCGGCGATGCTCATCGCCTTCGGTATGCGTCCCAGGCAGCGACCCGCGAAGGACCGGGGCTATCGGGCTCTGGTCGTCAAATACCGTACCGAGGGTGCCTTCCGCGCGCTGGTGGAGCGCACGGCTCGCGGGCTGGGACTCAAGGTCCTCGGTGCCAGCGAGGACATCGGCCTGGCCCTGGCCGCTCTGCCGAACTCGGTCTACGAGACAAGGATCGAGGACTATGTCCGGGTCGCCAAGCAGCGTGGCGAGGCAGAGAGGCTGCTGCACGGGATCATCCATCTCGCCATCGCCGCTCTGGCCTTCCCCCGCCCCGATGATCTCGCCAACGACGGCTACGTCGGGCGGGTCAGTACGGAGACGGTCGACCGGACCGTACGCGACGCCTGCGACCGGCTCCGGGAGAAGGCCGCGGCGACGGAGGCTGGTGGAGACACCCCTTCCGGCATGCGAGAGCTCGAAATGGTGTGGAGTGCCTACGCCAAGCGGCCAGGGGCCTCGCTGACGAAGGACGGCCGACTGGCCCCGAACTCCACCGGAGGAATGATCACCAGAGCCCTCAACTTCCTGACCGACCAGGGCTTCCTCAACATCGCCGGAGCCGGCGAGGACGGCTGGTACCGCACCACCCCGCGCTACCAGCTCCAAGTCCGTGAGCTGGCCGCGACCAGCGCGTTCGACGAGCTGCTCGCACTCGGCGTGGTACCTCTCTCGTCGCACGGCACCCTGCGTTCCACCGCGCCGGCGCCGATCCCCGAGCCGAGGGACGGCGAAGGCGACACGAGCACGCCGGATGCCGACAGCCCGGACGAAGGGCTCTTCCGTGTATGAGCTCTCCCGCGTTCTACTGCGCGGGGTGGGGCCCAAGGGCGCTCGGTACGAGAACGTCCTGCTCGACTTCAGCGGAGTCGGCGGCTTCGTCACCAGCGGCCGGCAGGGCGATGTGTTCGACATGGGCGAGCCACCGCGGCGCCCCTCTCCGGCGAGTGTGCTCTTCCTGGAGAATGGCGGCGGCAAGTCCGTGCTGCTCAAGCTCGTCTTCTCGGTGATCCTGCCCGGGCGCCGTGAGGTGGTCGGTACCCGTAACACCCGCGCCCTCGAAGGCTTCGTCCTCCGCGGAGACGTGGCCCATGTCGTGCTGGAGTGGACCCACGCCGCCAGCGGCAAAAGGCTCGTCACCGGCAAGGTGAGCCAGTGGAAGGACCGCCGGAGCTCCGACGAGTCGGACCTGGTCGAGCGCTGGTACCACTTCCGCCCGGGCCGCTTGCTCGACCTGGACACCCTGCCCATCGAGGAGCACGACACCTACCTCGGCCTCAACGAGTACGGTGAACGTCTGCGGCTCACCAATGATCGCGAACCGGCCCTCGGCTACCGCAGCTTCGAGCTGCACGGGGAGTGGACGGACCGGCTCATGGGGCTGGGACTCGACCCCGAACTGTTCCGCTACCAGCGGGCCATGAACAGCGATGAGGGAGAAGCGGCCGACGCCTTCTCCCTGGGCAGCGACCAGGCCTTCGTCAACTTCCTGCTGACTGCCGTCCTGCCGCTCCAACCCGCCCGTGACCTGGCCGAAGTGCTGTGGACATATGCCGACAAATTGGCGGATCGGGAGAACATGGAGCTGGAGAAGAGCTTCGTGGAGGGAGCGCTCGCGGTACTGCTCCCGCTGAAGGAGGCTCACGATGGTCGTGCCGCGGCCGCCGAGGGCCAGAACCGGACCAGGATTGCCCTGGACCGCTTCGTCCATCAGGTGCGGGCCCGGGCCGACCAGGAGAAGAAGTGGCTCGCGGACCGGGACCAGGAGGCGACCCGACTGAAGGATGTCGCCGGGCGCGCCGAGCAGGAGCACGACCGGGCGGCCTCCACCGTCACCGCACTGGAGCGCGCCGTGGCCCAGTTGTGTCTGGAGGAGGCCCAGAGCCACTTCGACGTCGCCGATGCCGACTGGCAGGCGGCCATCGCGGCCGAGCGGGGCTGGCTCGCTGTCCCCGCGGTGCTCCGGGAGTTGGAGGCGATAGCCACGGCCGGGCGGCTGCGTGACCGCGTCGCCGATACGGAGGAGGCCGCGCGACCGGCTCTGGCGGCCCGCGACGATGCAGCGTCGGAGCTTGGGCACACCCTCCGCGCCATGGTGCGCAACCTCACCGACGAGGCGGAGGAACTGGCGCAGAAGGCGGTCGAACACGACCGAAGTGCCGCGACCGCCCAGAAGGAACACGACACGGCCGTGGTGACCGCTGCCGCGGGGCAGGCCAAGGCGGAGGCCCTGGAGGAACGCGTCGCGGAGGTGGCGGAGCAGATCGCCGCCGCGGTCCGGGAGGGGCTGATCCTCGACGGCATGTCTCCGCAGGAGGCTGCCGCACTCGCCGAGGCGGAGGCGGCGGCAAACCGCGAACGGCTCGCCGAGGCCGAGACGACAGTGCAGGACCTTGAACGCGACCACCATGAGGCGGGCCTGCGATGCGAGACGGCACGAACCGCCCTGACCCGGGCCGAGCACGCGCACGACCTCGCACGTCGTGAGGAGGAGGCCGCCCACACGACCATGCTGCGACTGGCGGAGGAACTGCACGCGGCCGGTGTCTACGGTGGCCAGGCGGGCGAACTCGACTTCGAGGCCGCTGGCCTCGCCGACCGACTGGCCCGGACCCTGGAGGAGGCCGAGACCACCCGGATCGATGTCCGCATCGCCAAAGCGGCCGAAGAACGCGCCCTCTTCGCATTGGAGACGACCGATCTCCTTCCACCCTCGCTCGAAGCGGCGCGGATCTGCGACCTCCTGAACGAGCGCGGGGTGCCCGCCGGTACCGGTTGGGAGTACCTGGCCGGCATTTCCGACGTCGAGCGCCGCAAAGAGCTGGCCGACGCCTTTCCTCAGCTTGTCACCGGTGTGCTCGTCAACGACATCGATCATGTCGAACTGGCCTCGGAGCTCATCGCCACCGAGAACGTCACGGCGTCCGGCTTCGTGGCACTGGGCACCACGGAAGCACTCCGTGGCGAGAGCGGTCCGCTGTCGGGAGTCTCCCTCGTCGTACCGCCGCACCCCGCTCTCTACGACGAGCGGGCCGGTGAGTCCGAACGCCTGCACCTGACCGCCCGACGCAGCGAACATGACCGCCTGCTCGCCGAGCTGGACGAGACCCTGCGCACCAACTCGTTGCTCGCGGCGAGGCTGGCGCAGTGGCGCGAGACCTGCCCGCCCGGCCGGCTCGCCGCCCTGTACGACGCCGTGGTCGCCGCGGACGACAGCCTGCGCAGCGCACGTGACACGGCAGCGGCCGAGGACGCGGCCAGGGACGCCTTGTCCGGCCGGTTGGCTGAGGCGCGAAACCTGCTGCCCGGGCTCAGGGACGCCCGCGCACTCATCGAACGCCGCATCGAAGCCCTCCGCGGCCTCGTCCGGGCAGCGGCACGGGTGCCAGGCTGGCAGATGGAAGCCGCGACGGCGCGGGAAAGCGCGGAAGCCCATCGAAACCTGGCGGAACAGGCGCGGGACAGGGCGGAGCGCGTCCGGCTGGCCGCTGCCGACACCCGGCGTACCGTCGACGCGCTGCTGGCCACGGTCACCCGCACCGAGGAGGAACTCGCCGGCCTGCCTATCCGGGAAGCCGAGGGAACAGCCGACTCCTCGCACTCCGGATCCGGACAGCCGTTGGAAGTGCTGCGCCGTCTCTACCGCACCGCCGCCGAGCAGTACGCCCGCGTGGCGGTGGGTGAGACGCTGCTCGGTGATCTCCACCAGGCTGAACGGGAGCAGGAGGCAGCTGGCCGAGCCCTGGCAGCCTTCCCCGACGCCGACCGCGGCATGGCGCGGCAGCTGCTCCAGGGCTCCGATGGTGCGGACGCCGCCGCACTGGACGCCGGCCGGTCCCGGGCACGGCGGCAGGCAGAGGCCGCGAGCGCCCAACGCGACGAACGGTACGAAGCGGTGGTGCGCTGCCGCGCCGCGCTGACCGCCCTGGGCGACCCCCCTCCTGATACGGAGGCCGTCGACTTTGCCCCGTTCCGGGCACCGCGCGACCCCGCCCAAGGCGCGCGCTTCGTCGCGGCGGCGAAGCGCGCGAAGGACGAGGCAGCCTCGCTCGCCGAGGGCTGCCGGAAGCAGCTGGAGGAACTGGCGCAGCAGCAGAGCGAGGCCCGCCAATCGGCCCGTGGGTTCAAGATGCTGGTCGACCTCCTCGGCGAACCGGACGAACCGGATCTCGGACCGGTCGGCGCCTTGTCGCCGTACGAGGGTGACGTGGCGGCCGCACGGCAGCGGCACGACCGGCTGCGTAGCGAGCACGCCACGGCACAGGAGGCCGTCGCGAAAGCCGAGGCGGCCGAGCGGGCGCTCGCCGACCGGCTTGCCGCCCACGCGGCGGACAGCCGCTTCGAGGAGCTGCACTCACCCAGCCGCCGGGTGATGGTTACCACCGACCGTGCCGAACTGCCGGCCCGGGCGAGCCTCTGGAGGGACGATCTGAAACCACGGCTGCGCACTCTTCAGATCGACCTCGACTCCATCGGCAGGCACCGCCGACAGATCGTGCTGCAGTTCGTGCAGCAGGTGCGTGAGGCCCTCCGCACGCTCAAGCGGGCACAGCGGCTGTCGCAGTTGCCGGAGGGGCTGGGCAGCTGGTCCGGTCAGCAGTTCCTGCAGATCAGCTTTCCCGAGGCCACCGACGAAGTGCTGGCGGAACTCCTGGGCCACGTGGTGGACGGGGCCGCCGTCGAGAGCACGGACCGCCGAGGCAAGCGCGACGCCCGCCAGCTCGTGCTAAAGGGCGTGGAGGCCGCGGTGGCACCCAAGGGCTTCCGAGTGACCGTCCTCAAACCCGATGTCGGACTGGCGGTGGAACGCGTGCGGGTGGCCGAGACCAAGGACGTCTTCTCCGGTGGCCAGATCCTCACCGCGGCCATCGTCCTCTACTGCACGATGGCCGCGCTGCGCGCCAACGACCGCGGCCAGGTACGCCACCGGCACTCCGGTGTCCTGTTCCTGGACAACCCGATCGGCCGGGCTTCGGCCCGCTATCTGCTCCGACTCCAGCAGGCGGTCGCCAGAGCTCTGGGGGTCCAACTCGTCTTCACGACGGGGTTGTACGACAAGACGGTCCTGGACGTCTTCCCTCTGGTCATCAGAATGCGCAACGACGCGGATCTCCGGGCCCGACGCCGCTATATCTCGGTGGCCCATCGCGAGATCGAGCCGCACATCACCTCCCTCCGGGACGGCCCGGGCGGCGACATCGCCGCCGTCCGCTACCACCGTCACGAAGCTTCCGACGAGATGGCGGAGGCGGGATCCGGATGACCGCTCCGGAGTTACTGGCCGAGGAGCTCTGGCGCGAAGTGCGCCGCTGGGCCGACGCCCAAAAGTGGAACGGCTATCAGAAGAAGCAGCTGCGGCAGACGGAACTGCTCGACCTCTTCCGGGCCGTCTACCGGGCAGGTTCCGACAGCGACCCGGAAGAGCACACGCTCGACCGGTGCCTGACCGTCCTCACTGACGCGGGGCGCATCACGCCCATGCGGCGGTCGCGTGGTGACGTGCTGCCGCCGGGCATCCACCTGCTGCCCGTCCGGCCGGCACCGGCTCCGCGTCGTCGTCGCAGCACCCTCCTCCACCCCTCCCTCTACCGGCTCACCGGAGGAAAACCGCCCCTCACTGATCAACAGGAGGTCGCCTACCCGGCGATCAGCGACTGGCTGCACCTCCAACAGGAACCGGTGCTGGAGGTCCCGGTACGGGAACGCGCCCTGGAAATCTTCGGAAAGCTCATGTACACGGAGTGGTTTCCGGAACCGGAGAAGTGCCTGGACGCAAGAGGGTTCGGCGGACCGCTGTTCAAGCAGCGGTCCGCCTTCTACAAGTTGATCCGTGCCTTCCCCACCGATCCACCGCTGCTGAACGCCCGGTTCCCGCACTTCGATCCCAGAGAACACAGCACCGCGATCGACAGTGGCGACATCCTCCTGGTCGTCGAGAACTCGGCAACCTACACCTCCCTGGTACGGCGACTGCGTGAACTGCCCGCAGTGCCACACCGAGTCGGATGTGTGGCCTGGGGTGTCGGCCGTTCCTTCACCGCGTCGGTGCGCACCGTCCAGGACCACTACGGTACGGACGACCGAGGCAGGCCGCGCTTCCGGGCCATCCGGTACTTCGGCGACCTGGACGCGAGCGGCCTCGACATCCCCCTTCAGGCGTCCGAGACGGTCCGTGATCTGGGCCTGCCGGAGATCCGGCCCACCCCGGTGCTCTACCGGGACCTGCTGGCGGTCGGGACACCCCTGCCCGGCAAGGAGAGCAGCACGCGGCAGCAGGCGGAGACCCTGGTGAAATGGCTGGAAATGGACCATGACCTCGGACCCGTCGTGGACGTTCTCATGGCGGGTGGACGGTGGGCGCAGGAGTGGGTCGGACGGCGTCATCTACAGCTCACCGATGACTGGCTGGCCGACATGCGCTGATTGCGAGGTCCGATGGATCCGAGGGTGGGCACGAGAGCGGTCCCGCAGCCGTTGCCGGCAGAGCGTGGGAGGGGGATTCCACCGCTTAACCCGTGCTTCCGCGGCCGCGGCGCGGCCATGACGGAGCTGGACCGGATCCTGTGCCGTCAGGCCCCGTACATCGCCGTCCTGGTCGGCCCGCCCGGAGTGGGCAAGACGCAGCTCGCCGCCGAGTGGGTGTACCGCAACGAGCCACGATTCAGGTACGTGTTGTGGACCGGCCCGGATGCCGGGCCTGCCGATCACCCCCACGTAACGGCGGACTTCCAGGGTGAGGACCGGCCGGTGGGCCCAGTGGAGCTCACGGTGGTCGACGGCCTGTGTGACCCCGCCGAGCTCGACGACTACCTGCCGGACGGCGGCGAAGGGCACGTTCTGGTCACGGCTACCGGGTCCGTAGGGGATTGGGAGGGGTGGGCCGAGGTTGTTCCGGTCGATGCCTGGTCGAGAGCGGAAGCGATCGCGCATCTGCAAGCCTCCGCGCACCGGCTGACCCGGGAGGACGCATCCCGGGTGGCGGCTGCCGTCGGCGATCTGCCGCAAGCGCTCGATCATGCCGCGCAGTGGCTCGAACAGGGTGGCGCAGCCGAAGAGTTCGTGGAGGAGCTGCACCATCATCCGCGCGAGGCTCTCGGCGGAGCCGGTCCGGACCGCTACCACGGCTCGCTCGCCGACCGCCTCGACAGGGTGCGCGACCGTCTCGCGGGCACCGACCGCTGGCTGGGGGACATCCTGGACGCGTTCGCCCTCCTCGGCCCCGACCCTCTGCCGATCCAGGCGATCCGGCCGGGCGTGCTCTGCCGTTCCTCCGACCTCGTACACGGGGTGGATGCCTCTCTCCATACATCCGAACTACTGCGTGCGCTTCCCGCCTTGGTGAGGACCGGCCTGGCGACGCTCGACCAGGGACTGCTGCGGGTGAGCACGGTGTACTGCGCGGCGGTACGCGGCCTGAGCTCTCCGCATCAGTGTCACTCCGCCGAGCGGTGGGCCGACCTCCTGCTGAAAGCGGTGGAACCCGGCCGGTCGTCGGACCGCCACCGCGGTCGGCAGCAGTGGTCGCCTGTGCTGCCCCTCTTCCTCAATCGCGACCCCGAGGACGCCGTCACTCATGAGGGTCTGTCCGCTCTGCACAGTGCGTACGGCCATATGGTCGAGAGGGGACGATGGAGTGCCGTACGGGCACGACTCGAGTCACTGCACCGTCGGGCGGTGCATCTTCTGGCGGCGGGCGCCCCACTGGTCTGGGAGATCGGCGAGCTGCTACTCCGCGTCTACACCGACGCGCACCTGTACGCCGACGCGCTGGCACTGGGGAAGGACCTGTGGGAGCGCCGTACGGGCCAGTACGGCCCCGGTCATGCGGCGACGCTGCGCTCTGCCTCCGCCCTGCTCGTCCCGCTGGCGAGTTGCGGTCGCCTCGCCGCCGCGACAGAACTGGCGGAGAGGACCCAACGGGAGCAGGAGTCTCTTGTCGGCGTCGACGGCACGGACGCGTTGCTCACCGGCAGCCGGCGCATCGTCATCGACCGGTTGGACGGCAGGCCCCTGGACGCTGTCTCCCGGGGAGAACAGGTGCTCGCCCGGCAGCGGAGCCAGCTGGGGGAAGCCCATACTCATACGCTGGCGACCGCCTACGCCCTGGGTCGGGCCTATGACGCGACGTTCGTTCAGGCGGCGTCTGCCGTGGAGTTGTTCTCCCGGACGCTGCCCCTTCAGGAGGACGTTCTCGGTGCCCGCCACCCGGCCACCATCCGCACGGTCGCGGCCCTTGAACTCGCCCACGAGCGTGCGTACGGGGCCGTCAATGACGCCGGCCGGTGCGCGGACGTCCTTCGTCTCCTCCGGATGGAGTTCGGTCCGTGTGACGACGACGTCACGCGCCTGCACAGCCTGGTGACCCTGGAGCCAGGCACGTAGGGGCGATTGTCCTGCGGATCTGTGGGTGGCCGGGAGGGGCGGTAGGGAGCCCGTCCAGGTTTCGGCCGAGGGCGGGCGCGGTCGCCGGGGCCGGTCAGCCGAGGACGAGAGGAAGGGCGGCCAGCCCGCGGGTGAGGCGGGTTCGGCGCCAGGTCAGGGATTCGGCGGGGATGGCCAGGCGGGTGTGGGGGAAGCGGGTCAGCAGGGTGTGGAGGGCGATCTCGGCTTCGGCGCGGGCCAGGGGGGCGCCCGGGCAGCGGTGGATGCCGTGGCCGAAGGAGAGGTGGCCGCCGGCGTCGCGGTCGAGGTCGAGGCGGTGCGGGTCGGGGAAGGCCGCGGGGTCGCGGTTGGCGGCGCCGGGGGCGATGAGGACCGGGAAGCCGGCGGGGATGTCGACCCCGCCGACGCGCAGGTCCTCGGTGCTGTGGCGGAAGGTGGCCACGCTGACGGGTGAGTCGTAGCGGAGCAGTTCGTCGAGGGCGCCGGGGATCAGCTCCGGGTCCCGGCGCAGCCGGTCGAAGGCCTCGGGGTGCCGGAGCAGGGCCAGGACGGCGTTGCCGAGGAAGTGGGTGGTGGTCTCATGGCCGGCGACCAGGAGGAGAGCGGCCAGGGAGACGGCCTCGTCGCGGTCGAGGCCGCCCTCCTCGCAGGCGTGCAGGAGGGCGGCGAGCGCGTCGGAGTGGGAGTCGGAAGTGGGGCGGGGGGTGGTGAGGAGGCGGGTCAGGTAGTCGCCGATCCGGTGCGAGGCGGCGTCGATGCGGGCGGTGTCGGTGGCGTCGAAGAGGTCGTGGGACCAGGCGGCGAGGGTGGGGCGGTCGGCTTCCGGTACGCCGAGCAGCTCGCAGATTACGGTGACGGGGAGGGGGACCGCGAGTTCCGCTACGAGGTCGATCTCCTTGCCGGGGTGCCAGGTGGCCGTGAGGTCTTCGATGACGCGGGTGATGAACGGGCGCAGGGCGCGGACGCGTCCGGTGGTGAACAGCGGTGTCGCCACCCGGCGTTGGCGGGTGTGCGCGGGTGGGTCGCTCGCCAGCATGGTGCGGGAGACCGCCGGGTGCAGATCGCGGTTCGAGGGGCGCTCGGCGAAGAAGCGGGCGGTGTCCTTGGACAGCCGGGGGTCGGTGAACGCCTCGCGGGCCTCGGCGTGGCCGGTGATCAGATAGGAGTGGTGGCCGCCGGAGCCGGTGGGGATCCGTTGGACCGGGCAGCTCTCGCGCAGCCGGTCGTAGGTGGGGTAGGGGTCGGCGAAGAAGCGCGGGTCGCGCAGGGGGTCCTGCCGCGGGGCGGTCATGAGGCCGCCTCCGCGTGGGCGGGTGCCGGCTGCCGGGCGTAGGCGTCCGCCACCAGCAGCAGCCACGCCGTCTCCGCCGGGAGGTCGCCCTTGCGGGAGGCGGTTCCGGTGGCGGGCGGGGCCCCGTCGCCCTCGGGGGCGGTTCCGGCGCGCTTGGCGGCGACGGCCGCGGCGATGACCGCCGCCTCCACCTCGGCGTCGCCCTCGGGGGTGCCGGCCGTGCCGCGGCGGGCGGCCTCGGCGGCCGCGGCGTCGCCTACCGAGGCGGGACGGTACCTGCGCAGGGCCAGCACGCAGTCGTTGATCTCGATGACCCGGCGGTGCAGATGGAAGTCAAGATCGTGGGTGTCGGCTCCGGTGCTGCCCGGGTCGAGTACGACCTCGGGCACCGCCGAGGTGACCTCCCGCCACAGCGGTTCCAGCGCGTTGAAGGAGGCGCGCTCCCAGCGTCGGCGGCGGAGTTGGCTGAGCGGCCAGAGGAGGGCGGGGAGGGTGAGTCCGACGGTGATGAGGAGCACGGCGACGGCGGGCGCGGTCACGCTGAACGCGCAGCGGAACGGGGTCAGCGGCGTCGAGCAGCGGGAGTGGTCGGGGACGAGTCCCAGGCCGAGGCCGAGGGAGATGAGGGTGAAGAGCTTGTACGCGGCGTAGAGGAGGGCGAAGCCGCAGCCGACGGAGGTCGTGCGCAAGCCCCAGCGCTGGCTGCGGCGGGTCGAGCGCCGGGCCTGGGACCAGGTCTGGAGCAGGAAGTCCTTGGCTGTGTAGGCCAGGTAGGAGATGTAGATGAGTACGTAGCACGCGTACAACGCCGAGTTGCGGCCGGTGAGTTGTTCGGCGGTGAAGAAGGCGGTCATGCCGGCGACGGAGACCGCGAGGACGATGACGCGCAGCCGGATCTGCCGATGGGCCCGCTCGCGGTCCAGGTTGAGCTGGAAGAGGAAGGCGAGGACCGAGGTGGCCGCGGTCAGGGTGAAGGTGTTGCTGAGGAGCCGGGCGACATGGGGGACCACCGACTCGACCGCCCGCTCCACGGCGGGGGCGTAGGAGGCGAAGGCGAGGGCGAAGGAGGTCAGCAGTGCCGCCATCGCCCAGGTGCCCGTGGGGCGGTGTCCGCCGCGCCCCCGCACCCAGTAGGCGGCGAAGCACAGCAGCACGACGGCCGTGCCGGTGAAGAGGATGTTGATCATTTCCGGTGGCGTTTCTTCCTGTGTGGCTTGGCGAACAGCGCGTCCCAGCTCTCGGCGCCGCTGGCGGGACGGCTCGGCGGGCCTTCGCGTCCCCGGTACATGAGTTGCCGGATCACGCTGGCCATCACCTCGGCCTCGCGCTCGTCCCGGCTGGTGTAGCTGGTCCGGCCGGACATCCGCTGGACGAGGGTGGGGTCGAACCCGATCGCGCGCAGGGTGTCCTGGTCGAGTTCCAGGCTGCCGGGGTGGTCGCAGATGATGTGGCTGCTCTCGTGGGCGAGGATGTGGTTCTGGTGGAGGGGCGAGGTGGCCTCCTCGTAGAACAGCAGGTCGGCGTCCGGGGTCTCCAGGCGGATCCCGCACGGAGCGTCCACGGCGCCCAGGGTGTTCAGGGGGCGCAGGATGATGGGGCGTCCGCGTTGTTCGGCCACGGCGTCGCGGAGGTCGCGGGTGCTGAAGCGGTGCGGGAGCCGAAGCGCCTCGACGCGTGCCTCACACGCGGCGCGAAGCTGCTCAAGGTCCATGTCCTCACACTCTGGTGACGCCGGTGGGGGAGGGAGAGGGCCGTTGCGGATCCCGTCGCGGAAGCCCGGTGTGCGCGCCCCATGCTGACATGTGCGCGACCGCGCGGTACGGGCGGGATGCCCTGGCGGACGTGGTGTGCGGCTCGGCACGCCGGACCTGTCACCGAGCACGGCTGAGCCCCTCCTGGCGAGCGATCACAGATCGTGTCGGGGCGCGGTTCAGTCGTCCAGGTCGAGGTCCTGCGCGCTGTCGTCGGTGGTGAGTCCTTCGAGCTTCCGGGCCTGCTCGATCACGGTGGACAGCATCTTCAGGCTGTCGACGCTCAGGCCGTTGGCGCGCAGGGCCACCTTGCGGACGTCCTGGTCGCGCATGGCGGCCAGCAGGCCGATCTCCGCCTTGGTCCGTTCGGCCGCCGCGTTGTCGACGAAGTAGCCCGCCGGTACGCCGAAGAAGTCGGCCAGGGCCTTGATGGTGTGCCGCGTCGGGTTCCGCTTGGCGCCGGTGCGCAGTTGCTGGATGGCGCTGGCCGTCACTCCGCGCCCCTCCCCGGTCGCCGCCTCGCGGATCCCCTCGGCGACCTCCGCGTAGGTGTAGGGCCCCCGGGAAGGGGGGTGCACCTCGCGGAACAGGTAGTCCAGGAGCTGGGCGAAGGTGGGCGACTGGTCATCCTCCACGTAACACGACCTCCTTGGCGTGCTGCCGGGCCTTCGCCCACCACAGTGTTTCTCGAAGCCTCTCGGGACGGCCCCGGCAACACTCTGGTTGACTCCGGGCGGTCACTCTGGTGTACGTTACCAATGCTTCGCCGCCACTGGAGTGTCGGTGGGGAGGAGCGAGCGGCGCGGGCCGGTTCGGGGTCGAGCTTCACGGGGGTGAGTTCGGCCGGCGGGCCCGGAGAGCGCCGCGGCCGCGCCGGACGGGCTCGCCCTGTCCGGCGGGCCGCCACTCCGATCCACGACTGGGACACCGCCCGGGCTTCGAAAGGCCGTCCCGGCCGCCGCGCCGACCCGCTACGCTCGCTCGCCTGGGGAGGGTCCCGAGCGAGGGGAGAGGGCATGGCGGGCGGAGGGCTCACGCGTTTGCGGGCGGCCGCGGTGAACATCGACGGGGTGATGCTGAACGACACCTTCAGTCCGGTGATCCACCACTTCATCGTGAGCCGGGGCGGTGTCTACACGGCGGAGCTGGAACGGCGGATCTTCTCGCAGCGGCAGGCCGAGGCCGCACAGGCCATCGCCGAGGCGGCGGGGCTCGCCTGGTCCACGGAGAAGGTACTGGAGGAGTACTTCCGGGAGCGGGCCGAGTATCTGGAGCGCCACCCGGTGCGGATCCTGGACGGGGCGCTCGCGCTGGTCGGGCTGCTGCGCTCGCTGGGGCTGCGGACGGTCTGCTACGGGGGGTTGGAGCGGGCGCACTTCGACGCGGCGCTGGGCGCGCACGCCGGGCTCTTCGACGACCCGGGGTATGTGTGCACGGACGCCTACCGCCCCGGGCTGCGGGAGATCGTCACCGAGACCTTCGGGCTCCGGCCGGACCAGGTGCTGGTCATCGATGACGTGGCGCGGGTCGCCGAGACGGCCCGGGGGCTGGGGGCGCCCTTCATCGGCAACCCCAGCGACTTCGCGTACGGCTTCCAGCGGGCGGCGATGCGCGAGGCGGGGGTGCGGCATCTGGTGCGCTCGCCGGCCGAGATCGGGGAAGCGCTGGTGCGCACCGTGGATGCCGAGGCGGCGGCGGGAAGCTGCTGGGACGGGTGAGCGGGGCAAGAGGCGTTACGCGCGGGTTAACTGACGGTCGAAAGGCAGTTCGCGGACCGCTGACGTGCGCTATGAATCGGGCATGACATCTCAGGAGAACGGGCTCCTCGCCGGCAAGGTGACCCTGATAACGGGCGCGAGCAGCGGGATCGGTGCCGCCGCCGCGCGGGTCTTCGCGCGGGAAGGCGCCTCGGTGCTGCTCGTGGCCCGAAGAGAGCCGCAACTGAAGCAGTTGGTGGACGAGTTGCTGAGTGCCGGGCACAAGGCCCGGTATGCGGTCGCCGATGTGGCGCGCGGCGACGAGGTCGCCGAGGCGGTACGGGCGGCGGTCGAGCACTTCGGCCGGCTGGACGCGGCCTTCAACAACGCCGGGTACGGGGTGGAGCAGACACCGCTGCATCTGATGGACGACGAGGTCTACGACCGGATCATGGACACCAACGTCCGCGGCGTCTGGAACTGCCTGCGCCACGAGATCGCCGCGATGCTGGAGACCGGTGGCGGGTCCATCGTCAACACCAGCAGTGTGGGCGGCCTGGTGGCGACCCCGGTCGCGGCGCCCTATGTCACGTCCAAGCACGCGGTGGTCGGGCTGACCCGGGCGGCCGCGGCGGAGTACGCCGGTCAGGGCATCCGGGTCAACGCGGTGGCCCCGGGGACCACCCGCAGCGAGATGGTGACCGAGTGGTTCCAGGCCAACCCCGCCGTGGAGCCGCTGCTCCACCAGCTGACCCCGCAGTCGCGGACCGCCGAACCCGAGGAGATCGCCGAGGCGGCGGCCTGGCTGTGCAGTGACCGCTCCTCCTTCGCCACCGGGGTGGTCCTTCCGGTGGACGGCGGGTTCACCATTCTGTAAGGCGCGAGGACGGCGAACGGGGATGGCGGACGGGACCGCGGGTAGCGGGTAGCGGGTACGGTGCGGGTCCCCGTTCGCCGTTCCGGTCCGCCGCGGGCCCCCGTTCGCTGTTCCGGTCCACCTCGGATCCCCGTTCGCCGTTCCGGCCCGCCGCGGGTCCCCGTTCGCCGTTCCGGTCTTCCGGGGGCGGGGCCGTGGGAGGGGGGCTCTGGGGGGGGGGCTACGCGGTGGGCGCGGCGAGGGTGATGGTGCTGCTGAACGCGGTCCGGCCGTCCTGCTCGGCCCGTACGGACACCACCCGGACCGCGGGATCGTCCGAGTCCAGCTCCTCCGCCTCGATCAGGCAGGGCGCGTCGAACTCCACATAGCGGGTGAAGGAGCTCTCGGCCGCGATCGCGGTGGAGCCGGGGGCGAGTAGCCGGGTCACCTGGCGGGCCGCCTCCAGCAGCACCATGCCGGGGATGTGGTCCCCGGGGTGCTCGAAGAGGACCGGGTGGCGCTGGTCGGCCCGCAGCAGCCAGCGGCCCTCGCCCTCCCCGGGGGAGAGCACCACATCGGGGGCGTAGCGGCGGTCGACCAGCGCGGGTTCGACCGGCTCGGACAGCATCGCCCCGGTGCCCGGGTCCGGCGTCAGGTGCTCGCCGCGGATCCGGCGGTAGACCTCCGGCCGCAGGATGGTGGCCTTCGCCATGCCCGAGCCCACCGGCCGGCCGTCGCGCAGGATCTCGACGTCGAACCGGATCCCGGCCAACTGCCCGGCGCGGGTGCGGCGGAGCTGCGAGCAGCTGACGACCAGCGTCAGCTCGGCCGGTGTCCCGAGGACCTTCAGCTCCGTCGGGTCGCAGAGGTACTGGAGGTCGTTGAGGATGAAGTTGCTGTCCAGCGGCACGCCGTACTCGGCGTGCGCCACCAGGGTGCCGGCCTGGCGGACCGTCTCGGCCACCAGCGTGGAGTCGTAGGACGTCCCGCAGAGGGACGTGAAGTAGCTGTGGGCCCGCGGCCACTGCGCCGAGACGGCGAAGCGGTCCTCGGCCAGGGGCTGCCAGCCGGTCAGCAGCACCTCGGCGACGGCGGCGCGGTGGACGTACTCCTTCGGCACCGTGGTGGTGAAGTGCGGCTGCGGTCTGGACGACTGCCGCTGTGCCGGGATGAAGATGTGCGGGTACGCGCCGCTGGGCGCGGTGTGCGGGGCCTGCGGTTCCACTTCGAGCATGAGCAGCGAGTCGGACATGTCCCCCCCAAGGAGATTTCGAACCCCTGTCGTGTGAGGATCACAATACAGGGCAGCCGGTTTTTTTCTACCGGTCGGCGATGACAACTTGCTAAGTTGTCGTACCAGCCGGTCCGGCCGCCGTACCGGCCGTGACGGGGTGGCGAAGAGCAACGGGAGAAAGCGCATGGCACAGCAGGCGCGGGCAGTGGAGACCAGGCGGCTCATCCTGCAGGGCGCGGCGGTCGTCTTCGACGAGCTGGGCTACGACGCGGCGTCGATCAAGGAGATCCTGTCCCGGGTGCCGGTCACCAAGGGGGCCCTGTACTTCCACTTCCCGTCGAAGGAGGACCTGGCTCGCGGGGTCCTGGAGGAGCAGACCCTCCATCCGAACTTCCTCCCCCAGGCGTCCAAGCTGCAGCAGGTGGTGGACCTCGCGATGACCGTGGCCCACGCCCTGCCCAACGACGCGATGCTGCGGGCCGGCAGCCGGCTGGCGCTGGAACGCGGGTCCGTCGACTTCGCGGCGCACAGCCCCTTCCTGGCCTGGGCCAAGGTGTGCGAGGAGCTGCTGGAGCAGGCCAAGGGCGACGGTGAGGTCCTGCCGCATGTGGACTGCCGCGAGACGGCCGAGCTGGTCGTCGGCTCGTTCACCGGGATCCAGGCGTTCTCGCAGGTCAGCTCGGGTCTGCTGGATCTGGAGCAGCGGGTGTCGGCGATGTGGCGGCACATCCTGCCGGCCGTCGCCGTGCCGTCCGCGCTGACCCGGATGGACACCGGCCCCGACCGGGGCGCGCGCCTCTCCCAGATCGCCGCGGGCTGAGACGACCGCACCGAGCCGCCGCCGCCCCGGTGCGGCGGCGGCTTCATCGTGCGGCCCGCACGACCGGGCCGCGCCCCACCCGAGGGCCGCACCCCGCCCGAGGGTCGTGGCCTCGTGAGTCCCGGACCATCGGTGCGGCCGTCCCGGCCGAGGGCGGCCGTGCCCTTCTCCCCGTACCGCCAAGGCGCCCCCGGCCCCGGGTTTTCCCGGGGGCTGGGGGCGCTTCCGCGGCACCACTCCCGCTCACCCCAGGGTGGCCGGGCGGGCTCGGTGGTGGCCGCCGGCCCGGAGTTCGCGGTCCGGGGCCGTGGGCTGCCGGGGGACCAGGGGGACCCGGCCACAGGGGCGGAAGGCGGCGACCCGTTCCGCCGGGACCAGCGCGGGGAGCAGGGTCTCCCAGGCCGCGGCGACGACCGGAGTGGTCAGCCAGCCCCGGTCCTTCCGGGAGAGCGTCTCGATCCCGGCCGTGGTGGCGGTGAGCATACGGGCGGTCTGCCGCACGTCCAGCCCGGGCAGCAGCTCCCCCCGCCGCTCGGACCGGGCGAGCAGCAGCGTCAGGGCCCGCTTCCAGCTGGGGTACGGGCTGGGGAAGCGGTCCTCGCCCGGCCAGCGCTCGTCGCACAGCCGCAGCCCCGCCCGGAACACCACGTCGTGGTGGATGCGCTGGGCCACGTCATGGGTCATGTCGATCAGTGCTTGCAGCACCGGTCCTCCCGGTGCCCTGGCGGCCCGCAGCACATCCCGCCAGCCGGCGCCCGACTGGGTCGCGACCGCCTCGGCCAGCTTCTCCTTGGACTCGAAGTGGAAGTACAGGGCCCCTTTTGACACCTTCGCCGTCTCCACGATGTCGCTCAGGCTGGTCGCCGCGAACCCGGTGGTGTCGAAGCGCGCGGCGGCGGCGCGGACGACCAGCTCGCGGGTGCGTTCGGCGCGTTCCTGACGTGCCATGACGTCTCCTTCGTGGGTGTTTCGCGATCCTTGGGGATCTTCGGGGCGCTTCGGGGATCTTCGCGGCCCTTCGCCGGTCTTGGCGACCCGGGGAAGTTCCTTCGGACTTCACCCTAACAAACCAACCAAGCGGTATGGTATGCCTGTGTCAGGTCACCTCGATGTCGGAAAACAGCGATGTGACGGAGTCAGATAAACCAACCGTCCGGTACGGTATGGTCGTACCCAGTCGACGTATCCAGTCCACGTACCGGGTGCGGTCCTCGGCCATGCCGCCGCCTGCGGGCGTCGCCGGCGCGGGCGGACCGAGAAGGAGGAGGGGGAGACATGGAAGGCGTGGAGAGCGAAGCCCTCGCGCAGACCTGGGGCGATGTCGCGGACGACTTCGTCACCGAGTTCTGCCGCCGGATGCTGGCCTCACTGAAGCGGCGCGACCAGCGGACCAGGGGGGAGTGGTACGTCTCCGGACTACTGTCCGTACCGGGGCGCAAGTCCATGCGGGCGCTGGCGGCGGTGGCCGACCACGGTGCCGCCGAGCAGAGCCTGCACCACTTCATCAGTGACTCCTCCTGGGCGTGGGCGCCGGTACGGCAGGCGCTCGCCCGCCATCTGGACCGGGTGCTGCTGCCGCAGGCCTGGGTGATCGACTCCATGGCCATCCCCAAGGCCGGCGCGCACTCCGTCGGAGTCGCGGAGTCCTTCCGCTTCGACCTCGGCCGGGTGGTCAACAGCCAGCAGGCCTACGGGGTCTCGCTGGCCAACGAGCAGCTGAGCGCGCCCGTCAACTGGGGCCTGAACCTGCCGCCCGAGTGGCTGGAGGACGAGGCGCGGCGGCGCCGGGCCCGTATCCCGGACGACGTACCGGCCATGAGCACGGAGGCGGGAGTCGTCCACACGGTGGCCGAACTCACCCAGCCCGACTGGGGGTTGCGCCGGAGGCCGGTGGTGCTGGACGCCCGCACCCTGGACTCCACCGCCCTGGTGGAGCAGTTCACCCGGCGGAACGTGCCCTTCGTGATGCGTGTCGACGGGGCGACCCGGGTGGTCGGCTTCGACCCCGGCCGGCCCGGCTCGGGGGAGGCGCTGTTCCAGGCGCAGCAGCTGGCCGAGCGCGGCAAGAAGCTGTCCAAGCCGGTCGGCTGGGTGGACCCGGAGTACGCCATCACCCGGTCACTGCTGGTCAGCGGGGCCCGGGTGAGCCTGCCGGCCGTCCGCAGACCGGGGGTGCGGCAGGCGCCTCCGCAGCCGCTCACCCTGGTCGGCGGCTGGCCGATGCAGAAGGGGAGGCCGGGCGAACTCTGGCTGTCCAACCTGCTGGAGGTGCCGCCGGCCGCGCTGCTGCGACTGGGGCGGCTGACCCGCCGGGTGAGCAAGGACTTCACCGAGGTCAGCACCCGGGTGGGGATGCGGGACTTCGAGGGGCGCTCCTACGCGGGCTGGCACCGCCATGTCACGCTCTGCTCGGTGGCCCACTCGATCCTGGCGCTCTCCTCGGCCCGCCAGCAGCGCTACGGCACCTCACATGAGCTTTCCGCCTGAACCGGCGGGCTCGGCCGACCGGGCCTCCCGACGGGCCAGTTCGTCCAGGGCCGCCGCGCGCATCGCCGCGAGCGGCAGCTCGCCGACACAGGCCCGGCCGGTCAGCAGCTCGATCTGGCGCACCGTCCGGTGCAGCCGCATGGTCAGCCCGTCCACCACGGTGCTGCCGGCGAAGCCCGCCGCCTTGGCGAGCCGGGTGGGCCAGGCCGAGCACACCGCGTCCAGCACGGCCGCCCCGGACCGGGCGACGGTCGGCGCCAGCGCGTCGGCGGCGCCCGCGGGCAGGGTGGAGACCACCACCGGGACGCCCCGGAGCAGCCGGCCCAGCTCGTCCACATGGCGCAGCTCCACCGAGACACCCAGCCGGCCGGCCGCCGCCTCCACCTCCAGGGCGCGGTCGCGCTCACGGACCACGACCACCGGCTCCCGTACCCCGACCTCCCGCAGCGCGGCCAGCGCCGAGCAGGCGCCCGCCCCGCCGCCCAGCACCACGGCGGAGCCCGGCGCGGTCAGCCCGGCCTGGTGGATGGCGCTCCTGATGCCGTGCGCGCCGGTGTGCTCGCCGACGCTGCGGCCGTGCCGGAAGACCACGGTGTCCGCCCCGCCCACGTCCATCGCCAGCTCCGACACCTCGTCCAGCAGGGGCAGCACGGCCCGGGGCAGCGGTACGGCCAGGGTGGTCCCGGCCCAGTCGGGGCCGAACGAGCCGAGCAGCGCGGGCAGCGCCTCCTGATCGCAGTCGATCGCCTCATGGCTCCAGCCGTCCAGGCCCATGGCCGCGTAGGCGGCCCGGTGCAGCACGGGGGCCAGACAGCGGCCGGCCGGCGATCCCAGGGCCGCCACCCGGTTGCCTCCGCCGCCCCCGGGCGCCCTGCGGCCCGCCATCGTCCTCCCTGTTCGCATCGGGGCTCCTTTCACCTCGGCGAGTGATGTACCGGATACCGGAACGTTCACGGGATGCCGGATATCGGAAGGGTCACCGAAACAGCGTAGAACCCGGCCCGAGCCGACCGGCCGCCGAGTTGACACAGATCCCCGGCCGATCCCGAAAAGGGTCGGATTTCCGGACCGACCACGCCCCACCTGCGGTTCTCCATCCCCGCGGTATCCCACAACGTGATGAAGTCCCCGCCGGTCCTTTGTCCCCGCACCGGCCCTCGCGGAAGAGTCGATTACCGCGAGGCAGTCCACCGAAGGCAGTCCACCGAAGGCCGCCCGTCAGAGGCCGTCCCTCGAAGGCCGTCCGGCGCCTTTCGCCCCATCGCTCTTATGCCAGTCCCCGCCCCCCGAATGGGAGTCGTGATCGTGACCAACGTCGCCGTCGTCTACTACTCGTCCACCGGACATGTGCACACGCTCGCCCAGGCGGCCGCCGCGGCGGCCGAGAAGGCCGGCGCCGAGGTGCGTCTGCGCAGGGTCGCCGAGACCGCCTCCGCGGACGCCATCGCGGCCAACCCGGAGTGGGCCGAGCACACCGCGGCCACCGCCGATGTCACCGCGGCGGCCGTCGAGGACCTGGAGTGGGCCGACGCCATCCTGTTCGGCACCCCGACCCGCTACGGACTGCCGGCCGCCCAGCTGAAGCAGTTCATCGACGCCACCGGCGACCTCTGGGAGCAGGGCAAGCTGGTGAACAAGGTGGTCTCCTCCTTCACCTCGTCCGCCACCGCCCACGGCGGCCAGGAGAGCACCCTGCTCGCCCTGAACAACACCTTCTACCACTGGGGCGCGATCATCGTCCCGCCCGGCTACGCGGACCCGATCCAGTTCGCCGAGGGCAACGGCAACCCGTACGGCACCAGCCACACCGCCGCGGACACCACCCCGCCGAGCGGCGAGAAGCTGGGCGCCATCGAGTTCCAGGCCCGCCGGCTGACCGAGATAGCCACCGCGCTCCAGGCCGGTCTGCGGGCCGCCTGAGCCCGCACCCTGCCGAGAAGCGACCGAACCGGGGGTGACCGGAATGGCGAGGATACTGATCGCGGGCGGCGGCATCGGCGGGCTGGCGACCGCGGTGAGCCTCGCCCGCCACGGGCACCGGGCACTGGTGCTGGAGAGCCGCGAGGAACTCACCGAACTCGGCGCGGGCATCCAGCTGGCGCCCAACGCCTTCCACGCACTGGACCTGCTCGGCGTGGGCGATCCCGTACGCGAACGGGCCGTCCATATCGACGAGTTGCGCTTCATGGACGGGACCACGGGGCGGCGGGTGGCCGGGCTGCCGCTCGACGCCGCCTACCGCCGCCGCTTCGGCGGGCCCTACGCGGTGGTCCAGCGGAGCGACCTCTACGCCCCGCTGCTGGCGGCCTGCCGCGCCTCGCCCGCCATCGAACTGCGCACCGGCGCCCGGGTACGGCACTACACCCAGGACGAGTCCGGGGTCACCGTCCACCTGGCCTCCGGCGAACGGGTACGCGGCACCGCGCTGGTCGGCGCCGACGGACTGTACTCCGCGGTGCGCCGGCAACTGGTCGGCGACGGACCGCCCCGGGTGTCCGGCCACACCATCTACCGCTCCGTCATCCCGATGGAACGGGTGCCGCGCGAGCTGCGCTGGAACGCGGTGACCCTCTGGGCCGGCCCCCACTGGCACATCGTCCACTACCCCATCGGCGGCGGCCGGTTCCTTAACCTGGCCGCCACCCGCGACGACGGGGCGACGGAGCCGGTGACCGGTGTCCCGGTGGAGGCGCGGCGGGTGCTGGGGGAGTTTCCGGGGGTGAGCGAGACGCCCCGCAGACTGCTCGGCCTCGGCGCCGACTGGCGCTCCTGGGTGCTCTGCGACCGCGACCCGGTGGCGCGGTGGACCGACCGGCGGGTGGTCCTGACCGGGGACGCCGCCCACCCCATGCTCCAGTACGCCGCCCAGGGCGCCTGCCAGGCCCTGGAGGACGCGGTGGTCCTCGGCCGGCTGCTGGTCGGCGCCGGGGAGAGGGCGTACGAGCAGCGCTTCGGCTGGTTCGCCGACGAGCGGCGCGAGCGCACCGCCGCCACCCAGTCGGCCGCCCGCGCCATGGGCCACCGGCTCTACCACCCGGCCGGCGAGGCGGCGCACCGGCGCAACGCCCTGCTGTCCGCGCTCTCCACCGAAGACCTGTACGACCGGGTCGCCTGGCTGCACGGCGCCCGAGTCGGCGTACCCGGCGCGGCCTCCGACCAGCCCCCGCACGGCGGCCGCACCTCCGCACGCCACCGAGCAGACGCCCTGTTGACACCATGATCCCGAGGGGACGCACACCCATGAAGACCATCAGCTGGAACGGCACCGAACCGGAGAACCCGCTGGTTCCGGGCGATGCCACCGAACGCGACAGCGTGAAGATCGTCAACGCGCTGTTCACCGGACTGGTCGAGTACGACCCGCAGACGGCCGAGCCCCGGATGGCCGCGGCGCAGTCCATCGAGTCGCCCGACTCCCGGGTCTACCGGATCACCCTGAACCCCGGCTGGACCTTCCACGACGGCACCCCGGTGACCGCCGCGAGCTTCGTGGACGCCTGGAACTACACCACCTACGGCCCCAACCGGCTCCAGGGCGCCGAATACCTCTCCCACATCGAGGGCTACGAGGCCGCCCAGAGCGGAGCGGCCGACACCCTCTCCGGCCTCAAGGTGATCGACGACCTCACCTTCGAGGTGACCCTCTCGGCGCCGTTCTCGGCCTTCGTCACCCAGCTCGGCTACGCCGCCTTCTTCCCCCTGCCGCGCGCCTTCTTCGCCGACCGCGCCGCCTTCGAGGCCCACCCGGTCGGCAACGGCCCGTTCGCCTTCGCCTCCCACACCCCCGGCGAGAACATCGTCCTGGGGCGCTACGACGCCTACGCCGGGGCCCGCAAGCCCAAGGTGGAGGGCGTGGAGTTCCGGTTCTACCGGATGCTGGAGGACGCCTACGCGGACGTGGTGGCCAACAAGCTCGACTACCTGGACTTCGTCCCGGCGGACGCCCTCGACGGCGGCCGCTACAAGACGGAGCTGGCCGGCCGCTGCGTCTCCAAGCCGTACATGGGCGTGCAGTCCATCTCCTTCCCGCTCTACGACGAGCGGTACGGCGACCCGCGCCTGCGCCAGGCCATCTCCATGGCCATCGACCGGCAGTACGTCATCGACAAGGCCTTCGACGGCGACAAGATGCTGCCGGACGGACTGGTTCCGCCGATCGTGCCCGGCTACGGCGGCGACGCCAGCGGCGAGCTCTGCACCTACCAGCCGGAGAAGGCCAAGGCGCTGTTCGAGGCCTCCGGCTTCGAGGGGCCGATCGAGCTCTGCTCCAACGACGACTCCGCCAACCAGGTGTGGATCGACGCGGCCTGCGCCACCATCACCGCCGCCCTGGGCGTGGAGGCCCGCTACGCGCCGGTCCCGACCTTCGGCGAGTTCCGCAAGCTGATCAACGAGCAGAAGATGACCACCGCCTTCCGCTCCGGCTGGGTCGCCGACTACCCGTCGATCGAGAACTTCCTCAACCCGATCTTCCGCACCGGCGCCGCGGTCAACGGCTCCGGCTACTCCAGCCCCGAGGTGGACGCCCTGCTGGCCAAGGCGGACGCGGCCCCCACCGAGCAGGAGGGCTGGGAGCTCTACCGCCAGGCCGAGAAGCAGATCATCCAGGACATGCCCGCGGTCCCGCTCTGGTACCAGAAGGTCGAGTCCGGCTGGTCCACCCGCACCGGCAATGTCACCGTCACTCCGCTGCTCCAGCTGGACCTGTTCGATGTGACGCTGGAGGATTGACCCACCGTCCGGCACCCGCTGCCCCACCGTCGAAGGCCTCGAACGGCCCTCGGCGGTGGGGCTTTCGGCTGTCCGGGACCCGGGAAGCGGAAAGGGCCGCGGCCTCGTGGAAGGATCCACGAGGCCGCGGCCCACCACGCCCTACCGGCCGGCCTCCGCCAGCAGTTCGGCCAGCAGCCCGGCGATGACCTCCACACCGTTCTGGCTGAGCACCGACTCCGGGTGGAACTGCACCGAGCGGAAGCCCGGGCCGCGCAGCGCGTGCACCTGCCCGGTGCGCCGGTCCCGGCACACCTCGACGGGGCCGGCCAGGCCCGGGGCGGTGAGCAGGTCCGCGTCCGCCCGCGCGGCGAAGGTGTTGTAGAAGCCGACCAGTTCGGTCCGGCCGAAGAGGTCGATCTTCTTCTGCACCCCCTGGTCGGGGTGGTTGCGGCGGACCAGCTCCAGGCCGAGCAGTCCGCTCAGCACCTGGTGGCTCAGGCACACCGAGAGGAACGGCCGCCCCGTGTCCAGCAGTTGGCGGGTGACCGCGCGCAGCCGGGCCGTCTTGGGGTGGTGGTCCGCCTCCCGGGGGTCCCCGGGGCCGGGCCCGAGCACCACCAGGTCGTACGCCCCGGTCGCGTACTCCTCGTCGTAGCGGCGCACCGTCACCTTCGTTCCCAGGGAGCGCAGTTGGTGGGCCCACATCGCGGTGAAGCTGTCCTCGGCGTCCACCACCAGCACGGTCCGCCCGGCCAGCCCGGGCACCGCGGGCGCGGCGCCGTCGGCCAGCCAGAAGGAGGAGAGGGTGCCGTTGCGCTGGCGCAGTGCGGCGAGCACCTCGGGGTGCCCGGTGAAGGAGGGGGCCGGACGGGAGCGCGGGGTTGGCCGGTTCGGCGGGGGAGTGTGGCCGAGCGCGGAGAGCAGTACGGCCGCCTTGGCGCGGGTCTCGGCCGCCTCCGCCACCGGGTCGGAGTCCCGGACCAGGGTGGCGCCCACCCCGACGCTCATCCGGCCCTCGGCGTCGATGACGGCGGTCCGGATCAGGATCGAGGAGTCCAGGGTGCGCTCACCCCGGCCGTCGCGCCCGATGAGCGCCAGCACCCCGCTGTAGTAGCCGCGGCCGTGCGGCTCGTAGCGGCGGATCACCCGGGCCGCGCTCTCCACCGGGCTGCCGGTCACCGTCGGCGCGAACAGGGTCTCCCGCAGCACCTCGCGGACATCGGCGCCGGTCCGGCCCTCGACGGTGTACTCGGTGTGCGCCAGGCCGGCCATCTCGACCAGCCGCGGGCCGCGCACCCGCACCCCGGAGTCGCTGACCCGGGCCACCATCTTCAGCTCCTCGTCCACCACCATCGACAGCTCGTCGGCCTCTTTGGCGTCCGCCAGGAAGGTGAGCACCCCGTCCAGGGTGGGGCCCTCGGCCGGATAGCGGTAGGTCCCGCTGATCGGGTTCATCACCGCGAGCCCGCCGGACAGGCTCAGATGCCGTTCCGGGGTGGCGCCGACGAAGGTCCGGCCGCCGGTGTGCACCAGAAAGGTCCAGTAGGCGCCCTTCTCCCGCTCCAGCAGCCGGCGGAAGACGGCCAGCGCGGAGAGCGGGGAGTGGCCCCGGACCTCGGCGTGGAAGGTGCGCCGGATGACGAAGTTCGCGCCCTCGCCGGTGCCGATCTCCTCGGCGACCACCCGGCGGACGATGTCCGCGTACGCGGTGTCGTCCAGGTCGAACTCCCCGCCGGCCAGGTCGAGTCCGCGGTCCGGCAGCCGGGCCAGCGCCTCGCCGACCGGCACCGACTCCTGGGCGCGGACCCGCAGGGTGATCACCGGGGCCCCGTCGTCCACCGCGGCGAACCCGCGCTCGGCGAGCTGCCGGTAGGGGACCACGACCAGCGTCTCGGGGCCGGTGCCGCCCGGGTCGTCCGGCAGCGGGACGTCGGCCAGGACGGCCACCTCGGCGGTGTCGCCGACCAGCACCTCGATCCGGTCGGCCGGGCCGGTCCGCGGCCGGTGCAGCAGCGCGAAGTCGGTATGCCGCCCGGCCAGGACCTGCCCGAGCAGGGTGGCGTGGTCGATGTCCGCGCGGTGCGGACCGGTGGTCACTGGGTGCGTCATGGCACTCCTTGGCGTAGGAACGGTCGGACCGCGCCCGCCGGCCGTGCCGAGGGCACCGGGAGGAATCAGGGGAGCTGGGCGAGGACGGTGTCGGTGGTGACCGTCATCGCGCAGCGCTCGGCCGCGTAGCGCAGGGCGGAGTGGTGGTGCTCGGGGGAGAAGTCGGCGACGGCGTCGGCCACCAGGAACGGCTGGACGTCGGAGGCGAAGGCGTCCGCGGCGGTCATCAGGACCCCGACATGGGCGTACACCCCGCAGACGATCAGCTGGTCGCGCCCGCGCTCCCGCAGCTCGGCCAGGAGCGGGGTGCGGTGGAAGGCGCTGTAGCGCCACTTGGTCAGCAGCAGGTCGCCCGGCGCGGGCCGCACCGGGTCGGCCACCTCGCGGTGCTCCGGCTCGACGGTCATCCCCGGGCCCCAGAAGTCCTTCACCAGCCCGCGCTGCTCCTCCGTCATCCCGCCGGGCTGCAGGGTGTACGCGACCGGGACACCGAGCGCGGCACACCGCTCCCGCAGCAGGGTGACGTTGCGGACCAGCTCGGTCACCGGGGAGCGGCCGGCCGGGAAGGGGCGCAGGAAGTACTTCTGCATATCGTGGATCAGCAGCATCGCCCGCCCCGGGTCCGGCGTCCACCGGGCGGTGTTCTCCGGCAGCTGGTCCTCGGTCGGCATCGGGTAGGCCGCGATGGCCGGGATTCCCCTACGAGATCCCATACGAGAGCTGTCCTCTCCGGGCCGGGGCGGGCCCGGCGAAGTCGGTACGGGCCGGGGCGGCCCCAGTGAAGTCGGTACGGGGCCCGGGCGGCCCGGGCGAAGTCGGGTACGGGCCGGCCCCGGGGACGTGGGTACGCCCCGGGGCCGGCGAAACGGGTACGGCCGAGGCCGCTAGCGGCCGAGGGTCGCGCCGCCGTCGACGGTGAGGCCGTGCATGGTGATGTGGGCGGCCCGCTCGGAGAGCAGGAACACCACCGCGTCCGCGATGTGCTGCGGCCGGGCGATCCGGCCCAGCGGGATGCCGACCCGGAAGGCGGACGGCATCCCGTCGATGGACGCCTGCTCGGCGCCGTCGTCCCAGAGGGCGGTCAGCATCGGGGTGTCGGTGGAGCCGGGGGCCACCACATTGCAGCGGATGCCGAAGCGGGAGACCTCCAGGCCCAGGCACTTGGTGAACATGGTCGCGGCGGCCTTGGACGCCGAGTACGCGGCCATGTCCACCCGCGCGGTGCCGGCCGCGTTGGACGCCACCGTCACCACGGCACCCCGGCGGCGCTCCACCATCCGGTTGACCACGGCGCGCGAGACGAGGAAGACGCCGGTGGTGTTCACCGCGAAGGTGGCCGCCCAGTCCTCGTCGCTCAGGGCCCGCGCCTGCCCCAGGCGCAGCACCCCGGCACCGTTGACCAGATAGGCCAACGGGCCGAGCTGCCGCTCTATCCGCTCCACCACCGCCTCGACGGCGGCGCTGTCGGTGACATCGGCGGGGAACGCCTCCGCCCGCCCACCGGACTCCCGCACCTGCTCGGCGAGCTCCTCCAGCCGCTCCGCGTTCCGGTCGACCATCGCGACCACCGCGCCGGACGCGGCGAGCGTCCGGACCACGGCCTCGCCGATGCCACCCGCCGCCCCGGTGACCAGGGCGACCTTGTCGGCCATCTCATCGGCGTACATGACGACCTCGCAGAAGGTAGGAAGCGGGACGGGGGAGAGGGAGGATCAGCGTCCGGGCGCGCGGCCCTCCCAGGCGGCGGCGACCTCCCAGGCCTGGTCCGGGTTGAGCCGCGGGTCGCACAGGCTGGTGTAGCGGTCGCCGAGGGTGTCGATGGACCGCTGGTCGGCCACGCACTCGCGGACGTCCTCGGGGGTGGACTCCAGGTGCAGCCCGCCGACCACCGCCCCGGCCTCGCCGATCACCGCCTGGAAGTCCCGCACCTCGCGGACCACGGTCTCCACCAGCCGGGTCTTGTAACCGCCGGGCGCGGTGACCGTGTTGCCGTGCATCGGGTCGGACAGCCAGACCACCGGGTGCCCGGCGGCGTGCACCGCCGCGGCCATGGCCGGCAGCTGCTCGGTGACCGCCGCCGCGCCCATTCTGGCGATCAGGGTCAGCCGGCCCGGCTCGCGGTCCGGGTCGAGCCGCTCGCACAGGGCCAGCAGATCGGCTATCGCCATGCCCGGACCGACCTTGGAGGCCACCGGGTTGGCCACCGAGGCCAGCAACGCCACATGGGCGCCGTCCAGTTGATTGGTGCGGAAGCCGATCCAGGGCCAGTGGGTGGAGGCCAGATAGCGCCGGCCGGTCTCCTCGTCATGGCGGATCAGCGGCGCCTCGTAGTCCAGCAGCAGCGCCTCATGGCTGGTCCACACCGGGGTGGCGAAGGCCGGCGGCTGCTCGGCCGTCCGGCGCCGCAGCACCTCCATGGCCCGGCTCGCCGCCTCGTAGCCCGACAGCAGCCGCCGCGGGTCGGGGCGCCGGGAACGGGCGTCCGGCTCCGGGCTGTTGACCATATGGCCCCGGTAGACCGGCAGTTCACGCCCGTCCACCACCTCCGTGGGGCGGGAGCGCGGCTTGGCGAACTGGCCCGCCATCCGGCCGACCCGCAGGGTGGGCAGCAGGGTGTTCATGGACATCGCCCCGGCCAGCGCGTCCAGCAGCGCCACCTTGCGGGTGATGTGCCCCGGCTCGCACTCGGCCGGGTCCTCGGCGCAGTCGCCCGCCTGGACCACATGGAACCGGCCGGCCACCACCTCGGCCAGCAGGCCGCGCAGTCCGGCCACCTCGCCGGCGGTGACCAGTCCGGGCCGGTCGGCGAGGTCGAAGGTGACCTCGGCCAGCAGGTCGAGATCCTCCCACTCCGGCTGCTGTGCCGCGGGAAGGGCCCTCCACAGTTCGCCCGGGTTCTCCAAGAGGGCGGATCCGGCCGGGGCCGTTCGGGTCGCGATCGCGTCGCTGGTCACCAGGAACCTCCGTGGTCGTCAGGGAAAAACCGTGTCGGGGAGGGCGGGTCCGAACACCGCACCGCCGCCATCGCCGCCGCGCCGTACAGAAGGACGGCCCTCACCGAGAGCGCTCTCGGGCCACCGGGCGGTCGACACCCGGCGGTGGGTCTCGCCGGGCGCCCGGGACATCGTCGTCCGCGGGATGCCAGGGCCGTTCGACAACCGGATCCCGGCCGGTCGGCATGGGCCGACAGCCCCGGTCCTCTCACCGGACCTCCGGGGCCGGTCGCGGCCGTTCGGCGGCCGCTCGGCCCGAACGGATCCGGCCTGATGAATCCTCCGTGACCGGCCACCCGCCGACGCCGCTTGTCGGAAAGTGCCGAGGGGACTCCGTCAGGTCCGGCCGAAATGCACCCGGTTTCCGACACGGCGGCGGCGCGGCCTGCGGAAAGCGGACACCATGTACCGCTCAACGGACTTGATTGCTCCTGCCGTTCAAGGCTCGCGATCAATCCGGCGCTCGGCTGAACTCGTACCGAGGCGAACACCGACGCAGCGCCCTGCGGCACCACCCCAGCGCAGACCACCGAAGAGAGGGCATCCCGTGAACAGCGAACTGCTTGTCTCCGACGCGAGCCACTTCCGGGTCGACTACCAGATCAACCCCTATATGGACCCCACCGTCCAGCCCGACACCGAGGCGGCTCTCGCCGAGCACCAGGCGATCGTGGCCGCGCACCTCGCGGCCGGCCGCAAGATCCAGTACGTGCCCTCCGCACCCGAGTGCCCGGACATGGTGTTCACCGCCAACGCCGCCGTGATCCGCGGCGAGGTGGCCGTCCTGGGCAACCCGCCCCGCGAGCGGAAGACCGAGATCCCCTACTTCCGGGCCTGGCTGGAGGAGCACCGCTACGAGATCGTGGAGGCGCCCTACGCCTTCAGCGGCCAGGGTGACGCGCTGGCCTGCGGCGACCTGCTGCTCGCGGCCTACGGGCAGCGCACCGACGGGCGGATGCTCCCGCTGCTCGCCGACGAACTGGGCTACGAGGTGGTGCCGCTGCGCACGGCGGGCGAGCGCTGGTACGACCTGGACCTGGCCGTCGGGGTCATCTCCGCGGACACCCTGGCGTACTGCCCCGAGGCCCTGGACGCCCCCAGCCTGCGCACCCTGCGCGGACTCGGCCTGGAGCTGATCCGGGTGGCCCCCGAGGAGGCCGCGCGGTTCGCGCTCAACCTCGTCAGCGACGGCGCCACCGTCACCATGACCCAGGGCGCGCCGCGACTCGCCGCCGAGTTGCGTGAACGCGGCCTGGAGGTGGTCGAACTCGACACCACCGAACTGGCCAAGGGCGGCGGCGGGATCCGCTGCACCGCGCTGGCCCTGGACAACCCGCCGCCCGCCCTGTGGCCTTAGGGCCTGACGTCTCGACAGAGGAGCAGCCAGGAATGACCACGGGATCCGCGCGGACGCGCCGAGCCGCCGGTGCGCTGATCGCACTGCTGGCGGCCGTGCTGGCGGTGCTCGGCACGGCGGGCACCGCGTCCGCGCACGGGGCGCTCGACTCCACCGACCCCGTGCAGGGGTCGGTGGTGGCGCGGCAGCCCTCCGCCGTCACGCTCACCTTCGGCGAGGGCGTGACCCTGCCCGCCGAGGCGCTACGGGTCTTCGACCCGGCGGGCGGACGGGTGGACACCGGCACTCCGGACCACGTGGGCGGCAAGGCCGAGACCGCGCGGGTCGCCCTGCGCGGCGGCCTCGCCGACGGCACCTACACGGTGGCCTGGCGGGTGGTCTCCGCGGACTCCCATCCCATCGGCGGGGCCTTCACCTTCTCCGTCGGCGCGCCCTCGGCCAGCACGGTGTCCGCCGAATCACTCCGGGGCAGCACCGACACCAACGGCCTGATCGGCTTCCTGTACGGCACCGCCCGGCTGATCGCCTACGCGGCCTTCGCGCTGCTGGCCGGGGCGGTGGCGTTCGTCCTGCTCTGCTGGCCCGCGGGCGCGGCCGCCCGGTCGGTGCAGCGGCTGCTGGTGGCCGGCTGGGTCGCCCTGCTCGGCTCCACCGTGGTGCTGATGATGCTGCGCGGCGCGTACGAGCAGGGCGGCGGTATCGCGCCCCCGGCCGACCCCGCGACGGCTCCCGCCCATGTCGACCTGGACGAGCGGATCTATCTGGTGCTGGCGGCCAGGCTGCTACTGCTCGTGGTGAGCGGGGTCTTCCTGGTGCTGCTGGTGGGCCAGTCGGGACAGCCCGGCCCCGAGGAGACCGAGCAGACCGACCCTGAGCAACCCGAGCGCTCTCAGGCCCGGTCCCGGACCCGGCTCCGGCTGGCCGGACTGGCGCTGGCCGTCGGGCTGTCGGCGACCTGGGCCGTCACCAACCACTCCTCCGAGGGCGCCCAGGTCTGGCTGGCCGTACCGGTGACCGCGCTGCATCTGCTGGCGATGGCCGCCTGGCTGGGCGGTCTGGCCACCCTGCTCTCCGGACTCCGCGACGACCTCCCCGCCACCGCGGTGGAGCGCTTCTCTCAACTGGCCTTCGTCTCGGTGACCGTCCTGGTGCTGACCGGGCTCTACCGGTCCTGGCGCGAGGTGGGCACCTGGGACGCCCTGTTCTCCACCGGGTACGGGCAACTGCTGTTGGTCAAGGTGGGGTTGGTGGCCCTGATGGTCGCCGCCGCCTGGGTCTCCCGCTCCCGGCTGGCCCGGCTGCGCGCCACCGCCGGTACGCCGGCCCGAGTCGCCGTCCCGGCCGGCGCGCCCGCACCCGATCCTGTAGAACCCCCGGAGGACCCGCCCGCTCGGGCCGCCCTGCGGCGCTCGGTCCTGGCCGAGGCCGCCGTGGCCGTCGCTGTCCTGGTCGTCACCACGCTGCTCACCGCCACCTCGCCCGGCCGGAACGCGAACGCGGCGACGGCCGCCGCCCCGGGCCCGGCCGCGACCGACGCGAGCCGCGCCCCGGCCCGTACCACCACCGTACGGATCCCGTACGACACCGGCGGCACCACCCCGAACGCCCAGGGCGCCGCCACCGTGGACCTGGTCCCGGCGAAGGCCGGCGGCTACGCCGTACGGGTGAGTCTGCGCGACGCCGCCGGGAAGCCGGCCGAGGTGCCGGAGGCGCGGCTGGCCTTCTCGCTGCCCGCCCGGGACCTCGGGCCGCTGCAGGTGGCGCTCCGCCCGGACGGCGCCGGACGGTGGACCGGCACCGTCCCGCTGGCCCTGGCGGGGGAGTGGAAGGCGCTGCTCACCGTGCGTTCCTCCGATATCGACATGGCGACCTCGACCCGGAGCTTCCCTCTCGGCCAGAGCTGATCCGGCATACGACCCCCGAGCCCGGTGCGGAACTCCGCGCCGGGCTTCCGGCGTTGTGCCCTCCCCGGCCCGGCCACGTGAACCTGACAAGGTGTCCCCGCTCCGCTTTTCGCGAGGGTGACCGCTCGACCACGCTGGGACAATGATTCGTCAGAAGCAACTCTGGCCGTGGATGATCGCGGCCATCGGATTTGTCGCGCTGGTCGCGGCGGCTGGCTTCCGGGCGACCCCCGGTGCTCTGGTGGAGCCGCTGCAGAACGAGTTCGGATGGTCGACCGGGACCATCGGATTCGCCATGTCCGTCAACCTGGCCCTCTACGGTGTCACCGCCCCGTTCGCCTCCGCGCTGATGGAGCGCTACGGCGTGCGCAAGGTGACCGCGGTCGCCATGACACTGATCGCCCTCGGCAGTGGTCTGGCCATCTTCATGACCGCCTCCTGGCAGCTGGTGATGCTCTGGGGCGTGCTGGTCGGCCTGGGCGCCGGCTCCATCTCGCTGGGCTTCGTCGCCACGATCGGCACCCGCTGGTTCGTCAAGCGCCAGGGCCTGGTCACCGGTCTGCTCACGGCGGGCGGCGCGACCGGTTCGCTGATCTTCCTGCCGGTGGTGGCCAAGCTCTCCGAGTCGGACGGCGGCTGGCGGACGGCCGCGATCGTCACCTCCCTGGTGGCCTTCGCCACGGTCCCGTTCGTGCTGCTGTTCTTCCGCGAGCACCCCGGCGACGTCGGCATCCCGCCGTATGGCGCGGACGAGGTGGTGCCCACCCCGCCGCCCACCCGCAACGCCGGCAAGCTCGCCGTGGACGCGCTGAAGAGCGCCAGCCACAGCAAGGCGTTCTGGGTCCTGGCCGCCGCCTTCGCCATCTGCGGCGCCACCAGCAACGGCCTGATCAACA
This sequence comes from Streptomyces sp. NPDC046887, assembly GCF_040644755.1. Taxonomy (NCBI): domain Bacteria; kingdom Bacillati; phylum Actinomycetota; class Actinomycetes; order Kitasatosporales; family Streptomycetaceae; genus Streptomyces; species Streptomyces sp. NPDC046887. The sequence goes on from NZ_JBEYXH010000006.1 coordinate 227,130, forward strand.
CCCACTTCATCCCCGCCGCCCACGACCACGGCATGCCCTCGGTCACCGCCGCCGGACTGCTCGCCCTGATCGGTGTCTTCGACCTGGTCGGCACCGTGGTCTCCGGCTGGCTCAGCGACCGCTACGACCCGCGCAAGCTGCTGGCCGTCTACTACGGTCTGCGCGGCCTGTCGCTGCTGGTCCTGCCGCAGCTGTTCGACGACAAGGTCACCGGCTTCATGCTGATCTTCGTCATCTTCTTCGGCCTGGACTTCATCGCCACCGTGCCGCCCACCGTGGCCCTGTGCCGGGAGCACTTCGGCATGTCCGCCCCGATCGTGTTCGGCTGGGTCTTCGCCGCCCACCAGCTCGGTGCCGCCTTCGCCGCCACCATGGCCGGTGTCACCCGTGACGGCTTCGGCAGCTACGCCCCCGCCTGGTACGCGGCCGGCGCGCTCTGCATGGGCGCCGCGGCGCTGTCCCTGTGGACCCGGCGGCGCCCCGAGACGATCGAGGACACCCTCATCAAGGAGCCCGCGCGGGCCTGACCCCCGCCCGCGTGCCCCGTTTTCCCGTCCATCCGCCCGCACCGTCCCCGCGAGACCTGGAAGTGGCGCCTCCCCCGCGCACCACGGGAGGCGCCACCTCGATGTCCGGGCCCGGTCCACGGGAGGCGCCACCTCGATGTCGGGGACCGGCCAGCGGACGCGCGTCCGACATGGCACCGTGCCGGGGAGCGCGAGGCGCGAGGCCGCGGGAGTGACCGTCCGTGACGTGACGGAGTCCCTGCTTCCCCATTCAACCTCTTTCCGCGATTCGGCAGGATGCCGAGTACACCCCCTTTCACGAAAGGTCCCGTTATGACGAACAGCCAGCAGGCCAAGGCCACCGTCCTCCGCGAGCTGCACCAGGACGGCATCCTGCTGCTGCCGAACGCCTGGGACGCGGGCAGCGCGGTGCTCACCGTCCAGGGCGGCGCCAAGGCCGTCGCCACCACCAGCGGCGGGGTTGCCTGGTCGGCGGGCCGGCCGGACCAGCAGGCGCTGACCCGGGACGAGATGGTCGCCCTGGTCGGCCGGATCGCCCAGTCCGTGGACGTACCGGTGACCGCCGACATCGAGGGCGGCTACGGCCCCGCCCCCGAGGACGTGGCGGCCACCGTCACCGCCGTGATCGGGGCCGGCGCGGTCGGCGTCAACCTGGAGGACTCCAAGCCCACCGGCGAACTGTTCACCGCCGAGGAGCAGGCGGACCGGATCCGCGCCGCCCGCCGGGCGGCCGAGGAGGCCGGGCTGCCGGAGCTGGTGGTCAACCTGCGCACCGATGTCTTCCTCTTCCAGATCGGCGCCCCCGAGGGCCGCAAGGACGAGGTGCTGGCCCGCGCCGCCGTCTACGCCGAGGCCGGGGCGGACAGCCTGTTCGTGCCGGGCCTGCTCGACCTGGACACCATCGCCGAGCTGGTCAAGGGCCAGTCGCTGCCGGTCAACGTGATGGCCGGGCCCGGCGCCCCGGCGGTGGCCGAGTTCGAGGCGGCCGGGGTGCGCCGGGTCAGCCTGGGCACCGCCGTCGCCCAGGCCGCCTTCACCGTCGCCCGGCGGGCCGCCGCCGAGCTGGTCGAGAAGGGCACCTACGAGGAGCTGGCCGGGGCGCTGGACTTCGGCGCGGTGAACGGCAGCTTCAGCCGCTGAGGCGTGCGGGAGGATCCCGCAGCCTGACGGCATGGCACATCCGGGGCGGGGCACGGCCGGCGGTAGCGGACCGGCCCCGCCCTCCGTGTTTTCACAGGACGCGTCATCCATAGGCATACGCAGAAGAGAGATGAGGGGATGGAAATGGGGAGGCCGGAGAAGCCAGTGGACGCCTCGGGCGGAGCGGTCGCGGAGTTCGCGAGCGGACTGCGCCGCCTACGGGCCGACGCCGGCAGTCCGACGTACCGGGACATGGCCAGAACCGCCATGTACTCGGCCTCGGTGCTGTCCAGCGCGGCCAACGGGCACCGGATGCCCACCCTCCAGGTCGCGCTGGCATACGCGGCGGCCTGCGGGGGCGACCGCGAGGAGTGGCGCCGGCGCTGGCTGGCGGCGGCCGCCGACGGCGCACCGGTGACACCGCCGGCACCCGTGAAAGCCGGGGCCCCGGCCGTACCGCCGGCACCCTCCGTACCGGCGGCGGCCCAGGCGGCCCCCCGCCCGGCGCAGGTGCCCACCGCCTGCGCGCTGCCCAGCCCCCGCCAGCTGCCGCCGCAGCCGCGGGCGCTGGTCGGCCGCGCCGAGGAGCTGCGCCGGCTGGCCGCGCTGCCGCCCGGGCCGGTGCTCATCAGCGGACCGGCCGGGATCGGCAAGAGCGAGCTGGCCCTGCGCCACGCGCACACCCTGGCCCCGGCCATGGTGGACGGCCAGCTCTACGCGGACGTCGGCCCGGTGCCCCAGGGCGGCTACGACACCGGGGCGCTGATCGGCCAGTTCCTGGCCGCCCTGGGAGTGCCCGCCGAGCGGATCCCGGACGGGGTGGACCAGCGCGCCGGGCTCTACCGCTCGCTGCTGGCCCAGCGCCGGGTCCTGGTGCTGCTGGAGAACGTGCACTGCGAGCGGCAGATACGCCCGCTGCTGGCCGACTCCGCGACCAGCACCACCATCGTGGTGGGCCGCTCCTCGCTGCTGGGCCTGCGCGATGTGCACCGGGTCCGGCTGGAGGCGCTGACCCGCGCCGACTCGGTGGCGCTGATCGCCCGGGGCCTGCCCGAGCGCGCCCAGGCCGATCCGGCCAGCGCCGACCGGCTGGCCGGGCTCTGCGGGGACCTGCCGCTGGCCCTGGACATCGCCACCCGCCGGCTGCTCGCCCACCCGGAGACCTCGCTGCGCTGGGCGGTGGGCCGGCTGGAACGGCCCGAGGCGCTGCTGGACTGGCTGAGCGTCGGGGACCTGTCGCTGCGCGAAGTGCTCAACTCCGCCCATCTCGGACTCAGTGAACCGGCCTCGGAGCTGCTGGACCGGCTGGCGGACCTGCCGGACCCGGTGCACCAGGAGCTCCGGGCGGACGAATCAATCCTCGCCGGAGCCGACCGATTGATCGACGAGTTGACCGAGGCCGGCATGCTCCGGCCGACCGAGCGGCTGGGCGGATACCGGCTCGACCCGCTGGCGCGGGCCTTCGTCGCCGACCGCGATCCGGCCCACAACCTGCTGCCCCGCCGCTCCGTGCCCTTCCCGCGGATCCGGCCCCGGGCCGCCGAACCCCAGTTGACCTGACCCCGCCGGCCCACCCGAACAACCCGTCCACCAACCCGCCTTGATTGTCCGCTCCGGACAAGCCTGCCGATCAACAGCCGCTCTCGCTGTACTCGTCCTACCGAACGGATCCGAAGCAGAACGGGCCGTCGGCCTGATCGCTCGAACGGGCGGCAGGACGAGTAGCGAGGTGGCAGAGCATGACGAACCACGAGGTCGAGGTGCTGGCGATCGGAGCCGGCCCGTCCAACCTGGCCCTGGCGGTGGCACTTGAGGAGTCCGGTTCCACCGGGCTCGCGGCCGACACCCTGATCCTGGAACAGCACTCGGACGTGCAGTGGCAGCGCAACCTGCTGCTGCCGTTCGCCCGCAGCCAGGTGTCCTTCATCAAGGACCTGGTGACCCTGCGCAACCCGCAGAGCCGGTTCTCCTTCCTCTCCTTCCTGCACGCCAAGGGACGGCTCGACGAGTTCGTCAACCTCGGCACCTTCAACCCCTTCCGCCGCGAGATATCCGAGTACCTCCAGTGGGTGGCCAACTCCCTGGAGCACGTGGCGGTCCGCTACAACGCCAAGGTCCGCGAGGTCCACCCGCGCCGGGCCGACGACGGCACCGTGACCGGCTGGCGGGTCACCCTCACCGACGGCGACACCATCGACGCCCGCGACCTGGTGGTCGGCACCGGCCGGGACGCCCGCGTCCCCGCGGAGTTCGCCGGGCTGCCGCAGGACCGGGTCATCCACAGCACCCAGTACTCCACCCGTATCGCCCAGTACCCCATCGACCGACCGGTGCGGGTGGTGGTCATCGGCGCCGCCCAGAGCGCGGCCGAGATGTTCGTCTCGGTCCACAAGGACCTGCCGCTCAGCCAGCCGACCCTGATCCACCGCTCCATCGGCCTGATGAACTACCAGACCAGCAAGTTCGTCAACGAACTCTTCTTCCCCTCCTTCATCGGCGAGTTCCACGCCAGCTCCCCGGGCGCCCGCCGGCAGATCCTGGACGAGATGCGGCAGACCAACTACGCGGGTCTGGCCGCCCCGTTCCTGGACGAGACCTACACCATGCTCTACGAGCAGAAGCTCTCCGGCGTCCAGCGCTCCGCCGTCCGGTCCATGACCGAGGTGCTCTCCGCCAAGGAGGAGGACGGCGAGGTCGTGCTGGAGCTGCGCGACCGCCGCACCGGCCGGGTCGAGCAGCACCGCTGCGACCTGGTGCTCCTCGGCACCGGCTACGACCAGCGGATGCCCGCCATGGTCCGCGCCCTCGCCGAGCAGGTCGGACTGGCCGAGATCGAGGTCAACCGCGACTACCGGGTCGAGCTCGGCGACGACGTCCCGGCCGGCCTCTACCTCCAGGGCTTCAACGAGGCCACCCACGGCATCTCCGACTCGCTGCTCAGCGTGCTCGCCCAGCGCTCCCACGAGATCACCACCGACATCCTGGACCGCCGCGCCGCCGACGCCTCCACCGAGGCCCTGGGCGTCGCCGTCTCCGCCGGAGGCCGCTGATGCAGATCCGCCGGCTCGACCGAGCCAACCTGACCCCCGCCTACGGCATCGAGGGCGAGCGCCTGCAGCCCTGGGACGTGCTCAACGCCCCCTTCGAGGGCGCCTGGTGCCTGGTCCGCGCCGGTGGCGAGTCCACCCCGCACAGCCACCACGAGTACGAGATCTTCATCGCGATGCGCGGCAGCGCCGCCCTGGTGGTGGACGACGTCGAGTACGAGTTCGTGGCCGGCGACATCGTCCATCTGCCGCCCGGCTGCACCCACAAGGTGGTCAACCCCTCCACCGAGGACTTCGAGTACTACGGGATCTGGTGGGACTCCGACATGTCGGAGGGCTTCCTGACCCGTCACCAGGAGAAGGAGGCCACACCATGAGTACCCGTACGGCGGTGATCTCCCCCGCCCCGACCGCCAACGGCGACCTGCACCTCGGCCATCTGGCCGGGCCGTTCCTGGCCGCCGACGTCTTCACCCGCTACCAGCGCGCCACCGGCCGGGAGACCGTCTTCGGCACCGGCGCCCAGGACACCTCCACCTTCGTCGTCACCACCGCCCGCCGGCTGGGCACCACCCCGGCGGAGCTGGTCGCCGACTCCATGGTCCGGATCGAGTCCACCCTCGCCGCCATGGGCATCGCGGTGGACGCCTTCACCCGGGACGAGGAGCGCTTCACCAAGGCGGTGCTCACCTTCGTCAGCCGCCTCCAGGACGAGGGCAAGCTCGTCCTCAAGCCCACCCCCTTCCCGTATCTGCCCAGCACCGGGCAGTACCTGGTGGACGGCTTCGTCAAGGGCGGCTGCCCCCACTGCCTGGCCGAGGGCTGCGCCGGGCTCTGCGAGAGCTGCGGCCACCCGCTGGCCGCCGGCGACCTGGTCGACCCCCGCTCCACCGAGCACCCCGAGGAGGCCGTCGAACTGCGCGAGGTCCCGGTCCTGGTCCTGCCGCTGGAGGAGTACCGGGAGAGACTGCGGGAGTACTTCGCGGACAGCGGCGCCGCCCAGCGGCCGCACATGGCCCAGGCCGTCGAGGAGATGCTCGCCCGCCCGCTGCCCGACTACCCGATCACCTACCCCATCTCCTGGGGCATCCCCGCCCCGTTCGCCGAGACGCCCGGGCAGAGCGTCAACCCCAACGCCGAGACGATGGCCTGGTCCATCTACACCACCGTGCTCTCCGCCGAGGCACGCGGCGAGGTCGTCTCCGCCGATGACGAGCTCTGGTGGCCCGAGTCCGATACCCGGGCCGTCTACTTCTGCGGCTTCGACAACACCTTCCCGTTCGCCATCGCCGGGGCGTCCATGCTGCTCGCCCTGCACGACCGCTACGCCCTGCCGGCCCGGTTCATCACCAACGAGTTCTACGAGCTGGAGCACAGCAAGTTCTCCACCAGCCGGGGCCATCTGGTCTGGGGCCGGGAACTCGCCGAGCGGCTGCCCCGCGACCTCGGCCGCTACCATCTGGCCGCCACCAGCCCGGAGCACCAGCGCACCAACTTCAGCTGGTCGGCGGTGCCCGCCGTCACCGGGGCCAGACTGGTCGAGCCCTGGAACCGGATCGCCGCCAAGAGCGCGCGCTGGGCCGGGCAGACCCTGCCGGTCTCCGCCGCCTCCCGCGAGGCCGCCGACCGGATCACCGAGCGGTTCGCCGCCTCGTACGAGTTGGACACCTTCAGCCTCGGCCGGGCGGCGGAGACCCTCGCCGACCAGCTCGCCCGGCTGGACCGCTGGGAGGTCACCGACGCCACCGCCGGCGACTTCGCCCACCAGGCCGAGACCGTGCTGCGCAACGCGGCGCCCATCCTGATCGACCTGGCCGAGCGGGCCGGCGTCGGGACCCGGCTCGCCCCGGGGGACACCACCACCGAGATCACCGTCCGCGCGCTGCCGCCCCTGGACGGCGGGGCGGTGTGAGATGGGCGTAGACGCACGACGCGTGGTAGTGGTCGGCGCCGGAGTGACCGGGCTGCTCTCCGCGGTGCGGTGCGCGCTGGCCGGGCACCATGTCACGGTGCTGGACCGGGACGCCATCCCCAACCCCAACTCCACCTCCTTCGACCAGCACCGGGCCGTCCGCGCCCTGGACCCGGCCGACCTGGCCGCCTCCCGGCGGATCGCGGTCGCGCACCGCCGCTGGATGGGCCTGGAGGCCCTGACCGGCTCGAAGTTCTACCGCCGGGTCGGCATGATCACGGCCTGGGCCGCCGACGAGGTGGACACCGTGCTGAAGGCGGCCGCCGCCGTCGACCTCCCGGTCAGCCTGGTCGAACCGGACGACCTGCCGCATGTGCGGTTCCCCGAGGGCACGGTCGGGCTGCTGGAGAAGCACGGCGGCATCCTGCTCGCCGACCACGCCCTCCAGGTGCTGGTCCGCTGGCTCACCGACCAGCCCAATGTCAGCCTCCGCCCCTGGCAGGAGGTCAAGGCGGTCGACCCGGACACCGGCCGGGTGTACCTGCCGGACGCCGAGTACCTGGACTCCGACCTCACCCTGGTCGCCACCGGGCCCTGGTCCAAGGACCTGGTCGACCTGCCGATGGTGCTGCACCGGCAGACCCTGGTCTACCTCAAGCCGCCGGAGCAGCTGGCGCCGGCCTGGGAGCGCACCCCCGGCATCGGCCGGATCGGTACCCGAGGCCACGCCTGGATGCTGCCGCCCGGCGACGGGACGCTGCTCAAGGTCAGCTCGGCCTCGGTCTGCCGGGAGGCGGACGTGGTCACCACCGGCTCCGCCGTGGAGGAGCGCCGCTGGGCCGAGCAGGTCCTCGGCGAGCAGATCCTCACCGAACCCGACCGGTACACGGTGATGGCGGTCAAGCGCTGCCACTACCTGGTCGACGCCGAGACCGGCGCCGCCCACCTCGTCCGCATCGGGCCCCGCACCTGGGCCCGCACCGCCAGCGGCGGCGACGGCTTCCGTACCGCCCCGCTGGTCGCCGAGAAGATCCTGCAAGCCCTCACCACCGACTACCAAGAGGGGACGATATGACCGCCGACGACCGTGTGCTGCTGGTGATCGGCAGCGGCCTGAAGGTCTACCGCCATTACCTGATCGAGTCCGCCGCCCGCCGCGCCGCCGAACTGGACCTCAAGCTGGTCCTGGTCAACAACCTCAAGCCCACCTGGCAGCAGGAGTACTTCGACGAGATCACCGTGGTCAACGTCTTCGACCACGACGAACTGCGCGCCGCCGCACGGGAGATCGCCTCCCGCCGGACCGTGGTCGGACTCTTCTGCTACGACGAGCCGCTGGTGATGCCCTCGGCCGAACTGGCCGCCGAGTTCGGCGTCCCCGGCCTCGGCCCGGACGGGGTGCAGGGCTGCCGGGACAAGCACCGCACCCGTTCCATGCTCACCGCCGCCGGACTGCCCCAGCCCGGCTTCGAGATGACCGACAGCCTGGAGCAGGCCCGGGAGACCGCCGCCCGGATCGGCTACCCGGTGGTCGTCAAGCCGCGAGCGCTCGGCGCCTCCATGGGCGTGGTGCTCGCCGAGGACGAGAGCCAGCTGGAGCGGGCCTATCTGGTCGCCTCCAACGCCAGCCTGGTCGGCGACGAGCCGTTCCGCGGCGGCGCCATCGTGGAGGGCTACGCCCAGGGCCCCGAGATCAGCATCGACGGGGTGGTCCACCAGGGCGAGTACCGGGTGATGTTCATCGCCCGCAAGGAGACCGGCCACTACCCCTACTTCGAAGAGGTCGGCCATGTGGTCGACTCCGCCGACCCCCTCCTCGCCGACCAGGAACTGATCGACGTCCTCACCAAGGCGCACCAGGTGCTCGGCGTCGAGAACGGCCTCACCCACACCGAGGTCAAGCTCACCTCGTACGGACCGGTGATCATCGAGATCAACGGCCGGCTCGGCGGGGACCTCATCCCCTTCCTCGGCCGCATCGCCACCGGGATCGACCCCGGCGAGCTGCTGGTGGAGGTCGCGGCCGGGCACCGCCCCGACATCGCCTTCAGCAAGCAGGGCGTGGCCGGCATCCGCTTCGGCTACCCCGTCGAGGACGCCACCGTGCACGCGGTGCGGGTACCCACCGGACTCCCCGGACTGGTCACCGCCGCCCCGATGGTCGAACCGGGCACCGAACTGAGGCTCCCGCCCGGCGGCTACCTCGCCCGGCACTCCTTCGTGGTCTGCACCGGCGAGGACACCGACACCATCCAGGAGCGCCTGGCCACCGCGATCGCCGCCGTCGAACTGGACGCCGACCCGCTGGCGGCCAAGGACGTGGCCGATCGGCTGGAGATGCCGGCCGGACTGCTGGACGTGGACACGTGAGCAGCATCGACTACAACGGGCGCCAGTTCCGGAAGCTGGCCAGCCAGGACGGGGTGACCGCCGTCTACCACCAGCGGGACGACCTGGTGTGGGCGGACTTCGAAGGCGGACCGGTCCGCCGGGGGAGCGTCAACGGGGTCTGCGACCCCGACGGCATCCTCCGCCTCGCCTACACGATGGTGATGGACTGCGGCGACGTGATCGCCGGCCGCACCGTCAACACCCCCGAGCAGGGCGCCGACGGCGGACTGCTGCTCCGGGAGGAGTGGGAACGCTACGGGCCGCACGCCGAGACCGGCGTGTCGTACCTCTCGGAAGTGACGGAACCGGAGGAAGTGGGATGACCACCGACTGGCAGTCCCTGCGGGAGCAGGTCGACGGAACGGTGCGGCTGCCGGGGGAGCCCGGCTTCGCGGAGAACAGCTTCGCCTTCAACAAGCGGTACGCCGGCATCCAGCCGGCCGGCGTCCTCTCGGTCGCCTCCACCGCCGACGTCGCCCGGGGCATCGCCTGGGCCCGGGAGCAGGGGCTGCCGGTGGTGGCCCGCGGCGGCGGCCACAGCTACGCCGGCCAGGCCGCCACCACCGGACTCGTCCTGGACCTGCACGGCCTCAACTCCGTGACCGTGGACGCCGAGCGCGAGCTGGTCACGGTCGGCGGCGGGGCCCGCTCCGGGGAGCTGTACGCCGAACTCCAGCGCCACGACCTGGCGGTGCCGCTCGGCAACTCGGAGGAGGTCGGCATCGGCGGCCTCACCCTCGGCGGGGGAGTCGCCGCCGTCTCCCGGGCCTTCGGGCTCACCTGCGACTCGCTGGTGGAGACCGAGGTCGTGCTCGCCGACGGCACCGTGGTCACCGCCAACGAGGTCGAGCACCCGGACCTGTTCTGGGCCTGCAAGGGCGGCGGCGGAGGCAACTTCGGCGTCAACACCTCCTTCACCTTCCAGGCCCGCCCCACCGTCGCCAGCTCCACCGTGCTGCTGATCTGGCCCATGGACGACGCCGAGGCCGTACTGCCGGTGATGCAGCGGATCATGCGGGACGCCCCCGACCGGTTCGCCGCCCGGATCGGCGCCAGCCGCGCCGGCGACGACGACGGGATCGTCTCCGTCATCGGCCAGCACCTCGGCCCCGCCGCCGAACTGCGCGAACTCCTCGCCGAGGCGCTGGCCACCGGCACCCCCACCACCGTCGAGATCGAGGACCGCACCTACTGGGAGGCCAAGGACTACCTGCGCCACGAGACCTCCGGCGACCCCTTCGCCGTCCGCACCCGCACCGTCGACCGGCCGCTCACCGAGGCCGGCGTGGACACCCTGCTGACCGCGCTGCGCAAGTGGCCCGGCTCCGGCAACCCGGACGGCGCCGGTATCGCCCTGTTCACCTGGGGCGGTGCCATCAACCGGGTCCCGGTCACCGAGACCGCCTTCCCGCACCGGGACGTGCTCTTCCTGATCTCCATGGACGCCTCCTGGTCCACCGAGGACGCCGAGGAGGTCCGCGAGGCCAACCTCGAATGGCTCACCCAGCTGCACACCGCCATGGGCGAGCACGCCCGGGACGCCTCGTACCTCAACTTCGCCGACCCCGACCTCGACCACGCCCAGGCCGCCTACCTCGGCCCCAACCTGGACCGGCTGCGCGAGGTCAAGCACCGCTACGACCCCGACCGGGTCTTCACCTTCCCCCAGGCCATCTGACCTCTCCGATCTCTCTGCTGGAGGAACCGTCATGTCACCCGATCTGCGCGGCGCGATGCGCAACTTCGCCACCGGAGTGTGCGTCGCCACCACCTACGCCGACCACGAGGGCATCCGCCGCCATGACGCGGTGACGCTCAACTCCCTCACCTCCGTCTCCCTCGACCCGCCGCTGGTCTCGATGTCCCTGCGCCGCGGCTCGCAGTTCCTGGACGACCTCCTCGCCACCAAGCAGTGGGCCATCTCCATCCTGGACAGCGACGCCGAGTCGCTGGCCCGGCGGCTGGCCCGCAGCCGCGAGGACCGCGCCGAGGCGGTCGCCGCCCTCGACGCCACCCCGGGCCCCGTCACCGGAGCCCTGATGCTCGACGCGCAGAGCAACCTGGAGTGCGTGCTCTGGGACAGCTTCGATCTGGGCGACCACACGATGGTGATCGGCGAGGTGGTCACCACCGGCGTCCGCGACCTCCAGCCGCCCCTGCTCTTCCTGCACGGCACCTTCCACCAGCTGGCGACGGCCGCCACCACCAAGGAGTCCTGACATGACGACCACCACCCCGGCGGTCCCCAACACCGCCGCCGAGATCCTGGCCGCCGCCAAGGCGCTCGCCCCGACCCTGCGGGCGCGCGGCCCCGAGATCGAGGAGAACCGCCGCCTCCCCGCCGATGTGGTCGAACTGATCCGCGCCACCGGAGCGTTCCGGATGGGCTTCAGCCGGGCCTGGGGCGGACCCGAACTCAGCTCCGTCGAGCAGACCGAGGTGGTCGAGGCCCTGGCCTACGGCGACTCCGGAGCCGGCTGGGCCGCCATGATCGGCATGGACTCCGGCCTGTACGCCTCGTTCCTGGACGAGCGGGTCGCCAAGGAGATGTTCCCGCACCTGGACATGACCACCGCCGGACTGCTCTTCCCCACCGGCAAGGCCGAGAAGACCGAGGGCGGCTACCGCCTCACCGGACGCTGGCAGTTCGGCAGCGGCATCACCCACGCCGACTGGGTGATCTCCGGCGCCTTCATCTACCAGGACGGCGAACCCTTCCTGGTCGACGGCTCCCATGACTCCATCCTCCTGATGGTGCCCCGCGAGGAGGTCGAGATCATCGACACCTGGCACACCACCGGCCTGGCCGGCAGCGGCAGTTGCGACTACGCCATCCACGACGTCTACGTCCCCGAGGGCCACACCCTCACCTTCGGCGAGGTCCGCAACGGCGGGGGCCCGCTGGCCCAGCCCGAGGTGCATATGCGCAACATGCCGGGCGTCCCGCTCGGTGTCGCCCGGGCCGCGCTGGACTGGGTACGCGACCAGGTGGTCACCAAGTCCGCCGGCGGCGGCGCCAACCGCTGGGCCGACAACTGGCGGATGCAGGTCGCCCTGGCCGAGTGCGAGGCCGACTTCAACGCCACCCGCAGCGCGGTCTACGGCGCCATGGAGCGCCAGTGGGAGGTCCTGTCGGCCGGCGGCACCATGGACGACCTCACCCCCGACGAGCGCGCCGCCCTCCCGCTCTCCCGGGCGCACGCCTTCCGCACCGCCCGCTCCATCGTGATGCGGCTCTACGACCTGATGCAGACCGGCGCCATCTACAAGCCCAACCCGCTGGACCGCTGGCTGCGCGACACCATGGTCATGTGCCAGCACGTGGTGGCCCAGGACAAGATCCTCCAGTCGGCCGGCGCCCACCTCCTCGGCGCCCGCCCCAGCTTCCCCCTCAGCCTCGGCATCACCTCCTGACCCCGCGTCTCCTACTTCCTGGAAGGACCGATCCCATGACCGCATCCCTCGCCCCCGAGACCGCCACGACTCCCCGCCAGGCCCGCACCCGCCACTATGTGATGTGCCGCCCCGAGCACTTCGAGGTCAGCTACAGCATCAACCCGTGGATGGACCCGGCCAAGCCCACCGACCCGGCCCTCGCCCTGGCCCAGTGGGAGGACCTGCGCGACCTCTACGTCTCCCTCGGCCACGACGTCCGCACCATCGAGCCCGCCGCCGGCCTGCCCGACATGGTCTTCGCCGCCAACGGCGCCCTGGTGGTCGACGGCAAGGTGCTGGTCTCCCGCTTCCGCCACCCCGAGCGCCAGGCCGAGGCCGACCACTGGGCCGCGTGGTTCCGGGACCGGGGCTACCAGGACGTGGTCCAGGCCGCCTTCACCAGCGAGGGCGAGGGCGACTACGTCACCACCGACCGGGCCATCCTGGCCGGCAACGGCTTCCGCTCCGACCCGTACTCCCAGGCCGAGGCCCGAGCCCTGTTCAACCGCCCGGTGATCAGCCTCAAACTCATCGACCCGCGCTTCTACCACCTGGACACCGCGCTGGCCGCGCTCGGCGACGACGAGATCGTCTACTACCCGGGCGCCTTCGACGCCGAGAGCCGCCAGGTGCTGCGGGGCCTGTTCCCCAACGCGGTCATCGCCGACGAGGAGGACGCCCTGCTCTTCGGCCTCAACCTGGTCTCCGACGGCCTGAACGCCATCCTCCCCGAGCCCGCCACCGGCTTGGCCGCCAAACTCCGCGCCCACGGCTTCCGCACCCACCACATCGACCTCTCCGAGCTGCTGAAGTCCGGCGGCAGCGTCAAGTGCTGCACCCTCGAACTCCGCCACTGACCCCTCGTCTCTCTTTCCCCTTATCGAGGAGCACCCCATGACCGAGCAGCAGCAGCCCTGGATCATCGTCGGCTACGTCAACGTCCTGCCCTACATCAAGGAGTTCGCCCCCGGCTCGGTCATCGTGATCGACGAGCCGGACGTGATCCGCAAGCAGGACGTCAAGAACGCCCTGGAGGGCGCGGCGATGTTGCGCGAGCTGATCGAGTGGGAGTACCAGCTGCCCGCCGCGGCCGACGAGTTCTTCAACACCTACCCCGACCTCGCCCCCGCCGTGGTGGCCCCGCTGGTCGAGTACGCCACCCCGTTCGCCGCCCGGCTGGCCGAGCGCTACGGAGTGCCGGGCGCCGGCGCCGGGGCGTCCGCCATCATGCGGGACAAGTCCCTGCTGCGCCGCGTCACCCGCGCCGCCGGCGTCCTCAACCCCGCCTCCCGAGAAGTGGGCTCCGTGGCCGAGGTCCGCGAGTTCGCCGCCGCCCATCCCGGCCCCCTGGTGCTCAAACCCGCCAACCGCCAGGCCTCCGTCGGCACCAAGGTGCTGCACTCCCTGGAGGGTCTGGACGCCGCCTGGGAGGAGTGCACCAGCCAGGACGAGGGCGACCGCGTCCCCGACCGCGACCGCGAACTCCGCATGCTCATCGAGCAGTTCGTCCACGGCGACGAGTACAGCGTAGAACTGCTCGTCAGCGAGGGCGAAACACTGTTCTCCAACGTCACCGGCAAGGTGCTCTTCCCCGGCCCCCGCCCCATCGAGCTGGGCCACACCGTGCCCGCCGCGGGCATCTCCGCCGAGCTGGACGCGCTGCTGGTCGACCGGACCGAGGCGGTGCTGCGCGCGGTCGGCTTCGGCAGCGGGATGGTGCACTGCGAGTGGATCGTCAGCGACGGCCGCCCCTACCTGGTGGAGTGCGCCGGCCGCTTCCCCGGCGACGGCATCCCCATGCTGATCGAGGAGGCGTACGGCATCAACCTGGCCGGGGCCTTCTACACCGTCATGCAGGGCCGCCGCCCGGAGCCCCTGCCCCGCCAGGCGGCCGGCGGCGCCGCGGTCCGCTTCATGGAGGCGGTCCCCGGCGAGGTGGTCTCCGTCGACGGCACCGACGAGGCCCGCAAACTCCCCGGAGTCCTCTCCCTCTCCCTGCACCTCAAGCCCGGCGACACCGTCAACGAACTGCGCAGCTCCTGGGACCGGGTGGGCTCGGTCATGACCAGCGGCCCCACCGCGGCGGACGCCCTGCGCACGGCCGAGGCGGTGGTCGACGCCATCCGCATCACCACCGCCTGAGCGTGCGCCCCCACACCGCGCCCCGACCCCCACCCCTCTCGACCCCCACCCCCGAACCCCCGACGCCCCCGGCCACCGCTCACGACGAGCGGCGGTGGGGGCGTACGGACGTTTCCGCGAGGCGCTACGCCCTCGGAAGGGCGCGCGACCCGTTTCAGCCGTCGGCGCGTTCCGTCGCGGTGATCTCCCGGCGCAGCTCCACCAGGGTGCGCAGGGCCTGGCTGTACATGACGAGGCTCTTCTCACTGTGCGAGTTGACCGCGGTCTTGACCTCGTCGTAGGTCCGGGCGATGAGCTGGTCCAGGTCCTGCTTGTCGATGCCGTTCATGGTGCGTCCCTCTCGCAGCAGTGTTACTCCGTCACGCGGTTCGCGGTATCCAGGCGCTGGTCAGGCGCCCCGCGACAAGATCACCCTAGGCACACACCGCTCAGCTCTGCCCCGGTGCGGCTAAGGCTCTGAGGAAGATTTGAGGGTTACCGGCCGATGTGCCCGCTTCGAGGGCACCGCGCCGAGCGGCCGGCTCGGCGCGGTGCCGTACCGCCGACGACCGCCGGTCAGAAGTGCTCGATGGTCACCTGTTCCACATTGCCCCAGTTGCAGTACGCGTTGGTCCGGGTCGGGCCGGTCACGATGCTGCTCGATCCCCAACCGCCCAGCGTGCAGTCGACGTTGACGCGCCACTTGTAGCTTCCGGCGGTGGTGCACTTCCCCCAGCCGTTGGTCAGGTTCTTGCCCTTGGTGCACGAGGGCCCGAGCGCCGACGGGGCTCCGTCGAGGCCGGCGGCCTGCGCGGGTGCCGACACACCGCCCAGGATCAGCGCCGCTCCCATTCCCAGTCCTGCCACAGCCGTACGGATACGCATGGGTACTCCTTCGATTCGGTCGGGTGCGACGGGCCGGGACCAGGGCCGCCGGCCGCCCGGTTGGCGAGTTCGCGGCTTCCCGGCCCGTCGTGGACACCACCAGACTGGAGCCGCGGTCGGCCACGCGGCTTGTACGAACGCGCACCTTGCCGGGGCCCTGTCCGCTGGAGCCATGAGGGGCGGGGGAGCATGGTCCGCGAGTCGGCGCCGCACGAGGAACGCCATGACCCAGCCGACACGGGCGCGGAGCCGTGCCGGGTCCGCCGCCATCCGCCCGCCTGGCTGCGCGGACAGGTGGTCAGCTACACCGGCTACCGGATGAGCGCCGCGCCGGTCGCGCGCCGGCTGAACCTCCCCTCGACCACGGTCACCCTCTGCCTGACCTGGGGAGCCCCACTGGACCTCGCCTCGGACCGGGAACCGCCGTCGGGCCGGGGCTGGGACGCGGTGCTGCTGGGGCTCCGGACCGGCCCGGTGATCAGCCGCACCGGCGGTACCGGCCACGGGGTGCAGCTGGAACTGACGCCGCTGGGGGCCTACGCCCTCCTCGGCATGCCGCTGAACCGGCTGGCCGACACCATGGCCCATCCGGTGGACGTCCTGGGGCGGGCCTGGGGCGCCGACCTCACCGAACGACTCGCCCAGGCGTCCGGGTGGGAGAGCCGTTGGGCGATCCTGGACGCGGCCATCGCCGCACGTCTGGCGGACAGCCGCTGCCGGCCCTCACCGGTGGTGTCGGAGGCGTGGTCCCTGCTGCGGGCCGGCCATGGCACGCTGCCGGTCGGGCGGCTGGCCGAGGCGACCGGGCGGAGCCGCCGCCGGCTGGAGGTGCTGTTCGCGGAGCAGATCGGCCTCGCCCCCAAGAGCGCCGCCCGGGTCCTGCGCTTCCAGCGGGCCTTGACCGGGCCGGCCGGCCCGGGAGCCACCTGGGCCGATACGGCCGCCGCCTGCGGGTACCACGACCAGGCCCATCTCGCCCGTGAGTTCCGCGCCCTCGCCGGTATGACCGCGACCGGCCTTCAGGCACTCGCCACCGTCCTCACCGACGGCGCCGACCCCCTCGCCCACCCCTTCACCTCGGTCCTGGCCCCACCCCTCTGACCCGGCGCCGACCGCCACGGAGACGGCCGTACGCCCCGAGGCATACCGCCGTCCTCCCTCCGACAGGGCTGTCAGGGCCGTTACGGCTTGCGGGCCACCAGCCCCCACTGGTCGACGGCCACCGGGTCCTGCTCCGTCGGGCGCCAGAAGGCGATGGAGCCGAAGCCGGGCTCCAGCAGCTCCAGGCCCTCCGCGCAGCCGGTGATCTCCTCCGGCTCCCGGACCAGGTAGGGCGGGTTCTCGCCGGAGTCGTAGGCCTCCTGCGCCGCCAGGGTCTCCGGGGTCTTCACCGTGTCGCAGAGCACCAGATGGCTGCCGGACGGCATCCGCTCCATATACCGCCGCACCACCCGGATGCCGTCGGCCGGGGTCAGATGCCCCAGCGTGGAGAGCAGCAGCACACCCACCGGCTGGGACAGGTCCAGGGTTGTGCCCGCCTCGTCCACCACCGCGTCCACATCCGACAGGTCGGCGTCCACATAGGCCGTCCGCCCCTCCGGGGTGCTGGTCAGCAGCGCCTCGGCGTGGGCCAGCACGATCGGGTCGTTGTCCACGTAGACGATCCGCGCGTCCGGCACATCGGCCTGGGCGACCTCATGGGTGCTGTTCGCGACCGGCAGCCCGGTGCCCACGTCCAGGAACTGCCGTACCCCCTGCGCGGTGAGCGCGCGCACCGCCCGGGCCTGGAAGGCGCGCGAGGCCTTGGCGATGTCGACGATCTGCGGATAGGCCGAGGCGACCACCTCCGCCAGCTCCCGGTCGACGGCGTAGTTGTCCTTGCCGCCCAGCCAGGCGTTCCAGACCCGCGCCGAGTGCGGAATGTCCGACCGGATCCGCTCGCGGAACCCGAGGTCGTCAGAGGTCATCGAAAATCTCCTACTCGCACCGTGTGCAGCACACGTGGCCGGCCGACCGGCCGGCGAGGGGGTCGCACCCACGGCATGACCGTACCTCCACGGCGGCTGAAAGTCGCCGGTGAAGGTACGGTCCACGACACACCGCCCCCACCAGAGCCCGAGGCGGCTCAGAAGCGGACCGGGAGGGCGGTGGGGCGGCGGAGCAGGGCGCCCTCGTCCCAGGGCAGGGCGGCGGGGTCGGCGTCCAGGGTGGCGCCGGGCAGGGCGCCGGTGAGCGCGGTGACCACCTCGTTGATCTCCAGCCGGGCGAGCGCGGCGCCGAGGCAGTGGTGCAGCCCGTGGCCGAACTGGAGGTGCCGCCGCGCCGGGCGGTCCGGGTCGACGGCCAGGGGGCGGGGGAAGACCTCCGGGTCCCGGTTGGCCTGGAAGACGTCCGGCAGCACCGTCTCACCGGCCCGGACCGCGCCCGCCCCGAACTCCACGTCCGCGCGGGCCACCCGGGGGAAGCCCACCGGCCCGCCCAGCGGCAGCAGCCGGATCAGCTCCTCGGTGATCCTCGGCACCGAGGCCGGGTCCTGGGCCGCCGCGCGCCACAACGGCGGTGCGCACAGCAGCGCGTAGACGGCCTTGGTCAGCATCGACAGGGTGTTCTGGTCCACGGTGACCAGCAGGGTGAGGAAGAGGACGGTCAACTCGTCGTCGTCCAGTGCCGGTTCGGCCTGCTCCCGCCGCTCCAGCAGCCGGCTCAGCAACCCGCCCGGCAGCAGCGGCCGTTCGCCCCGGACCAGGGCGGCCGCGTACCCCAGGCCGCGGGTGAACTCGGCGGTCAGGCCCGCCAGATCGTCCTCGGGCGCCAGCTGGATGACCCGGGAGGCCGTACGCAGCTGCCGCAGGTCCTCCTCCGGTACGCCGAGGAAGCCGCTGGTGACCGCCGGGGCGACCCGGTCCAGCACCTCCCGGAACAGGTCCGGCCGGGGCGCCGCCCGCAGCGCGGCGACCCGCTCGTCCAGCAGGGCGCGCAGCCCGGGCAGCAGCGCGGTGACCGAGGCCGCCGCGAAGTCGGGGGTCACCAGCCGGCGGATCCGGCCATGGTCGGGTGCGTCCATGCTGATCAGCATCTGGGGCGGCAGCGCGGTGGGCAGGAAGCGCGGCCCGTCCTCGGTGTTGGCC
Source organism: Streptomyces sp. NPDC046887 (assembly GCF_040644755.1). Classification (NCBI taxonomy): domain Bacteria; kingdom Bacillati; phylum Actinomycetota; class Actinomycetes; order Kitasatosporales; family Streptomycetaceae; genus Streptomyces; species Streptomyces sp. NPDC046887. Next base: position 245,716 of record NZ_JBEYXH010000006.1, read on the forward strand.
TCGGCCCGGCTGAGCGCCGGATGGGCCAGCGCCTTGCGCACGTCCTCGTAACGGGTGAGGTGGACCGCCAGGTGCCCGCTCGGCAGAACGACCCGGGGCAGCCCGCCGGGTGAGCGCCCGGGCGCCGCCGCCAGGGCGCCGGCCGGATCGAGCCGGGGTATCCGGTCCACGGTCGGCTCCTGGTACACGGGCAGGGTCATGACGTGACTCCTCGGAGGCGACGGAGGGCGGGGATCACCCGGGGACGGGCCCGCGCCCGGAGCGTACCGGTCACCGCGGGGCGGAGGAGGCGGCGGCGGGGGAGAGGAAGGTGACCCCGGTGGCTCGGGCGAGCTCGGCGAGGGTCCGCTCGTCATCCGTGAAGTGGACGGCCTGCCAGCCCTGCGCCCGGGCCGCGTCGATGTTCGCCCCGACGTCGTCGATCAGCAGGCACTCGCCCGGATCGACCCCGGCCCGGCGGGTGGCCAGTCGGTAGATCTCCGGGTCCGGCTTGCGGCAGCCGACCTCGCAGGAGTCGACCAGCAACTCGATCCCGTCCAGCGGCGCCATCATCCGCATCCAGTGCGTACGCCATTCCAGGACGTTGTTGGAGAGCACCCCGGTGGTGATCCCGTGCTCGCGCAGGGTGTGCCAGGCCGCCGCCATCACCGGGTTGGCCCCGTGGCCGTCGAACCACTGCGCCCCGAACTCCTCCAGGCGGGCGCGGGAGAGGTCGATGCCGGGATGCCGCCGGGCCAGCGCCGCCCGCAGCCGTCCGCCCCACTCCCGTTCGGTCATCAGCGCCAGCTCCACCGGGGCCAGCGGCGGCAGGCCCACCTCGTCCGAGACGTCCGCGAAGGCGGTCCTCAGCTGCTCGGGGGTGACTCCGGCGCGCTGCTCGTAGGAGCGGAAGAGGTCGTCCAGGGGCGGCGAGAGCACTCCGCCGAAGTCGAACCAGACGACGGACGGGCGGGACATGGCGACGCCTCCAGGGCGGGGTCGAGCGGTGGGGTGGTGGGGGCGCGGGACGCGGTGAGGATGCTACGTGGTGGGGGAGCGGGTGCCAGTCGTGCGGGCGGCCCGGGTGTGCGGCGACCCGGCCGGACGGCGACCCGGGCGGACGGCGACCCGGCGGCGGAGGGCGGCCCGGCGGCGGAGGGCGCGGGCCGTCAGCCCTGCTCGGCGCTACCGGTGGCGGTGGCGGTGGCCGTGGCGGTGAAGACCGGCTCACCGTCCTGCTCGGCCTCGACATGGACCACCGGGGCGGTGGGGCCGGGCGCGCCCGGGGCCGGTCGGATGACGCGGTACGAAAGGTGGCACGGTGCGTCGAGTTCGGCGAAGCGCTGGAACGAGATGCTCAGCGAGCGCAGTCGGGCGTCCGGGCCCAGGGCCGCGACGGCCGCCTGCTGGACGCCCTCCACCAGGAGCATGCCCGGGACATGGTCCACGGGGTGGTCGAAGAGGACCGGGTGCGCGGTGTCCACCCGCAGCTCGCGGCGGCCCGGGCCGCCCTCGGCGCCGAGCACCACATCGGCGGCCCGGGTCCGGCCGACGGCGGCGGGGTCGAGCGGTGCCTGCGCGCGCGGTGCGGCGTCCATGGCGCCCCGCGCGTCGGTACGGGCCCGGCGCAGCCGCGCGTAGAGAGTGGCCGGGTGCACGGTGAAGCGGGTCCTGGCGGTGCCGAGGAGCATGCCGTCGCGCTCCACCGTCACCTCCAGGGCCGCGGCCGTCAGTACTCCCCGCCGCGAGTGGGTGGCGTCACAGCTGACATGCAGGGTGAGTGCGGCGGGTCCCGGTCCGACGTACAGCGCGGCGGTGGAGACCTCGAAGGCCAGCTCGTCCCAGATGAGCTGGTACCCGAAGGGCACCCCGTACGCCGCGTGGGTGAGTGCCGAGAAGGTCTGGCGAACCGTTTCGGCGAACAGCGCCGGTGTGTAACGCCCGTCCGGGGTCACATAGAAGCGGTGGGCGCGCGGCCACCGCGCGGCGAACACGAAGGCGTCCTCGCCGGTCCTCCGCCAGGCGGTCAGCAGGACCTCTTCCGGATCGGCCTTGTGGATCAGCGCGGCCGTCACCGGGCCCGAGGACGCGGCCGGGGCGGAGTCGGCCGAGGCGCGGTCGGCCGGTACGGAGGCGGAGGCGGTGGAGGCGCGGGTGCCCGGACCGGACGGGACCGTCTTGTGGCCGGGCGCGTGGAACGTCAGTGACATGGCGGGTTCCCTCCCCTTGGAACACGACTGGTCCACCGCCCACGGCGACTTGGCCTGAGGGCGGCGCTCTCATAAAATAGAGGGTGCTCGTTTTGTTTGTCGAGGGAAGAAGCGGAGAGCCGACGTGGCCGTATTGAAGCAGGAACGCGCCGTACGCACGCGTGCGCACATCATCCGGTCCGCGGCCGACGTCTTCGACCGGCTGGGTTTCAGCGGTGCGAGCATCAGCAAGATCGTCAAGGAGTCCGGGACCACCCAGGGCGCGATCTACTTCCACTTCAAGTCCAAGGAGGAGCTGGCCTACGAGGTCATGCGGGCGCAGCCGGAGGTGGTCGTGCCCCAGCTCGGGGCCGAGGGGCTGCAACGGCTGGTGGACACCACGCTGGTGTGGTCCCGCCGGCTCCAGGAGGACGTCATCCTGCGGGCCGGTGTGCGGCTGGCGACCGACCCCGCCTGTGTGATCGCCTTCGATGTCACCGACTCCTACGGGGACTGGGCGGGGATCTTCGAGGAGTGCCTGATCGAGGCCCGCGGCCGCGGCGAGCTGCACGACCACGTCGACCCGAGGCAGGCCGCCGAGCTGCTGGTGGGGCTGCTGACCGGTACGCAGATGTACTCGGAGGTCGTGAGTGGGCGGGCCGATCTGCCCGGCCGGATGGTGAACGCCTGGCGGCTGCTGGCGCCCGCGCTGGCCGTACCGGAGACGGTGCGAGGCCTGCGGGCGGACCAGGAGCGGATCGCCGCCCTCTGCGGCTGACCGGGGCAGGACCGCCCCGCCGACCGGGGCGGAAGGCGGGCAAGGACATCGAACACAGTGGGGGTTGGGGACATGCGGTACGACGGAGGGCTGCTCGCCGGGCGCACGGTGATGGTCACGGGGGCGTCCAGCGGGATCGGCTCGGCCGCCGCGCGCCTCTTCGCCGAGGAGGGCGCCGCGGTGGTCCTGATGGCGCGCCGGAAGGAGCGGCTGGAGGGGGTCGCCGAGGAGATCGGGGCGGCCGGTGGCAAGGCTGCCTGGGTCGCGGGTGATGTGACCGCCTCGGAGGACGTACGGCGTGCCGTGCACACCGCCGTCGAGCGGTTCGGCGGCCTGGACGCGGCGTTCAACAACGCCGGACTGGCGGCCGCCGGCGGCGATCTGCACCTCACGGACGACGCGGTCTACGAGCAGGTGATGGACGCCAATGTGCGCGGGGTGTGGAACTGCCTGCGCGAGCAGGTGCCGGTGATGCTGGAGGGCGGTGGCGGCTCGATCGTCAACACCTCCAGCGTCGCCGGGTTGCTCGCCACCGGTGCCTGCGCCAGCTATGTGGCCGCCAAGCATGCCGTGATCGGCCTGACCAAGGCGGCGGCCGCCCAGTACGGTGAGCGCGGGATCCGGGTCAACGCCCTGGTGGTGGGCAACACCCGCACCGAGATGCTGGAAGGGGTCCTCGCCCAGGCGCCGGAGCTGGAGGAGCAGTTCCTCCTCCGCCCGGTGCAGAAGAGGCTGGCCGGTCCTCGGGAGATCGCCGAGACGGCCGCCTGGCTGTGCAGCGACCGGTCCGCCTTCACCACGGGGGCGAGCGTCCAGGTGGACGGAGGCTGGACGGCGGTCTGACCCCCGGGCGCCGGTCCGGCCCCGGCGTCCTCCGGCCCGACCTGCCCAAGTGGTTCGGAGGGTCTCTCGCCGGGCAAATAAAAAAACGAACGATCGCTATTATTTCCCCGTCCGTCCGAGAGAAGCCCGTCCGTCCGAGAGAAGCCCGTCCGTCCGAGAGAAGCCCGTCCGTCCGAGAGAAGCCCGTCCGTCCGAGAGAAGGAGGAAGCATGCTGGGGGACCGGAGCAGCCAGGAGCCCCTGTCGGTCGCCGACTTCGCCCACGTAACCCACTTCGCCGAGTTCACCGACTTCACCGATGAACTCTTCGGCCGTCTGGCGCGCGCCGACCAGCGCCGCTGGGCGCACGCCTATCTCCAGGCGCTGCTGCTGACGCCCGGCAAGAAGACCATGCGCCGCCTCGCCGCCACCGTGTCGGACTCACCCACCGCGTCGCAGGCCCTGCACCAGTTCGTCAACGCCAGCCCCTGGGACTGGAAGCAGGTGCGCGAGGACCTCGCCCGGCATGTGGAGCGCCGGGCCCCCGCCCGGGCCTGGGTGGTCGCCCCGGCCGTCCTGCCCAAGCGCGGCATGCACTCCTGCGGCGTCCACCGCCGCTTCGTGGCCCAGGAGGGGCGGGCGGTCAACTGCCAGCTGGCGGTGGGCGCGTTCCTCGCCACCGACCGCGGTGAGATGCCCGTCGACTGGCGGCTGCACCTTCCCGAGTCCTGGCTCGCCAGCCGCCCCTCCCGGCTCCGTGCCCGGGTCCCCGACCGGGCCGCGCCGCGCACCCCCTCGGGTGACGCCCTTGACCTCGTCGACACCGCGGCGCGCAGCGGCCCCCCGCGCTCCCTGCCCGTGGTGGCGCACCTCGGCGGGCACGGTGACGCGCGGGAACTGGTGGTGGGCCTCGACGCGCGCGGCGCCGACTTCCTGGTGGCGGTGCCGGACTCCATGCCCGCGCCGCTCACCCGGCAACTCCGCCCCGGGGTACCGGTGGCCCATCGCCCCTACCGGCTGTTCACCGACCCGCGCACCGGGCAGCGCTGGCTGACCAACCTGGTACGGCACCCCGCCCCCGAACTGCTCGCGCTCACCGGGGCCTCCCTCGGCGTGCGGTCCGCCCTCGACCGCCTCGCCGACGACTTCGGGCTGCGCGACTTCGAGGGCCGCTCCTTCCCGGGGTGGCACCACCATATGACCCTGCTCTCCGCCGCGTACGCCTACCAGGCCCTCGCCCACCAGCAGCCGGGAGCCCGAGCCGAGGCGCTGGCCCGACCCGCCTGACAGCGAGGGCCGATGGCCCCCGCGACCAAGCGTTCACCGACCCGGCCCCCGTGCGGACTGGCCGAGCTTTACATGCATCAGCAAGCAAAATTCCAGATGGCGACACAGTCCAACTGGGCGGCCATGGCTGCTCATCCGCCGACCTGCCAAAGAAGTAGCGAGGCCCGGACGGAGGCGAACCGAAAAAGCGATCGACTGTTATGTTTTTCTGCAAGCAACCCGGTGCGGGCGGTGCAAGTAACCGCGTCGGAGATCCCGTCCTCGGAGGTACACGTGCGCGCCACCGTCCTGTCCCGATACGGAGGGCCCGAGCGGCTGACGGTCGCCGAACTGCCGCGCCCCGTCCCCGGGTCAGGCCAGATCCTCGTCCGGGTCGCCGCCTCCGCGGTCAACCCGGTCGACATCGAGGTGCGTTCCGGCCGGGCCGCCGCCCGGATCGGCCACGGCTTCCCGATGGTGCTGGGCTGGGACCTGGCCGGGACCGTCGCCCAGTGCGGCGCCGACGCGCACCGTTTCGCCACCGGGGACCGGGTCGTGGCCATGTCGGCGCAGACGGCCACCGGGATAGGCACCCACGCCGAGTACGTCGCTCTGGACGAGCGGCTGGCGGCCTGCGCCCCGCGCACCGGCGACCTCCGGCGGGCCGCCGCCCTGCCGCTGGCCGGACTCACCGCCGACCAGGCGCTGGAACTGCTCGACCCCGCGCCCGGCGACACCCTGCTGGTCACCGGCGCGGTGGGCGCCGTCGGCGGCTTCGCCGTCCAACTCGCCGCCGCCCGAGGCCTCACCGTCCAGGCCCTGGTGCGCCCGGGCGACGAGGAGGCGGCCCGGGCCCTCGGTGCCCGCGCGGTCTTCACCGACCGGGCGGCGGTCCCGGCGGCCTCGGCCGACTGCCTCTTCGACACCGCGGGCGACCCCCCGGCGCTGGCCGCCGTACGCGACGGGGGCCGCGCGGTCTCCGTCGTGCCCACCCGCCCACTCCTCGCCGAACGCGGTATCGACGTCCGGATGTCCTTCGCGGAGCAGGACGGCGACCGGCTGACCCGGCTGAGCCGCCTGGTCGACGACGGTGTGCTCACGCTGCGGGTCGCGGAGGTCTTCTCGCTCGCCACGGTGGGCGAGGCGCACCGGCTGCTGGCGGCCGGCGGCACCCGCGGCAAGCTGCTGATCGACCCGCGGCTGGGCAACTGAGCCACCGCCGCCGGGCCTTCCCCCCCCCGCGGACCCGGGCACGGCCGCCGCCCACGAACCCGCCGGCGCACCGCCCGGCCCACCCCGCCCCGCCGTACCGCCCGCGATCGCCGTACGGGATCCCCGTACGCCCCAGACCCCCGCCCCGTGCCCCCATGCCTCCCCCCATGGCGACGGCACGGGGCGGGCTCGCGCCCGAAGTACCGCCACGGGCAGAGCCGTTGTGCGCCGTACGCGTCCCAGAAGCCCCGGTAGGGCCGGGCCGCGCTGCCCGGCCCGTACAGTCTCCGACTCAGTCCGTCCGCGCGGAGGGGTCGTGCCGCAGCCGGTTGACCAGTGAGGCGGTGGCCGGTTCGAAGGCGGCGAGGTCCAGGGCGCGCTCCAACTCGGCGGCGAAGGTCTTCTGGACGTCCTGGAGGAGCGCCCGCCCTTCGTCGGTCAGGGCGGCCACCATCACCCGGCGGTCCTCCTCGCCGACCGTCCGGGTGGCGAGCCCCGCCTCCTCCAGCCGGCCGACCATGCGGCTCATCGTGGACTGGCTCATCCCGGCCGCCTCGGCGAGCTCCTGCATCCGCAGCGCACCCCCGGCCAGCGCGGCCAGCGTGGTGTGCTCAGCGGCGCTCACCCCGTGCCCACGCTGCAACTTCCGGTCGAGCGTATGGCCGACCCGGTGCACCAGCAGCAGCAGTTGCCGCCACAGTTCCGGCTCACCGCCCGTACGTCCTCGAAGCGCCTGCGCCATCGTCGCCGCCACCACCTGTTCCGGGCGTGTGCTGGTGAATTACTTACCGGTGAATTTGCTTTCAGGAGCATAGGGCAGCCCCGCCGGAGACCCAGAGGGCCCGGTGACCCGCCCACCGGACCGGCCGAGATGCCAAAGCCGCAGGGCGATCGGACGGAGTCGTTCCACGCGTACCCGCCCCGCCGGTAGCTTCCGGAGTGTCGACCCATGTCCTGTGCCCGGCCTCCGGCCCGGTGCCCGACCGCACCGGAGGTGCTGTGGAACCGCGACGGCGAACTCCCCCAAGCGGCAGGATCCCCGCCCCGGTCGAGGCCGTGGCCTCGCCCGTCGGCGCGGCACCCGGGTCCTGCGCCGCCCATGCCCCGGGAGCCGGGAGGGCCCGGCCGTGGTGAGGCAGGAGCGGGCCGAGCAGACCCGGCGCCAGCTCATCGAGGCGGCCGCGGCCGAGTTCGACCAGCACGGCTACACCCGTACCTCGCTGTCCCGGGTCTCCCGCTCGGCCGGCGTCACCATGGGCGCGCTGACCTTCCACTTCCCCACCAAGGGCTCCCTCGCCGACGTGGTCTGCGAGTCGGGCGTCAACGCCGTCCGCTGGGCGATGCACCGGCTGCGCCCCGTACCGTCCGGTGGTCCGGCGGCGGTCGCGGAGCTGACCCGTGAACTGGGGCGGCTCCTGGAGGAGGAGACCGCGGTACGCGCCGCCGTGCGCCTGGCGCAGGACGATCCCGGGGAGTTCCCCGACTGGCGGGCCGCCTGGCTGCCCACCCTGCGCACCCTGCTGCTCGACCTGACGGGTGACCCGCCGGACCCCGGGCGTCTCGCCGAACTGGAGAAGCTGGTCGTCTACCTGCTGATCGGCGCCTACAACGACGCTCGCGCCCCGGGGCCCCGGCCGCGGCTCCAGGAAGTGCTGGATCGGCTGTGGAACCTCGCCTTCCACGGGGTCGACGACGCCCTGCGGCTCGCGGCGAGTTGCCACAGTCGTAGCGCATACGGTCGTCCGCAAACAAAAACGAACGATCGTTACGTAGGCTGATAGACCCGCTCCCAGCAGGGTTTCGGGCCCCGCCGACGTACCCGAAGGGCAGACTCCGATGAACCACTCATCCGCACCGCTCGCCCATCGGGCCACCCCGCTCGCCCCAAGCCCCCGCCGCCCTCACCGGCGCCTCCCGGCGGCCCGCCGTCCCGGCCGCCCTGGCCTCCCGGGGCGGTGGCGGGCGTGAACATCAAGCACCTCACCGCCTTCCTCGCGGTCGCCGAGTCCGCCAGCTTCACCCAGGCCGCGCACCGCCTCGGGCTCACCCAGCCCACCGTGACGGCCCGGATCAAGACCCTGGAGGAGTCGGTCGGCACCCTGCTGTTCCAGCGGACCGGCATCGGAGCGCGGCTGACCCCCGCCGGACTGCGGCTGCACGGCTACGCCACCCGTATCGTGCGGCTCAGCGAGTTCGCCCGGCAGGAGATGGCGGACGACGCGGACCGGTCACCGCTCACCGTGGGCAGCGCGGAGGGGCTGACCACCTTCCGGCTGCTGCCGCTCATCGAGCATATGCATCTGCGCCACCCCGGCGGCGGGCTGTCCTTCCAGCCGCTGGACGGCGACCCGGCCGCCCTGATCCGGGCGGAACGGCTCGACTGCGCCTTCTACGTCGACATCTCCGCCGACTCCGAGGAGGCGGAGTCCGCGGAGACCGGGGAGGGAACCGACGAGGATGTCCGCCTCCGCCGGCTCTGCCGGGAACCGCTGAGCCTGGTGGCGCACCCCGGCCACCCGCTGGCGGCCTCCACGCGGCTGCGCACCGAGGACCTGCTCGGCGAGGCGGTGCTCCGCTCCCACCACCCCGACGGCCCCCAGCTCGCCTTCGAGCGACTACGGGCCGGGGCGGCCGGAGGAGCCGCCGGCGGGGTACTGCCGCTCGGTCCGCTGGAGGCGGTGAAGCGCGGGGTCGGCGACGGCATGGGCATCGCCCTGCTGCCGACGGTCACCGTGCTGGAGGAACTGCGCTCGGGCCGGCTGTGCCGGCTCGCCTGGCAGCCGCCCTTCTCCGCGTACGCCTGGTGCGCCTGGCGCGCTGACCTGGACACCGACCCGCTCTTCCGCTCCCTGCTGGACACCGCGGTACGGCTGGTCGAGGAGCAGGCCCCCCAGCGCGCCCCGGCCCCTACTCGGCCGCCCCCGCCACGGCCCACCGGCCCCCGCCGCGTACCCCGCCCGACCGGCCTCCTGCGCTCGTCCCGCTGACGGTCGCGGTCCTCCCGCCGACAGTCGCGCTCGTCCCGCCCACGGTCCCGCTCGTCCCGCCCACGGCAGCCGCGGGGCCGGGGTCGGGGCGGGGGCCGCGGTCGTGGGGCTGGGACATGGGAAGGTGGTCCTTTCGGGGCGCGACATGGCCCAGGCGGC